>JBKOZS010000160.1:0-20787 GCA_046726015.1 Acidobacteriota bacterium
GCAGCGGGTAATACCAGTGAGAACCCAGGATCGATAAGGCGCCGGCAAATGCGAGGATTGGCAGTGGACTTCTTGCGGCCGTTGGCACCAGCCGACCGACCGGATAATACGTGAGCAGATCTGTGGTGCTCATCCCCTCGCCCGCCACGATATGCCGCGCGATCGTCAGAAATCCATTCCGCTGAATTGGCTGAGGACTCCAGTCTGGCGAGTATGGTGACATGACGATGAAATACACGACCCGCACGAGGACGGTGAGCCCGAACAACCACAGCATGCGACGAAGGCGGGCGTTTGAGCTCGCGGGTGACGAGCCCAAGGACGACACGAACCGCATTTTTTTCAAGACGCAGATACTCCCTGATCGAGGTCAGCGATCGAGCGCCGCTACGAGCCGTCGCGCGACCGACCCTGTCCCCAGGTGTAGAGCTGTGTGATCGCGTAGTTCCAGACGGCCCCGACCGCGATGCCGGCGAGCGCCGCGAGCACCCACTGCGTATGAGAGTGGAAGAGGTACGAAGCGATGCCGACATTCGCGACCGCGCCGAGGCCGCACGCGACCATGAACGAAACCAGGCCGGTCAGCCACTTGATTCCGCGCAGCCGCCGATCGCGATAGGTCAACAGGTTGTTCATCCAGAAATTGAACACCATCGCCACGATCGTCGCGACCGTCTGGGCATTCACGAAGCTGACTTGCGCGAGGCGCAGGGCGGCAAGCGTCGCCATGTGCACGAGCACACCGGCGCCGCCGACGATGCTGAACGCGAGGAACCGGACCGGCACATATCGCCCGATGGTCTTCTCAGCCAGCAACATTCCAAAGTCCCACAGGACGAGACTGTCCAACTTGCTCTCGCCGTGCAGACGCTGCCTGAACGTGTAGGGCACTTCGGCGACACGCAATCGATCCGGCGCTGACGCGACGATGTCCAGCAGAATCTTGAAGCCTTTCCCCGACAGTCGACGTACACAGCTCTCGAGCGTGTCCGCACGGACCATGAAGAAGCCGCTCATCGGATCGCCGATCGACTGACGGCAGACGATTTGGCTGATGCGGGTAGCGATGCGGCTCATCGTCGCGCGAGTTTTGTTCCACTCGCCGACCGCGCCCCCTTCGATGTAGCGTGACGCGATCACCAGTTGCGCGTCCTGGGCGTGCAGGGCCTCGAACATTTCGGGGATCTTGCTTTCGTCGTGTTGAAGATCGGCATCCATCACGACCATCGTTGGCGCAGCGCTGGCCAACATCCCCTCGATGCACGCGGACGAGAGGCCACGACGGCCGATTCGGCGAATGCAGCGTATACGCCTGTCTCGAGCGGCGATCGCCCTGATCTCGTCGCTCGTGCCGTCGGGCGAGTCGTCATCGACAAAGATCATTTCCCAGCACAGTCCTTGTGCCGCTCGTTCGACGCGTGCGATCAGCTCTCTGATGTTCGGGCGCTCGTTGTACGTGGGAACGATGATGGACAAATCGAGTGGGATAGACGCGGCGCCGTCCTGTTGAACCGTTACGAGTTTTGGCCGCGCATCTTCCTGCGCCGGGATGGTCGCCACTCGCGGCGTAGGCGTAATGGAAGGTCTCAGCGCACTTGTTCGCATCGTCGATTCGCTCCAGCACGCAGGGGTACCGCCCGTCACGAAGCAACTTTGATACCCGTGCTGTAACGGCGTGAACAGGCTCGGTGGGCCTTGTATTGTGGAACTTTACCGGCCGTTGTGCCGAAGTCAGGATGAGCCTGGGCTTTAGTGGGTAGATGAGGCACCCACTTCATCCAATCCGACTCCTAATATCTGACTTGCATCGGACGCTCGCTGCCGAGCTGGCCTGTCCTGGCTTCCGAGTCTGACCAAAACGCCTCCACTCCGTGCGCGGTCGCCAACCGAGACAGGTCACACCCGCACGTGCGCTTCTCCCGCATCCACAGCGAGTCTCGCGCGCCGCAGCGCGCGGAACCACCACAACGCCAGCGCCGCAACGAGCACCGCGGCAACCAAGGATCCGATCAGCGCGCCCGGGTGTGCCCGCTCGGCGCCGCGGGCGAGCGTTCCGGCGATCGTCAGCGTCGCGATTGCGAGCGGTACGAGCGTGAGGTCGAAGCGCAGCAGCGTCGCGTACGCGGCAATCAATGCCGCCGCGGTCACGATGCCGCCGAGGACCCATCCGGCCAGGTGAGAGCCCGCCGGCAAGCCGCTCGCGAGGAAGCCGACGATGGCAAGCGCGCCGATCGCAAGAGCACGGCGCTTCGTCCAGCCGAACGTGAATTGCTCGATGACGGCGAGAAGCGCGGTGGTTACCGCCATGCGCGTGAGAAAGCCGGTAATTGGATTGATGGCGACCTGCAGCATCGGGATCTGCGTGCCGAGCGCGGACAGGTCCGGAAAGCTGGCCCAGGCTGGCGTGCGGAGTGCCGCGCCGATCGCGGTTGCCGCGGCGCCCGCCAGTCCTGCGGCAACACCGAGTCGCAGCGCGTCAGGCTCCGGAATGACTGCCGACGTGCGCACGGCGTGAGGGAGTGCGCCCAGCGTCAATCCGACGAGAACCGAGATCAGCGTCAGGCCGACAAGTGCAATGCCCATGACGCCAAGCAACTGGAGCTGGAGCGGTGCGGCGGTGGTCAGCGACGCAAGCATCGTCGGCCAACCGTTGGCACTCCTCGCGATCGAGACGACAAGCATGAGGAGCGCGCCTGCGAGGAACAGGCGTGGGGAGTAACGGCGGCGGCTCCAGGCGATCATCCCACCAACCCCCGCGCCAACCGTCAACGCCGCGAACACCAGCGTCTGCAGGATTCTCACGATCAGGTTGCGCGTGTCGGCTGCCCGCTGCCGGCGCTCCCACTCCTCTGGAACGAACACGAACCGTCCGGCAGAGGCCACCTCGTCACCCGAGATCTGCACGGTGATGCGCGGCTCTCCCTGTGGAAGCGGCGTGACTGTCGTGTCGACAAAGGTGAACGTCCAGTCGGTGCGTGCCTTCAGCTTTGACGGCCTGGCGGAAATCTCTTTCAGCTGATCCTGGCGGAGCGCAAACGCATCGCTGATCGCGCCCACCGCGATCGCGCGCGCTGACGCCTCGTCTAGCGACGCCCCCGGGCGTCCTTCGGGCAGCTTGTGCTGCAGGCCGCGAACCTCGCGCGACGGTGTGACGTACGCCTGCCATTCCTCGGCGCGATCAGCGACGTCGCCCTGGAACGTGACGGCGCGAACGAGCCAGCGTGGTCCCGGCAGGTAGCGCCCGAGCAATTCCTCCCGTCGCGCTTCGCCGGCAGTTTCCGAGACGAACTCGTGCGGTCCTCGGCTGCCGTCATCCGGGACTGGCAGCACGCGCCAGGGCGGCGGCAACATCACGTCGCGCCCCGCGATCGCCAGCCGCGTCAAAGCCTCCGCCTCCGGCCGTGTCACAAATAAAGGGGACAGCCCCCTTTTTTGCAAAATAAAGGGGACAACCAGCAGTACAACCAGACCGGCAGCGCCAGTCGCGAGCCACGCCGTTCGTGCCCGCGCGCCGAGCACACCATGCGAGACGGTTGGAACGGCAACCGTGGTTTCCCCGGCTGGCGGTACCCACGCCTGATTCAGCTCGCTTGGTGACAGCTCGGTCCATCGGCCAACCTGAACGCGACGCCAAAGCACGACCCACACCGGCACCAGCGTCATCACGATGACCATCGCCTGCTGGAACCAGACGCCCGGCGCCTGCGCCAGGAAGATTGGGAGCGCGAACCACACGACGTCGAAGACGAAGTGCAGGATGATGCCGGGCAGCAGCCCGAAGTAGACGTAGAGCAGGCCGAAGCCAACCGACGGCAGGATCAGCTCCACCGGACGCGCAAATGACGGCTGGTTCGGATACGGCGCGTGCCCCGCACCAAAAATGATGGCCTGCACGATGAAGCCGAGCACGAGGAACAACCGCCGCTGACCGAGGCGTTCGCCGATCAGTGCCGCACCCGCGATCGGCACCGCGCGGAAGAGCGCCTCCTCCCAGAACCCCGCCTGGAACGAGTTTGCAACCGCCGAGAGCCAGGGCACGTAGGTGGCGAGGACGTCCGGGTGAAGCAGCGCTTCGGATGGCGACCACCATCCGAGCGTCTTCGTCGCGACGAGATACAGCAACACGTCGTACGCGAAGAACACGCTGACGAGGAGATATCCGCCCACCGTTCGTCCGAGGATCTGCACCGACGCGCCTGGCTCTTTCGACCACACCCGCCAGAACTGCGGATGATGACCGAACGCCCGCCGGGTCAGCGTCTCCGCCGCCATGAACGACAGCGCGAAGAACACCGAAAAGCCGAGGAACCCGGCCATGACCAGCGCGATCTGCTGGCCGAGGAACGTCGACCGCGGAAGCGCCGTGTCATACGTCATCCAGATCAACGGGAGTTCGTTGATCGCGGCGAGCGCCTGCATCAGCCCGACCAGCGTGCCCCAGACGGCCGCGTGCTTCCACAGCACCCACCGCTTGCGCATCATGAAAAAGAGGCCGACACCGATGCCGCCGAGGACGTAGAGGAGCGCCATGCCGACGACCGAGCCGATGCCGATCGCCTCGTTTGCCGCCCGCATGCTCTCGTAGCGTCGGGTGAACGCCTCGGGGATCTTGATGAAGCGCGCGACCTCGGTGAGCCGATCGCCGGAGACGACGACGCGGAGACGATACCGGCCTTCGTTCAGCGTGGGTGAGGGACGTTCGTAGGTCAGCGTGTGATCGACGCGTCCGCCCTGGCGCCGCTCCTGCCCCTGTTCGACGAGCACGTAACGCGAGAAATCGATGTTCCACCGTGCGCTGGCGTCCCGCTCGCCGATCTGCCGTGCGGCCGCGCCATCCAGCGCCGCTCCCGGCGCGTCTTCTCTCAGCTTCTCGACGAACCCGTATGGCGAGCCATCGGCTGTGAAGCGGATGGTCGTCTCGTTGGTTTCTCCTTCCTGGAACTGCCGCACGCGCCACGTGTAAGCGGAGTAGAGCCCGCTGCGCATCATGTTCGTGAACGCATCCTTGCCGCCGCCTTCGAGCTCCACGAACGTCTGCGCCTGATCGTCGAGCGCGAACGATGCGGCCTGCCGGTAGCCGGATGGCCCGAGCCGATCGCGCGCCATGATCGCCCGGGCGCCTTCGAGGGCGCGATCGCGGTCCATCGTGATGTCGAGCGCCACGATCGAGAACGCCTGAGGGAAGTAGCGGAAGCCAACGAAGGCGGCGCCGATCGAGACGAGCGCGAGCACGATCCAGACGGCAGGACGCTTCACGGGATCTCCTTTGGTGGTGCGGCGATTTTACACGGCCGCGCGCCCTGTCGGGCGCCGGTATAATGCGCGCCGATGCCCACGCAGTCCTTCGAACGTCATGCACACCGCCCGACGATGACGCTCGTCGGGGGAGTATTCCTTGCCATCGCAATCGTGGCCTTTGCGTTGCGCTGGTTTCTCATCGGCGGCCGCGCGACGATGGCGATCGGGCTTGGCGGCCTGATTGGCGCGGTGGCGGTGCTGCTCAGCATCAGCCGCGTTTACACGACGAAGCTGCAGGATCGGGTCATCCGGCTGGAGATGCGGGTGCGCGGCATGCCGCTCCTGACGCCGGAGCAACAGCGGATGCTGGCGGCGCTCGGGATCAAGCAGGTGGTTGCGCTGCGCTTCGCGTCCGATGCCGAGCTGCCCGCGCTCATCGAACGCGCGTCTCGCGAACGCCTGGCGCCGAACGACATCAAGCGGGCGATCAAGCAGTGGCTGCCCGATCTCGATCGGACTTAGGAGGTTTTCGCGGCCTCGAGCACCGGCGCGGCGATGGCCGCGAGATCGTCCCCGCCGTGCCCTGCAGCAATCACTTCGTCCATCCGCCTGGCAATCGCGGGTAGCGCGACGAGCGGTTTGCCGTCCGCGGCCTCGAGCATCAGCCGCACGTCCTTGCGGGCCATTGACAGGGCGAAGCTTGGTGAGAAATCGCCGCGCGCCATCCGCTGGCCGCGCGCGAGCACTGGCGCGGCGAACGACCACTTCGAGAACACCTGAAGCGCATCCGGTGGATAGATGTTGTTGGCGGTGGCTATCGCGAGGATGTCCGCCAGGCCGCCGCTGATGGCGAATAGCATGGCGTTTCCGAACAGCTTGTACGCGGCCGCGAGATCGGAACGCTCGCCGAGGTACCACGCCTCACCGGTCATGTTCTCCAGCGCGGCGCGGACCGCCTCGTAATCGGCCTGCGCGGCCGAGATCATCATCAGGCCGGCGCCTTCACGTGCCATCTGCGGCGACATGAACACCGGTGCGTGCATGAACCTGATGCCGCGCGGGCGTGCGCGTTCGAACCGGGCCTTCGTCCCTGCCGGCGAGGTTGTCGAATGATCGATCACGATGGTCCCGCGCTTCAGCGCCGGCGCGATCTGTTCCAGGACCTCATCGACCGCTGCGTCATCCTGGAGCACGAAGTGCACACGATCCGCGCCCGCGACTGCCTCTGCTGGCGAGTTGGCGACGGTCGCGCCATGCGCTTCGAGCGCGCGCGCCTTCGACGCGGTGCGGTTCCATACCGTGACGGCGAGGCCCGACGCCAGGGCGCGCTCGACCATCCCGGATCCGAGCAAACCTGTACCAAGAAAGGCAACGCGGTCCACGTGCACCTCCATCACCGCGAATTGTACAAGCTTCTGGTGGGTTTCGTGCGGTACTCGTTTCCGTGTCGTTCGGTACGTGACGAGGTGGTTATTCGCGACGGACCGTGACGTTCACGCTCTTGCTTGTCTGATTCCCCAACGCGTCCGTGCAGGTCACGGTAATCGTGTACGTGCGGCTGCTGCCCTTGCCCGAACGATCTGCGTTCAACTGCACATGATGCGCGTCGGCGATGATGAAACTCAGACCCTGGTTATCGTCATCGTCGCTGTAGGTGCCCGACGATTGAGTGCCCGTCCGACCGGAGGTCGACGTGTTCGTGGTGTTCGTGGTGAGGGCTCGAGACAGGTCGACAACGGACAACACACATGTTGCTGCGCTGCAGTTGTCTGGTGAATCGTAGTCGACCGTCACCGCAATCCAGTCGCGATTCGTGCGCAGCGGCGTCTGGGTGATCACGAGGTTCGTGATCGACGGTGGCGTTTGATCGACAACCGTAACGACGCCCGTTGCCTGGCTGAACGCGCCCTTCGAATCAGTGACGGTCAGCAGCACCGGGGTTGAGCCGAGAGGATAGGGTCCGGCGGGGAACTGCTTGAGAACGAGCGCCTCGCCATCGGCATCGGACGAACCATCGTCAATTGACGCATCAGCACTACAGACGTCGGTGCCAGCGGCAACGATGACGTCTGTCGCTTTCGCGACCGGGACGTGGTTCGGCGGATCGCAGGCACCCATGCACGCGCCCGTCACCGTGAGCGTGTAGGCGGTCTGCGACGGCTGCCCCGGCGCGACGTCGTGCACGTCAATGGTGAAGGGCTGCCCGCCGCCCGGATGGTCGAAGGAGAACGTCCGAAATGCCGAGCTCGCACCCGGGTCCGCCCTGTAGTTCTCCTGCACGTTGATGGGGTTGAACGACGGTGAATAGGCCGCGGAAAACAGGTTGATCGCGTCCGTCCCCTGCAGGTTCACCGTCACGCACGACGGCTCGCTCTGCGAGCAGGTGTTGAATGCATACGCTTCGAATTGCCGGGTCGTACTTCCAGGCGGATTCGTAGCGGGTGGAGGCGTGATCTTCTGTTCGCCGCACGTGCTGGCGATGGCATCGCGCGTCAGGCGGAACGCCTGCAGACCGGTGAACGTCGCGACCCCGGCGGACGCGGGCGCAGCCGTGCCGTCCAGTTTCTTCGAGATGCGGTACGACGTGACCCCGATCGGGACCTCGAATTCGAGCACGCGCGGGTTCGTCAGGCCGGCGTAGTTCACCGTCAGCGTAAACGAGGCGGACGCGGGACACGGGAACTCGCTGGCGATCGTAAACAGGAACGCTGCCGCCTCCGTCGAGCCGCCGATGGCGATGTTGCCGTACGAACGGGTCGACTCTTGTTCGATCGTGATCCCTCGCGTCGATGTCGCGAGAGAGGCTGTCACGCCGGTTGCGATCGCGTTCCCGTAGTTCGCCAGCGGGAGGACCAGGCGCGCACCTTCACCCGCTTCAGGTGAGCCGTTGCCATTGCCTGGATTGTCGAATGCCTGCACGCTGGGGATCTCGACGAGAGCCGTTCCATCCGCGCCGAGCGCACGCAGCGCATCGGTCGCCATGATGATTCCCGCACCGGAATCACGATCGACGCCCGGTGCTTCGATGTCGATGGCCGTTGCGAGCAATGCCTGGCGTATCTCCTGGGCCGTCTTGGCCGGCATCGCGGACTTGAGAAGTGCCGCGATGGCTGCGACGTGTGGCGCGGCTGCAGACGTGCCGAAAAACGGACTGCCGAAGCCGCCGACTCCTGTGACCTGCACGGCATCGGCCGCCGTTACATCCGGCTTCTGGCGCACGATGCCCCCGGTCGAGAGCAGGTTGCCCGGTGTATAAGGTTGGTTTGCCGCGTTGAAGAACAGACGCCGGGGTCCATCCGAGCTGAACGCCTCGACAACGTTGCCGGCGTTGAACGGCGACGGAAACGGTGCGAGCGCGGGGGTGGCGGCCACGGCGAGCGCGCCCGCAGCTTGCGCGTGTCCGTGCAATTGTCCGGCGGTCGCGATCGCCAGGCGTCCACCGTTCAGATCGAGGTGAAGGAAGCGCGGCTGCGCCGACACCCTTTTGGTGATGACGATGACTTCTCCCGGTGTCGAAGGTCCTCGGACCTCCTCGAATGGGTCCTGTGACCCGCTTTGAGGGTTCGTGGACGCGGCGCGGACTACCAATCGACTGTTCACGACTACACCGCGGAACAGATCGTAGTCGCTGCTCGACGCGCCCAAGGGATCGGGCCAGTACAAGTTGATGGGCTCGACGCTACTGGTGAGGATGGGGTTGATGACCTGGCTCTCGCCGAAACTGTGCAGACGGGCACTGGCGCCGTTGGGTGTGACAATCGGTCCGCCGTCCGAGAAGTCTCCCTCCCAGGTTCCTGACGTCCCCTCGTTCAAGTTGCCTGAATTGTTCGCGGAGGAAACATACAGCACGCCGGCCGCCGTTACGACGTTGACCGCCTGCGTCACGATGCCCTGATTGAGTTGGGAGGTCACCCCGTCTGCCTGGCCGTCGTGGAAAGGGGACTCCACGAAATAAAACACGTCATCAACGATGATGTGGCAACCCTGGGCTTGCAGTGCGCGGATATTCTCCGCGAACTGCCCGATGCCACTGGTGCCGGTTGCAAAGAACAACTGCGCTTCAGGCGCGAGATCGTGGATGATCTCGAGCATTGCGGTGCCTTCATCCCCCTCGCCCGCCTGGCCTGGCAGAACCGTGACCGGACCGAGATCTCCAAGAGCCTGGCTCGAGGCCAGGCTCACCACACCATCCGAGAGCACGCCGATTTTCACACCTGCGCCTCGCGCACCGAATGCCGCACGCGCGGCAAACGCGAGGTGCGTGATGTCTCCCTCGGAACTGCGGCTGCCCTGGCCGGTGTTCGTTGCCGTGATGCTGGTCAGAAAATCCTGCGCGCCTGCCGCGCTGGAAATGGCGCGCGCCACCGCTCGTGCCCGTTGATTGAAGGTCGACGTTGCGCCGCGGCGGACTGTTCCCGATGTCTTCGCCTCCTGCCGCGGCTGGATGAACAGTACATCGGGATGTGCGGCAAGCGTTTCTATCCGTTCGATTGGGATGTGAATCCGAATGCTCGTGCGATCGTCCGAGGAGGACACGATCTCGGCGCCAACCGCCGCGAGCGTCGCCGTGATATCGCTCGACGGCTTCGCGGTCACGTCCACGATCGCATGCCCATCGTTCGCGTAAGGCACGTCGGTCGCGAGACGAGTGATGCCGGCGGCAATCGCCACGCCCGACCGCATCTTCAGCTCATAAATAAGCTGCGAGTCGATCTTCTGTTCGATCGGAGAGCGGGACTCTTTCTCTTGGATGAGAGCTTCGATCTCCGCGAACGCGGTTGCGGGGAGCTGTGCAGCTGGCGCTGGCGGTTGCTGCGCACCGTACACGCGCGAGCCCGCGATCGCCGCGATGACCGCGACGGGCAGGACCGCGCACGCACGAATCGACAGCCGCCCAAGGCGCACCAATGCAGCGCGCCATCGGGCACACTCGAGTCCCATTGCCCCGATGCCTCCGGAAACTAATTACCCAAGGTGAAAGCGCATCCTACCGCGGAACGGACGATCCGAAGCGCCAGTCTGTGACGAACCCGAAAATTATTTTCGGAAGTCATCCTGGCGAAGGACTTCCTCAATCGCGATCTTCGCGATCGCTTTTTTCAGAGGGCCATGTCCGGCGAGTGGCGCGTGCGCGTCTTCAGGAAAAAAGATCGCAAAGTACCCCGGGAGAACGCGGACCCATGTGCGTGGAGGGTCTGCGAAGAATTGTACATCCGTCGCCGCATCGTATTTGGTAATCGATTTGTGACAGTCGCTGATGGGCCGCCAGCCGATCTCTTCCTCGCCATCGATAGTTAACTGAATGTCTATATAGCGCTTATGGGCTTCGAGACGCGCGCCCTCGCGGCCTCGACCATTCTTGTGATCGAGCGATATATAGATGCGGTCGCCGTCGATCGCATGCCGTCCCGGCTCGAGCATTTCAAAGTTGGTCGTCGCAAGAGCATCGAATGCGCGGCGGAAGAAAGGGTGTAGCGACGTATATCGATCGGAGTACTCGAGCGTGTCGAAGATCATGGACCTAAGCGCGGATCATTCAGCCCATGCTTTCAGGAACTCGCTGTAGCGCATCAGCAGAGCCCGTTCGAACGCCGTTTCGAACGTCATGCCGTTGCCGATATTCGTCAGGAGGTTGTAGACCGCGGTTGGGCCGCCGAGCTCCATGAGTTTTTGTGTGGCCACCGCGCTTTCTACGTAGGCGAGACGCGCATCGTCTCCGGACAGTCCGGCAAACGATCGTTCCAGGCGTGTCAGCGGAATCAGCGGTGCGTCGCTCATCCGTGAACGGTCGATCGCAACTGAGCCGCGCTCGAAGAGCACCGCGAGTCCTTCGTTGAGCCACTGCGGGACACCACGAGGCGCAAGGCCGCGCACGATCGCGTGCGTGAGCTCGTGCGCGAGCACGCGGTCGAGCTCGCGCTCGTCGATCTTGCCGGCGACGGGTACGCGAATCCGCCCGTCGAAGAGCCCGCCAGCCCATCCGGGCGATTGGGTGACGTCGCGGAACTGCTCCTTTGAATAAAGGATCACTGGCACGACGTCGCGAGGATAGGCCCCGAGCGCGCCGCCGATTCGCCAGTATGCCGCCTCGAGCATTTCCGCGACGCGCGTCGCCAGAGGTTGATCCGGCGGCCCTTCGAACATGATCGTGAAGTGACTCGCGATTCGCTGTGAAAAGTTGTCGTGGACGGCAGCCTCGCGGTGCCAGGCCTCGAGTTTCGTTGTCAGCTGTGGCTCCGCTGGCGCGAAGGACAACGCCTGCTCGTACACGGCGATCGCAGCCTGAAGGTCCGCCTCGCGGTAGAGAAGTTCGCCGAGAAGGAGCGACGCCGCTGTCAGGGACGGCTGAAGCCTGAGCGCTCCCGCGAGATCCTGTTTCGCTTCGTCCGTCTTGCCGCGCAGATGCGCGGCGACCCCTGCACCAAGCATCGCCAGCGGATTCCGTGCATCGAGGCGAAGCGCCTCGTCGAAGTCGTGTGCCGCGTCCTCCGCTTGCCCGGCTCTGAGCGCCTGGAACCCGGCCGTCGTCCACTGCGCCGCGGTGCGGGCACCGGTCGCCTGACCGACGAGCATGATGCTGAGGAACGTCGCAACTGCCAGCACGGCATTAGTGTAACGCGGCAGACTGTAGGACGGATCACGAGACCCCGCAAAGAACCGCGCTCACGGGATTTCATCGCGAAGGCGACGGGGACGCCGGCGTCCTGGGCGCAAGGACGCGGAAGGAGGGAGCACAAGCGCGTGCCCAAGCCACTGCTCGACATCCGCCCGGAAGTCCGCTCCGTCGCCGGCTCGATGGGCCCTCCTGATTGACTGCTCCGCGTCGGCGCCTTCGAGCAGCTCTACGAACACGTCCACCAGGAACTCCCGATCGCCGATCGACGTTCGCACGCGATCCGGGGCAGCGCCCGACATCTCGACCCCGAAGTGGTGACCGCGTGACTCGGCCAGCAGTTCGAGGAAGAACCGGTCCGCTTCGAGCGGGTTGCTGCGCTTCACCGACGCGAGAATCCGGGTCTCGTCCCGATCGGTGTCGCAGTAGAGCGTGATGCCGGAGGGCAGCGCGATGACCCACGCCTCCCAGGTCGTCCCGTCGTGAAACTCCATGCGCAGGACCGAGCGCGCGCGCAGCGCGACCGGGTCGAGCGTCCCCCCTTCGTCAGCGAGCGCCTCGTGGATGATGTCGTCCAGTCGCAGTGGCTCGTGCGGGACACGGAACGGCCAGAGATCTTCGTGGGATCGAAATTGCTTCGCCCATCGCTCGAGCGCTTCGAGCACACGCAGCCGGAGGTGCCGCTGGCCGATCGTCATGTCTCGATAACAGGCCGCGTCATCCTCGTTATCCGAACGATTCGCGTGATCCGAATGATCGGGGTGATCCGTGTGATCCGTGGGATCCATGTGATCCGTGGCTGTGGTTCACGCGGATGAACCATGTGTGACCAGCGTCGCGATCGTCTCCAGCAGAGTATCGGGGTCCACCGGTTTGCTGACGTGACGATCGTACCCGGCAGCGATCGCGCGGTCTCGATCGTCTTCACGTGCGTAGGCGGTAACCGCAATGGACGGGAGATGCGGCAGGCCGCGTGCGTCATCCTGCTGTCGAATGGACCGGATCAAGTCGTACCCGTCCTCGGCCGGCATACCGATGTCGGACACGAGCACGTCTGGACGCTGTTCGTCGATGATCCGCCGCGCTTCACCGGCCGAAGACGCCCCATTGACGCGCGCGCCGGCGGTCGCCAGCATCGCGTGCAGCAGCCTGCGCGCTTCCTCCTGGTCGTCGACGACGAGGATGCGCACGCCTGAGAGTGCGGCCGGCGGCAGTTCGGGCGGTTGCTGGATCGATGATGCGCCATCTGCACGCGCGCGGATCGGCAGCACGATCGTGAACTTCGCGCCGCGCCCTTCACCGGCGCTTTCCGCGCGAATCGTCCCGCCATGCAGCTCCACCAGGTGCCGCGCAATCGAGAGTCCGAGTCCAAGCCCGCCATGCAGTCGCGTCGTGGTGCTGTCCCCTTGCCGGAAGCGATCGAAGACGAACGGCAGGAACTCCGGCGCAATGCCAATACCGGTGTCCGAGACCTCGATATCAATCGTCGAGCCCGCGCGCCGGGCCGTGATCTCGACACGGCCGCCGGACGGCGTGAACTTCAATGCGTTGGACAACAGGTTGCCGATCACCTGTTGCAGTCGCGCCGCATCGCCGAGGACGGGCACGAGATTGGGCGCCGCGACGACCGTGATGGTGACGCCGCGGGCGCGCGCCAGCGGACCGAACGACTCCACCGCGGTCCGCACGATTTCGCCGACGTCGGTGCGTACGAACTCGACGTGCAGCTTCCCGCTGACGACCCGGGAAGTGTCGAGCAGGTCGTCGACGAGTTGTGCCTGGGCTCTGGCGTTTCGCTCGATGGCGTCCAGCGCTCTCGCGGTCTGATCCGGTCCCACCATCGTCCGCCGGAGGATCTGCGCCCATCCGAGCACGGCGTTCAGCGGCGTGCGCAGCTCGTGTGAGACGGTGCTGAGGAACTCGTCTTTCATCCGGTTCGATTCCTGGAGCTCGCGATACAGCCGCGCATTGTCGAGCGCAATGCCGGCGCGATCGGTGAGCTCGCGCGCGAGCGCGAGGTCAGCATCCGAATAGTGACGATCGGGATCGGTGCTGATAAACGTCATCGACCCGAGTGTCTGCCCGCGCGCGACGAGCGGCAGGACCATGGCCGACGTCGGCGCGACGGACTCTATCAGCCTCTTCTGTTCGTCCGACTCGAGCAAGCCATCGGGCGATGCGTCCGACCACGTGGGAAACAGCGTCGCGCCGCCTCGTATCGCCACGGCAACCGGATGCTGGCTTGTGAGCGCGATGGGAAACCGCGAACGTCCTTCGATCACGGCCTTCTGGTGCCTGAGATTCGCGGCGGCAACGGCCCCGAGCCGTACCTGCCCGTGCTCCAGGAGATCGACGGCGCAGATGTCCGCCAGAAACGGTACGGCAAGGTTCGCGAGCGTTTCGATGGTGCTGCCGTAATCCAGCGATGCGGAAAGGCTCGATGCCGCCCGCGCCAGAAATCGTGTCCGCTCTTCGTGGCGGCGGCGATCGGTAATGTTCCGCACGAGAATAACCACCGCGTCGCGGCCGCTCGCCGACATACGCGCCTCGAAATGCTGCTCATGTCCCGCGGTCACCTGGCGGTACTCGAACGGAGGCACGCTGTCGCCGGCGATCGCCGGCCCAATCCGGTCGCGGATCGCAATCGCAGCATCGGCGGGGAGTACGTCCGAGAGCGTGCGATCGACGAGCGGCTTCGGCGCAACGACCCGTCCACCGTCCTTTGCGGAGACGTAGTCAACGACGCGGCCATCCGCGGAGACCTGGTAAATCACGTCCGGCACCGCGCGCAGCAGGCCGCTGAGTTCCGCCGTGCGTTCGTCGACCCGCCGCTCGAGCCCCTCGGCATATCGCCGCAGTTCGGCATCTTTCTGCGCGAGCGAGGCAGCCATGGAATCGAACGTGTCTGCCAGCTGGCCGATCTCGTCACGACGTTCCATGCGGATGCGCCTCGCCATGTCCCCCTGTGCGAGCGCACGGGCGGCATCCCCGACGTGGCTCAGAGGACGCGACAGCCAGCGCGCGGCGGCAACCGACAACAGCGCCGCGAGCAGCGCGGTGGCAAACGCGACGCCAAGGTTGCGCCGGCTCTGCGCGCGCACGGCTGCAAACGCGTTCGCTTCAGGTGTGGCAAGACCGTAGGTCCAGCGCGTATCCGCGATCGGCACCGACGTGACTTGCATGCCGCCGGCGGTCAGCGCCGCGGCGACGTGCGGGCTGGCCGTGCCATCGTAGAGGCGCCAGCGCGATTGCGCGACGAGCGCGCTGCCGCTGTCGGGCGCGTCGAGCAGGCTTGCGGTGTCGGGCCCGAACCGCGCCTCGGCGACCAGCCGGTTTCGCGCGAACGGCAGCAGCGGCGCGAGCGGATGGAATCGACCGCCGGAATGCGCGGGATTGCTGAGGACGATGCCCTGCTCGTCCCAGATCATGCCGAACTCGGCAAGGCCGCCGTAGTCGGTGTCGGCCCTCACGAGCCGATCGAGCTCGTCGAGCGATACCCGGCCGACGGCGACGCCCAGGATCCGTCCCTCGTCGATTCTCACCGGGACCGAGACATGGATATGCACCGCGTTGTCGTCGGTCGCATATCGCGGATCATGCACGCGCGTCTGTCCCGCAATCGCGGACAGGAAGAAGGGGGAGGTGATCCGGTTCGCGCCTACGCGCTTCGTGTCCGTCGAGGCGACGACGGTGCCGTCATGATCGAGAATCTCGAGAAGCTCGATCTCTTTGGTGTTCCGGATGCTGTTCAGGGTGAGTTGAAGCTCGTAGCCGGAGATCGGCGCAGCACGCGGGAGAAGGACCTCACGCGTGGCGGGGGACTGCGCGAGAATCGTGACATCGCTGACGATATCGCGAAGATAACGCGTGACGAGCCGCGCCGTGTCCTCCGCCTGCTGCAGGTTGCGCGTCCGGCTCTCGGACACGAATGCGCGGCGCGCCGCCGACTCGTTGAAGATGGTCACGACAACGATGGGGACGATCGAGAGCGCGACGATCAGCACGCCGAGTTTCCACGACCAGGGCCAGTCGCGCCAGCGTTGAAGCGGCATCATCGGTTCTCGGCCTGGGACCCGGAGCGACCAGGCAGTCGAACGAGATTGAACGTGTAATCTGGGACGAGTCCCTGCGCGTCTTCGTGCGGCAAGCCGCGGATCCCGTCGCGGAACACCGTCACACGCACGGTTTCGTACAGCGGCGCAATGGGCAGATCGGACGCAAGAATGCTCTGGGCGCGGAAATACGCGCCGGCCCGCGCTGCCGGCTCCGCTTGCCGTCCGCCTTCCGCGAGAGCGGCATCGAGCTCCGCGTTGGCATACCCCATGACCTGCATCGAGCCCTTCGAGCCGAAGCGCGCCGCGAGCGTATCGGGGTCCGGCCCCTGGTTGCCGGTGAGGATGACGATATCGAAGTCGCGCCCGGCGTGCAGGTGCTCGAGATACCCGTTCAGCGAAATCGGCATCAACCGTACCTGAAGACCGACTTCCTGCAATTGCTGGATGATCTCGGCGCCAACCGCGCTCGGCATCGCACCCGTTTGCCCGGGATATGCCAGCGTGATCGGCGGGCGGGACTTCAGGCCCGGTGTGCTCGCCATCACCTGTGCGATCAGCCGCTTCGCTGCGACGGGATCGTGACCCGGTGCGCGCGCATCGCCGTTGTACGCCCATGCGACGGATGGCGTGTAGAAGCCAACCGCCGGCGTCCCGATTCCTGAGAGCACGCGATCGATGATGCGTCGGCGATCGATGGCCAGGTTCACCGCGCGTCGAGCGCGCACATCGTTGAACGGCGCGCGCCGCATGTTGAACGCGAGGTACGCACGTCCATCGCTGGGCGACGTGGTGACGCGGAGTCCTGGCGTGCGCGAGAGCTGCTGCACCATCCTCGATGGCGCGCGCCCCATTAAATAATCCGTCCGTCCCTTCAGCAGCAGTTCCACGCCGGCAGCGGTTGACGGTGTGATCACGTACTCGAGTTCATCGACGTACGGCCCTTGCCCGAAGTAATCGGTGTTCTTCTCGAGGATGATGCGACGTCCTGGTTCCCACGATTTGAACTTGAAGGGGCCTGACCCGATGGGACGCATGTTCGCGGGGTTGCCGCGCCAGGCCGCGCTCGCATACACGTGCGCCGGAAGGATCGACGTACCGAACCAGCCCAGTGTGGGAATGAACGCGGCCCATGGAGTCTTCAGCGTAATCGTGACCGTCCACGGGTCGGGCGCCTGCACGCTGGCGACGCGTTGTCCGACTTCGCTATTGGACGATTCCGCGATGCGCGCGAATGTCGCGCGCACGTCCTCCGCCGTCAGCGGCTGACCGTCGTGGAAACGCACGTCCCGGCGTAGAAAGAAGGTGTACGTCCGGCCGTCGGCCGATTCCTCCCAGCGCTCCGCGACCTCCGGCAGCACTCCGCCATCGTCGGCAAGCGAGACAAGTTTGCTGAAGATGTTCTGTCCAAGGAGCAGAGAGTACTCATCGATCGGCGCGACGTTCGGATTCAGCGTGCGAGGCTCGCCCGGCAAGCTGAGCCGTAAAACGCCGTCCCCGCCCTTCACGTCGCGAGGTGGTGCCGGTCGAGTCGCGCAGGCACACGTCATCACGCAGCCCGCAACGAACACGATCATCGCTGTCATTGAAAGTTCGGAGTGTCTCACCCGGAAGGGCGTTATACCACGGCAGCGAGCGCGCGGAATCGAGACGCGACATGCCGGTCATCCAGCCCTGAGTCATCAGTTTTCTGAGAACAAATCTTGCCTGGCTCAAGGCCCGGGCTGTGGTACGCTTGCAGGACTCAGCCATACCTGCGAATGGCTGGGGAGCTTTTCCAACGATGCACGCTGATTTGCGGCCGCGCAGAGCGGTTCCCAGATTTACTGCGTACGCGTTAAGCGTGCTCGCCGTCGGCGTTGCGTCATGGCTCGAGCTGCTGATCTTCGGCTCGTCAGTCCATGCGTTGTCGCTGACACCGTTCGGCGTCTGCATCGCGCTCAGCGTGTGGCTTGGCGGCCTCGGCCCCGGCATGCTCGCCCTCATCCTTTCAACGCTCTCAATTGATTTCTTCATCATCGGCCCGCGATCGATCTTCGAGTTCAACTCCCCCGCGGACGCGTTCGTGCTGAGTGCGTTCCTCGCGGCGTGGCTGGCGTTCTGCGCGGTCGCTGAGCGTGTGAATCGTCTGCACTCGCTGGACCGCGTGTCGCTTCGTGCCGCAGAAGACGCGGCACTTCAATCCAATCGCGTCGCGCAACTGACGACGGCGTTGTCGCGCGCGCGGACCCAATCGGCGGCAATCGAAGCGGCGCTGCAGGAGCCGCTCCACGCGCTGCGCGCGGACGCGGGGGCGCTGCTGCTCGTCAGCCGTGATGGACGTGGACTCGACACCGCGAGAGCGGTGGGGTATCCCTCCGCCGGACGACCGGCGCCGATGGCAAGCTCGCTGCGCGGAAGAAACCCCGCGTCGGATGCGGTGGGCCGCGGGGCTCCCGTGATTCTCGAATCACCGGCGGCTTACGCGGCGGAGTACCGTGTCCCCACCAGTGGCGCCGGCCAATCACCGCCGGGTGCGCTCGCCGCCGTGCCCCTCCTCGTCGGCAGCCGCGTCGTCGCGGTCGTGCAGTTTGAATTCCGCGCGCCGCATGTCTTCAGCCCGGACGACCGCGAGTACCTGGACGTGCTTGGACCGCGTGCCGCGCAGGCACTCGATCGCACGCTGGAGTATGAATCGGCGCTGCAGGCTCGCGCCGACGCCGAGGCGCTGCGCGAACGTGCGGATCAGGAGCTCGCCGAACGCCAGAAGATCGAGCGGGCGCTGCGCGCGAGCGAAACGCGATACCGCACGCTGGCGGCGCGCACCAGCCGGCTGCACGGCCTGGCGGCAGCGCTCTCGGAGTCGGTCACGCTGCATGCCGTCGCGCGCGCGGTCGTGCAGCACGGTCGCAACGTGCTTGGCGCCGCGAGCGGCGACGTGCTGCTGCTTGCCGACGGCGCATTCGAGGTACTCCATTCCGACGTGCCCCGCGATTCTGCGTATGCCGCGCGCATTCCGCTCGAACCGGGCCTGTGCGCCACGGATGTCATCGAGACGCGCGAGCCGGTGTTCGTCGCCTCGTTCGACGAATGGCAGGAAAGATACAGCCGCTCGGCGGCAATTGCCGCCGACGGCGGATACGTCTCTTCCGCAACGCTGCCGCTCCTCGTCGATGGCGCGCCAATCGGCGTCCTCGCCTTCCACTTCACCGCGCCCGTGAATTTTGACGAGGAGTATCGTGCGCTGCTGCGCGCCGTCGAGCAGCACTGTGCACAGGCGCTCGATCGCGCCAGGTTGTACGAAACCGCGCAACAGGCGCGCGCCGATGCCGAGACTGCGAACCGCCTGAAGGACGAGTTCGTATCGGTGGTGTCGCACGATCTCCGCACGCCGCTCAACGCGATTCTCGGCTGGACGTCCATGATGCAGGACGGAACGCTTGATGCCGCGACGACCAAGCGCGCGTTGGGTACGATTCACGACAACGCGACGCGTCAATTGAGGCTCGTCGAAGATCTTCTCGACCTGTCGAGGTTGCAGTCGGGCCGAATGGCGCTCAATATCGAGGATATCGATCTGCGCACGTTGCTGCGCGGAGTGGTGGAATCGATTGTTCCGGTTGCCGCCGGAAGCAGCCTGCAGCTGGACGTTGAACCCATTCCGCCGTTGAAAGTGCGCGGCGATGCGCGGCGCCTCGAGCAGGTGTTTTTCAATCTGCTCGGGAATGCCGTCAAGTTCACGCCGCAGGGCGGGCGTGTCACGATTGGCGTTCGCGACCTGAACGGTGCGGTCGAAGTGCGCGTGACCGACACCGGCGAAGGGATTGATCCTGCATTCCTGCCGCACGTGTTCGACGCATTTCGCCAGGCTGACGGCGAAACGGCGCGTCGTCATGGCGGTGCCGGCCTCGGCCTTTCGATCGCGCGCGAATTGATCGAGGCGCATAAGGGGTCCATCATGGCCGAAAGCGCCGGTATCGGACGCGGGGCGTCATTCCTCGTCCGGCTGCCCACGGCCGGACCCGGCATGACGACCGCGGTGGCGGGCTCCACGATCCATTGAGCAGCGCGCCGAGCCGGCGGCGTCCGGAGGGATTTCGTGCGGTACGTGTGGTACCTGGCAGTGATGGTCAGCTTCGTGGCTGGACTCGATCTTTCTGCGCAGCAGCGACGCGCGCAAACCGGACCGGTCACGTTCGCGATTTTCGTAGCGGATCCCGCCGGCACACCGCTTGGCGGTGTCGCGGTCACGGTTGATGGCCCGGTCAAGCGAAAGGTGTCAACCGAAGGAGGGCGCATCGCGCTTGAAAACCTCCCGACCGGCGCCTACCACTTCACGTTCGAACGCGACGGCTTTTACATGGCTGAGAAGGATGTGACCGCTCGCGGCAGGACGCCGATCGATGTGAAGGTCACGATGACGCCTCGGCCAAAGCCGGTCCCGGCGCTGAAACCCCCACCACCCGAGCCGCCGCTCGTCGAGAGTGCCACTCCTGTCGTCATCGACTTGCCCGGATTCATCGAGAAGAACTACGTAGGACGAGCTGCGGGGAAGACCGTCCAACTCGCGTGCAGCGCGGGGGGGACCTCTACGCTCCTGCAGATCAACGAGCCAATCGCCCAGCACACCCACCCGGAGGCGGACGAGTTCATCTACGTGATTGCCGGCGAAGGGACGGCTCACGTCGGCGGACGCGAGGAGCGGCTTCGAGCAGGATACTTCCTGCTGGTGCCGCGCCGGGCCAGCCATTCGTTCAGCGTCACCCGCAAGGGGCCGCTTGTCTTACTGTCGACGCGTGCCGGCGAGAAGTGCGGCGGCTGATCATTTCTTAGTCTCGAGGTCCAGTTCGTTCAGCGGCACGTCCCAGTGCGCATCGAGGATTTCGAACCGGCGCTGTTCCTCTT
>JBKOZS010000161.1:0-17693 GCA_046726015.1 Acidobacteriota bacterium
ATTCAGCTCGACGATGCGGCCGTGGGCCTGCTTGTAAGCGGCGAGGTCGCCGGCGAACTCCAGCCCGAGATGCGATTCCCAGAAGGCGATGTGGCCGCACCATCCGATCCCGCCATAGCAGCAATCGGCGCCGCCCTCGTCCTCGATCATCTTCCAGTAACTGTCGATGTTCCGGTCCGTCGGAAAGTGAATATTGCGATCGGCCGGCCTGAGCGCAGCGTCGATCTGGTTGAAAAACGACTCGCGCATCGACGTCGCGAACGAGCCTTCCCAGTCAGCCGGCGCGGTCTGGCCCTGCTCGTTTGCATATTCGTCCATGTTGAAGGTGACCAGGTGCGCGCAGCTGATTCGCTGCCGGTTGATCATCTCGGCCGCAATGCGGTACTGCGGCACCGGACCGACTGGCAGGATGAGCACGCACTTCTTCCCCGCCTCGGCCGCCTGCTGGATCCGCGAGACGATGTCGATTGCGAAGCGGCTGTAGAAGTGCATGCGCTCGTCGATCACTTCGATGCGGAAGTTCGGATTGTGGTGCTGCGTGATGTCCGCTCGCTTGATCGCGCGCACCCGCGCGCACGCCGCCTCGTCACGGAAAGAGATGAAAGAAGAGAGCGCGTAGCGAAATGGCATAGAGCGAGCCTAGTCGTATGGCAGCGTCCTGACCACGCGCTTCCCGAGTGCAGCCGTCAACGGCTCGTCCCTGGGGAACCCATGCCCCAGGTGCTGCGTAAATCCTTCCGCGAATTTCACCGACGCCTTCCCGAAATCGCGGGCGCGGTCGGCGCCGGTTCGACGCATCCACAGCAAGTACTCGTCCTCGCCGTGCTGCGCACGTAACCACGAGCGCTGCGACTCGTGGGCGGCGAGCATTCGCTCCTTGGTGTCGATGACCGACGTCACGTCGACGACATAGCGCGCCGGCACGCGGCGCCCGAAGTGATCGGTGTTGTCGATCGGATCGGCGTAGAGCACGACGGGCAACGCCGCGCAGGGACGCGCGCGGCTCCTCGTCGCTTTCCAGTTCGGCATCGTCGATGCGAACGCCGCCTCGCGCGCGACGCGCGAGGTCTCCTCGTGGTCGGCCATGTAATCGACTGCTGGGTGCGTGATGAGCAGGTCGGGCTGCCACTTGCGAACGAGCCCCGAAACTCGCCGCTTCGACGGCTCGTCACAGATGAGGGTCAGATCGTTGAGTCCGAGGCAGTCATACGTTGCGCCGAGAATGCTCGCCGATGCCGCCGCCTCTCGCCGGCGGATCCGGGCGATTTGCGTGCGCGACTGGCGCATCGATCCCATGTCGCCCGCGGTCATGGTCGCGAGGTGGACATCCCACCCCGAGCGTTGCAGCAGGATCAGCGTCCCGGCGCAGGTGATTTCGATGTCGTCGGGGTGCGCCATCAGCGCAAGGACAGTCGGCACACGCGACAGGCAGTCTAACCCCGTGGCTGAGGCAATTCAATCGGCGTCGTGCCAATACAGCTATCATCATCACATCCACGTGAGAGCGGCGCGGGGGAAGCCACCGCCGAACCCGGAGGAGATCGCCGAATCGCCATCGAGCCATGACCATCGCCAAACGCCTGATCATCCTGCTCGCGGTTCCGCTCGTAGCGCTGTTGGGGCTCGGCGTCTTCGCCCGCGTCCAGCTTGCAAAGATCGAAGAGCGGAGCCGCTACGTGGCGGAATCGCGAATCAAGGCGCTGGCCACGCTGGGGAATGTCTCCCGGAGTTTCGCCGAGCTGCGCGTGAACATGCGCAGCCACTTGCTGGCCTCCGACGACGCGCAACGCGCTGCCGCCCGCGCCGCCTTCGATGAGGACGAGCAGCAGGTAAACCGCCTGCTGCAGGAGTATGCCGAGACGCTGGTCCTCGACGAGACGGATCGTCGGCTGCTCAGCGATCACCAGACGTTCATTCGCGAGTGGATTGCCGGCGCCAAGCAGGTCATGTTGCTGTCGGACCAGAGGCGGACTGCCGAAGCGCTGGCGTTCTTCAGGGGTACCTTCGCGGACGTTGGTGTTCGTCTGAGCAAGGCATCGAACGAATGGATCCGGCACGACCAGCAGGCGGCCGCGGCCGCCGGCCAGGAATCGATCGCGGTCATTGAGCGTTTTCGCTCGGAAATGTTCATTGCCAACTCGATCGCCCTCCTCCTCACCGGCCTGCTGGGATTTCTGACGTTTCGGCGAATCGTCCAACCGATTCGAGGCCTGGAAGGGTCGGTCGAGGCAATTGCCGCCGGCAATTACGGCAAGGCCGTCCCGTTCGTGGATGCCTCGGACGAAACCGGCGGCCTGGCGCGCTCGATCGACGTCCTCAAGCAGGGTGCCGCGGCGATGGACCAACAGCGCTGGGTCAAATCCAACGTCTCCACGCTGACGGGCGAATTGCAGGGCGCGGCATCGCTCGCAGAGTTCGGTCAGCGGCTCCTTTCGAGCCTGGTGCCAATGCTGGGAGGCGGCGTCGCGGCCTTTTATGTGCTCGACGACGCGTTCGGGCATCTCCAACGGGTTTCCGCGTACGGCATGACCGGCGCCTCCCTGACCGCGACGCCGATCCGACTCGGTGAGGGGCTGATCGGCCAATGCGCGCGCGAAGCGAAACCCATCGTGCTCACGGATCTTCCCGCTGATTACGTGCGCATCGGTTCGGGGCTCGGTGACGCCCCGCCGGTTCGGGCAATGGCGCTGCCGGTGTTGTCCAAGGAGGCCGTGCTGGCGGTGCTCGAAGTGGCGTCGTTCCGCGCACTCGCTCCGCGCGAGCAGGCCTTGCTCGACGAGTTGCTGCCGGTGGTGGCGATGAGCCTGGACATCCTGCAACGCAACCTCCGGACGCAGGACCTGCTCGGCCAGACGCAGGAACAGGCACGCCAGCTCGAAGAGCAGGCGGTGGAGCTGGCCGGCGCCAAACGAAAGGCCGAGGAAGCCACCGAGATGAAGTCCATGTTCCTCGCGAACATGAGCCATGAAATCCGCACGCCGATGAACGCCATCATCGGCCTCTCGCATCTGGCGTTGAAGACCCAGATGTCGTCCAAGCAGCGCGACTACATCAGCAAGATTCACAATGCCGGCACGTCGCTGCTGGCGGTGATCAACGACATCCTCGATTTCTCGAAGATCGAGGCGGGCCGGCTCGACATCGAAGCCACCGACTTCCGGCTCGATGACGTCATCGGCTCCGTCACCACGCTGACGGCGCAGAAGGCGCACGACAAGGGACTCGAGTTCCTGGTGCACATCGCGCCTGGTATCCCGGAGTATCTGGTCGGCGATCCGGTGCGCCTGGGCCAAATTCTCACGAACTGCGTGAACAACGCGGTGAAGTTCACCGAACACGGCGAGATTCGGGTCAACATCGAACAGCTCGAACGGACCGGCGAGAAAGTGCAACTCAAGTGTTCTGTGCGTGACACCGGCATCGGCATGACGCGCGAGCAGTCGGCCAGGCTGTTCCAGCCGTTCACGCAGGCCGACATGTCGACGACCCGGAAGCACGGCGGCACGGGCCTCGGCCTGACGATTTCCCGGCGGCTGGTCGAGTTGATGGGCGGGCGTATCTGGCTCGAAAGCGAACCGGGCGTCGGTACCACGTTCTACTTCACCGTCTGGCTCGGCGTCGGCGACGCCACCGGCTCACGGAAAATTGTTCCCGCGAAGCTCACCGAGCTCCGCGTGCTCGTCGTCGATGACAACCCTGCCGCGCGAGAGATCCTGCGCGAGCCGTTGACGACAGTGGTCAGCCGGGTCGACGTCGCCGAGTCAGGAAAGGAAGCCGTCGCTGCGATTCAGCAACACGATCCCACTGACCCCTACGACATCATCTTCATGGACTGGCGAATGCCGGGCCTCGACGGTCTGCAGGCCAGCCGCCATATCAAGAGCGACGAAACGTTGCGGCATCATCCCGCGATCGTGCTCGTCACGGCGTTCGGACGCGAGGAGGTCCGCGAAGAAGCCGAGCGGCTTCAGCTCGACGGCTTTCTCGTCAAACCGGTCACCAGGTCGATGATCGTCGATACGCTGGTGAACGTCTTCGCCGAGAGCGCACCGGAGACCGGCAAGTCGACGGACGGTGAGCGTGCGATGCCGCTCCGCGGCGCACGGATCCTTCTCGCCGAGGACAACGAGATCAACCAGCAGATCGCTACGGAGCTGCTCCAGGGCGCGGGGGCGGCGGTGACGGTCGCGAACAATGGACGTGAGGCGACCGAACTGCTGTCGCGCGGTCCGCAACCGCCGCCGTTCGATGTCGTGTTGATGGATCTCCAGATGCCCGAGATGGACGGATTCCAGGCGACGGCGAAGCTGCGGAGTGACGCGCGTTTCGTCACCCTGCCGATCATCGCAATGACCGCGCACGCCACCATCGAGGAACGTCAGCGCTGCCTCGCCGCCGGTATGAACGACCACGTCGCCAAGCCAATCGACCCGGACAACCTGTTCGAGACGGTCGGTCGATTCTACGAACCCGGCACGGCCGCCGCAGTTGCCGATGCGCGCGCGGGCTCTGCCCCGCCAGAGTCTGCTGACAGCCTGCCGGCGATCGCAGACCTCGACACGCAGGACGGGTTATCGCGTGTCGGCGGCAATCGCGTGCTTTATAGGAAGCTCCTCCGCCAGTTCATCGAACAGCACGCCCTCACCGTCGAACAGGTGACGGACGCATTGGCGGATGGCAACACTGCGCTGGCCGAACGGCTCGCACATACGTTGAAAGGAGTCGCGGGGAACATCGGAGCGGCGCAGGTGCAGTCCGCTGCCGGCGCCCTGGAGAAGGCGATTCGCGACCGGGCCCCGGCGACGAACGTGGACGCTGCCCAACGACGCCTCGCAGGGGCCTTGCACCCGCTCGTAACGCAATTGCAAGCCGTGCTCCCCTCCCTCGTCAATGAGGCGCCGACGCCTCCAACTTCAGCTCCGGCGAGCGCAGCCGAGTCTCGTCAGGCCGCAACGCACTTGATCGCCCTGCTCGCGGAGCTCGATCCCGGCGCGGCTGACTACATCGAGGCGAATCAAGCGGCACTGCGGCCGCTGTTTGACGGCTCGGCATGGCGCGAGTTCGAAGCGCGCGTTCAGGCCTATGGATTCGCTGACGCCCAGGCGCAGCTGGAGCACGCGCTCCAGAGCTTCTCCGAGGCTTGAAGACACTATCTTGATCTTCCGCAGGGGGTCTTAGGACGTGAAGGATCTCTCCGAAAGTCGCATTCTCATCGTCGACGACGTAAAATCGAACGTCGACATCCTGGTCGAGGCCCTGCGAGACGAGTACAAGCTGGGCGTCGCTCTCGATGGCGCCGCAGCCCTTCGCAGCGTCGAAAAAAGCCCGCCGGATCTCGTGCTGCTCGATATCGTGATGCCGGGACTCGACGGCTATGAAGTGTGCCAGCAATTGCGCGCGCAGGAACGCACGCGCGAGCTGCCGGTGATCTTCCTCAGCTCGCTGGAAGACGTCAAGAACAAGGCTCACGGCTTCGAAGTGGGCGGCAACGATTACCTGACGAAGCCGTTCGAGGTGCTCGAGATCAAGGCGCGAGTCCGATCGCTGCTGAAGGCCAAGGCCTACGCCGACGCCGTCCGCGAAGCGATGGCGCGGGACCTCCGCATCGCGCGCGAAATCCAGATGGGCATTCTGCCCGCCAGTCTTGCGGCCGTGACCAAAGGGACCGGCCTCGATGTTCATGCCGTGATGGAGCCGGCGAGCCAGGTCGGTGGGGATCTCTACGAAGTGCTCCGGGCCTCCGATCAGCGTGTCGTTGTCGCGCTCGGCGACGTGTCGGGAAAGGGGATTCCGGCGGCGCTCTTCATGGCGGTCGCCGTCACAGTACTCCGCACGCTCGCGAGACAGATCGCCGAGCCGGACGAGATCCTGCGCCGCCTCAATGACGAGCTGGCCGAACAAAATCCGCGTGGTATGTTCGTCACGCTGCAGTGCCTGGTGTTCGACCTGGAGCAGCGACGGGTGTCGTGCGCAGGTGCCGGGCACCATCAGCTCGCGGTTGTCTCGCCGGGCCGTCTGCCGCGGCTGGCCTTTCCTTCCTCTGGCAGACCGGCGGGACTCTCAGCGTCGAATCCGGTCGAACGTGAGACGCTGTCGCTCACGCCCGGCGATACCTTCGTGTTGTTCTCCGACGGCGTGTCCGAAGCGATGAACACCGGGGAAGACTTTTACGGCGAAGAGCGACTCTTGGACGTCCTGGCCGCAAGTTCCGGCGCGACGGCTGCTGAAACGGTGACGCGCGTGTTTGCCGACGTTCGTGCGTTCACCGCCGGGGCGAAGCAGTCAGACGACATCACCGTTCTCGCCGCGCAATATGCCCCTCTCTAGCAGGCCGTGGGCCAATTTCTGCCACTGGCTGCTGGAATTGCTGTCCCCGCGCAACAACACGAACTGGCGCGCTCCGTCAGCGGCGGCCGCCGCCACGCATGCCGCCGCCACGGCCGCCGCCGCCGCGATAGCTGCCCGTGCTGCGGGTGCTCCCACTCCGGTAATTCCCGTAGTCGCGGGTGCGCTGTGAACCTTCACGCCGTGCCGCCGCGTCGCGATTGAGCTGATCGCGCGTGCTGCTGTCCAGCGTGTTCGCCCGCTGTCCACTGGTCGAGCGGTCGCGCGGTTGCGCCGATCCGTCGCCAGGCTGGCGGTCAGTGTCCGACCAGCCACCGTTGTCGTACTTCTGCCACGTGCCGTTGTCGCGTCGGTAGACGTTGCCGTCGTGTCCGGCGTACAGATTGCCGCCTTCACCGCCGGCGACAAAACCGCCGCCGCCCGGACCGCCGCGGCGGCTGATCGCGGCCCCTTCGTCGGTGCGAATCGTACGCGTCGTGTTGCCGGTCGCCCTGTTGGTGTAGCGGTTGGTCTTGGCCCAGTCGTCGCCGCGCTGGACATACGTCGATCCCCAGTTCCCGTAGACGCCCGATCCCTGTCGCGTCGCCGCGTAGGTGCCAGTCCGCGGGTTGTAGGCTTGCGCCACGCCCCGGGCGCCATACGGACCGTACGCGGCGGCGCCGCGGGAGTACGTGCCGGTCCGTGGGTTGTAGCGCGCGCCCACACCCGCACCGCCGTACGGTCCATAGACGGCGGCACTGCGCCCGTACGCGCCAGTGTATGGGTTATACCAAGCCGAGTAGCCGTAGGTCGGGAAATACGGGTAGTAGTACGGATAATAACCGCCGTACCCGTAATAGGGCGGATAGTACCAGCCAGAACCCCAGACCGCGCAGCCCCAGCCGATCATCACCCCCGTATAGCCGGCCGCCGCCGCGAACGTTACCCACTCGTCGTTGTCATTGTCATCTTCGATCGTCACATACGTGACGTGATTAGCCGGCGAGCTCACCGGTATCTCGTAGATCTGCTGCGGCACCGAGCTGGCCACTTCCCAAGGACCCGATGCGCTCTTCGAGACGAACCACACGCCCTGGTAGCACATGTAATACGAATCGCCGACCTTGAAGACGTCCTTGTCGGTGTTCACGGCGCGCTGGACCGTCGTCTTCTCGATCGGCTTGAACGTGGGATCGCCCTGGAACGCGACGTCGGGCGCCTTCAGCTCCTTCTTGTTGACACGCGCGGTCTGCGGAATCTGCGCGAGCAGCACGGCTTCGGCGGCCTGGTCGGTGCCAGGCACCGACGCCAGGACGCGTGAACGTTCGTGCTCGAGAGGGATCTTTTTGAAGTCAGGCGGAAGATGCTGCGTCGCGAAAGTCCATGGGCCCGTGAAATCGGGCGCTGAGAACCAGCGGCCTGCCACGAGATAGTAGACGGGGCCGGTCTTGCCAAGGCGAAACACGTCGCTCTCGGTGTTGCTCACCCACAGCAGCGTCGTGCCGCTCACCATCAAATAAGTGGGCTCGCCGCGGAGGAGGATCAACTCCGCCGGCTGCGTGCTGATGAACACCTTGGGCACGGCAGAGGCCTTGACCGCTTTGCCCGGCAGGTTGGCCTTGACGTCCTTCCAGTTTTCTTCCGCCGGCAGCTTGCTGAAGCTTGCGGGCAACGTCCCGGCTGGCGACCACTGGCCGTTCAAGTCGCTGGCTTTGAGCCAGGTGTCGTTGTTGCGCAGGTAGTAGGTGTTCGTCGGCGTGTGTTGAAACAGGTCCCAATTCGTGTTGACGGCGTACTTCAGGTCGTTTTCCTTGATCGGGCTCCAGATCGGATCGCTGTCGATGTTGACGATCACGGCCGGCGTTTTACTGAAGAAAATCTTCGGAGGATCAGCCTTGAGGCCTTCGACCACTTTCGGCACGATCTGGCTCTTGTTGAGATTGGCGAGGACTCGATCGAGTGCGATGACGCGGTCGTCGTCGGGAATCGCCCGATCGATCTCGGCCACGACCTCCCGCACCTGCTCCTTCTGAAGCGTATTGAAAGTCGCTTCCGTGATCTTCAGGCCCTGAAAATTGACCAGCCGTTCTGTCAGGGCGACCTTCGTGTCGGCCTCGAGCTTAATCGTGCCGAGCGCCGGCTTGTCCACGCCCTTGGTGCGGTGAGAGACGGCGCTGAATGCGACCAGGTGTGTCTGCTTGTCCCAGCTCGCGATCTGCGGCTGGTACACGAGGATGTTGCCGCCGCTGGGGAGGTTGTACACGCGCGGCCAGCCGCCGTCGATCGGCGCGGCCGACGCGCTCGCCTTTGCCGGTTGCGCAGTTTTCTGGCCCGTCGGCGTAGTCGGTGGCGGACTCGTGACAGTCGGCGCCGGTTGACCGGCGGGCTTCGATGCAGGCGCCGGTTGACCGGCGGGCTTCGATGCAGGCTGTGCCTGCCCAGCCGCCACAATCGGCAGCGACGGTTGCGCTACCACGGCGAATGCCAAGACGGCGGCCACTGTAGGGGCCGCGCGTTTCTCCACGTTCATGACCGCCCTGTCCTTTCGCTGGTCCTCACTGAACCGGTTTCCACGACGAGTCGGGATTGTAGAGCGTTATGCCTTGCACCTTGGAGCCCGTTTCGGGTCCGAGGTCCGTCTCATGGACGATTCCATCCTGATTCACCACGAACGTCATCACCCCGGTTTCGTCGTACTGAGCCGGCCAGGCGACGAGCGCGAATCCCCCTGACATTTTGTCCTTTTCCACATAGTTCCGCGCCCCGCCCTTCGCTCCCGGTCCCTGTCCGGTCAGGATCCTGAAGTAGTAGCCATGAAAGGGCGAGGGTGCCTGATCGCCGTCCAGGGGCCTGCCTTCCTGCGCGGCTTGTGCGACGAAATCACCCAGCGGGCTGCGTGTCTGCCCCCGCGCGGTCGGCCAGTAGAGCCCGTTCTGCTGCCCAGGGTCGCTGCGAAACTTCCGCGCATAGAGCCCGGCGGACTTGCCGTCATGCGGCTGCGCCGCGTACTGCTGCTGTGCCTCGACATAGGTCCGGCATATCCGGATCGCCGCCAGCTCGTTGCGACCAATGCGCCGCGCGAGGATTTCTTCCTTTCCTGCCACGCTGTCGAATCGCCACAGGTTCCCGTCTCGCATCAGGGGAACGGGAAATGGCCATCCTTCATGCCCGATGACCAGCACCTTGCGAGTGGGTCCTTGATCGACGAGCCGCCACCCTTCGGCGACGGCGGCGGCGAAGACTTCGCGATTGTTACGGCCGGTGGCGGGATCTGACGAGTCCACAAGGTCTCTTCCTCCGGGCCCGAAGATCGTCAGAAGATCGTCCAGGCTTCCGGCCTTGACCGCGGTGACCAAAGCCGCCACGGCTGCTTCCGGCGTCGCAAACGTCGGCTGTCGCGCGTTGTCGGCGGCGCCTGACGACGGCACCCATGCCAGCGTCGCGCAGGCAAGCGCCACCGCGATGAGACGACGGGCACAGAACCAGGAATCAGTCATCGGCGTCGCCCACCTCCGCGCGAGCTGCCCCTGCTCCGCTGCCCACGGGAACTGGCCGCACGCTGCGATCCTCCGCTTGAATACCCGGAGAATGCGTCCGAGCGTGTGCCGCTTCGCTCGCGGCTCGCTCGTTCCCCCTGCTGGCCTTTGCCGCGGGACTCGTAGGTCGCGGCGCCCGTGCTCGACGATTGCGCGCGTGCCGTTTGCGCGTCGCTTCGTCGCTGGTCCCGCTGCGCCTGCGTCTCCGGCCGATTCTCCTGTCGGTTCTGCTGCCGCTCCGTCCTTTGTTCCTGCTGCGTGCCTGCGCGCTCGCCGCGCTCGTCCGCCAGGTCTTCCCGACGGTCTTGGTAGTCCTCTCGCGCGTCCTCGCGGTTATCGTACCAGTCCTCACGGGCATCCTCGCGGTCGTCGTACCAGTCGTCCCAGGCGTCGTTGTACATGTAGGCGCCGCCGTGCCAGCCATATGGTCCGTAGTAATAGTTGTTGTCCATGGCGGCACCAATCGCGACACCCGCTGTGAATCCGACCAGCCCCGCCACTGCGGCTTCGGCGTCGTCGTCGTCCTCTTTCTGGATCACCACCGTGGAGGACGTCGCGGGCTGAGTGTAGACGACCTGCGAATCGTATTGCGGCACGTAGACGACCTGAGGATTGGCCGGCTCGATGACGATCACCTGCTGGCCGCTGGAGGTGGTCTTGGTCTCGACTTCCTGCTGCGGCGTGGTCTTGAGCGTTCCCGCATCCCGTGCCTTCGCCCTCAACCGCTGGATGCTCGCGAAAACCGCCGACCGATCGGCCGCGAACGCCTCCCCAAGTTTAGTCGTCCAGTCCAGGCGTCCGGCCATCGTCTGGACGACGTCGGGAAAGAGCGCCAGAGCGACGAAGCTGGGCTCAAAATTCGACGCTCGAGCGGCGTCCTGCAGCGCGGTTCCTGTGACTGACTGGTGACTTGCCAGCCACTCGGCGAAGGCCGCCACCTTGGCGGGATTGGCCGCGCACAGCAGCATCTGCGCGAGGAGCTGGTCAGGATAAAGGGCGACGGGCGCAAGCAACCGATCGAGCTCGTCTGCGGTTGCGGGCGAGGCCTGAAGCGCCGCCGCTCGATCGGGCGGCAGCACTCCGGCCTCATTCAGCAGCAGCGTCGCGGCGATCGCGAGAACGACCCTCTTCATTCGGTGCACTCCTGCTAAAGCAGAGCGCGTGCCTATGCCGTGAACCAGGGCGCGCGCCCGAAATCATCGCTCCCACGACGCTTGCCCGTTCCTCGCCAATCGAGGGGCTACCGTGGCGCCGCGGATGCCTCCGTCAGAACGGAGCGTCTCCGGAATGCCGGATGCCGGCGGCGGACCGGTCGGCGCCGTCCGGAGGTCGAAATGGGACCTTGGAACGCGTCGCTGGCGGCCCGGGTATTGCACCGGCGGCGCTCCTATGTGTCGACGTCTGACCGCCGCGGCGTTCGCCCTCGCGCTCACTCTTTCTCCGACCACCCTCCTGGCGCAAGCACAGTCGGCACCGTCCGCCGAGCGTGAGGCGAAGGAGCTGAACCTTCGCGCCTACGTCGAACTGCTGCGCAGCGACCTGCGGACCCAGAAAGTCGCGATCATTACCGAGATGATGGAATTCACGGAGGCCGAAGACAAGGCGTTCTGGCCGATCTACCGCGAGTACGAAGTCGAGATGTCGAAGCTTGGCGACGAACGGGTGGCCTTGATCCAGGAGTACACGAACGCGTACTCCCGGATGAGCGACGCGACGGCCGACGCGATCGCCACGAAGGCGCTCGACCTCGAAGCACGCCGCCAGGCGGTGAAGCGCACGTACTACGAGCGGTTCAAGCAGGCATTGTCGGCGCGGACCGCTGCGCGCTTCCTGCAGGTCGAGCATCAAATCCTGCTGCTCATCGATCTGCAGATCTCCGCGGCATTGCCAATCCTCGGTCGCTAAAGGGGACGGGATGAATATTCGTAAAGCTCCGTGGATGACCGCGGGCCTCGCCCTGATCTTCGGCGTCACCCTTTCGGCCGACCGGGTCAGGCTGCGCTCGGGAAAGGCCGTCGAAGGCATCTACGTCGGGGGCGACAGCAAAGCCGTGCGTCTCCTGCTCGACAGCGGGCAGCTGGCCGAGTTCGATCTCGACCAGGTGACGGCTGTTGAGTTCTCGGCCCGCAAACCGGCTGCGGCGGCGCCTCCAGCCGCGGCGGCGCCAACAGCCAACGCGTCGCCCGCTGCCGCGGCGGCCGCGCTCCCGAACCCTGCAACTCCCCCTAGAACGGTCACCGTGCCTGCCGGCACGACGCTCAACGTCCGGCTGACCCAGGCGATTGAGGTCGATGCATCCCAGGCAGGCATGAAGTTCAAGGCACTGGTGGACGACCCGGTGATGGTGGGAGGCTCCATCGTTATCCCCCGGGGCGCTTCGGCGACGCTCCAGGCCGTCAGCGTTCAGCAGTCCGGAAAAATGAAGGGCAGCGACAAGATCTCCCTGAAGGTCAACGCAATTGGTTTCGGCGGCATGGTTTACGAGGTCGCCACCAACTACGTCGAGACGAAAGGCAAAGGCGAGGGCAAGCGGACCGCCCGAAAGGTCGGGGGCGGCGCAGGCCTGGGGGCCATCGTCGGAGGAATCGCCGGAGGCGGATCGGGCGCGGCCATCGGCGCGGCCGTTGGCGGTGCGACCGGCGCCGCCGTTGCGGCCGGAGGAGAGGAACACTTGAAGCTGGCGGCGGAAACCCGTCTCCAGTTCCAATTGAGCGCGGCGGTCGCTATTCGGCCTTGACGTTCGATTCGCCCATGACGCTCGCCGGCCGGGCCGGCGGCTCCGAGTGCTGGCGGACTTCTTCGATGTAATCCAGTCCGCGCGTCTTCGTGACGAAGTCGAACTGCACCCGCGGTTGCTCTTCCGACGCCTCGATCACTGACAGGAGGCGCGTGAACACGTCCGACCGCACGCGGTCGCGCATGTGCGCCTCCGTCGCCCAGTCCTCCTGATAGTGCACCGTCCAGTCCGGTGCCACCCAGGTACTGCAATCAAGGCACCCGTCCGAGAGCATCGTCGGGATCATCAGCGATCGCAGCGCCTCCTCGAGACGCGAAGCGGTCCGTGCGGATGCGACGAGCACGACCGAGAGCCGTACCACGCCACAGGCGGAAAGCAGTAGTCATTCCACATCGCCACTGGCAGCCGACGGTGGCGTTTTGTGCCGGTTCCCGGGCGGAATGACGCGTTTCTGATTCAATTGAGCGCAACCGGGCGGGGGATGAGCCCCCGGTGTGGCAGAGGACGCCCGGAATGCCGGAGGGGTCGCCCGAGTCAGTGCTGACTCGGGCGCCTGACCCCCAACTTCGCGAGCCGGGTCTCGAGGGTCGTCGGTTTGAGTCCCAGCCGATCGGCCGCGCCGCCGGCACCGCGGATCCGCCAGTTCGTGCTCTCGAGCACGCTGCGTATATGGCTTTTCTCGACGTCCACGAGTTTGGTGCTGCGTTTTGCCGAGGCCGTCGTCGAGGCTGGAACGGGAATGGTCAATCGCGTGCCTGTTGCCGTGATCATCGCGCGCTCCACGACGTTGCGGAGTTCGCGAATGTTGCCGGGCCATGCATAAGCCTGCAGCGCTGCCATGTTGTCCCTGCCGATCGACTCAATGCGCTTGCCGAACGCCTTTGCGAATTCCTCGACGAAACGCCATACCAGGAGCGGAATGTCCTCCTCCCGCTCACGCAGCGGCGGTACGCGAATCGGGAACACGTTGAGCCTGTAGTAAAGATCGTCCCGGAACGTCCCCGCGGCCATCAGCTGCTCGAGATCGCGATGGGTGGCTGCGATGATCCGCACGTCGACGGCTATCCCCCTGGGGCTCCCCAGCCGCTCGATCTGCCGCTCTTCCAGCACGCGAAGCAGCTTGACCTGCACCTCTCCCGGCAGATCGCCGACCTCATCGAGAAAGATCGTCGAGCGGTCGGCCATTTCGAACCGGCCGATCTGTCGTGCCAGTGCGCCCGTGAATGCTCCTTTTTCGCGGCCGAACAGCTCACTCTCGATGAGGGTCGAGGGAATGGCCGCACAGTTCACGCGCACCATTGCCCGCGTGTGCCGCGCGCTGCGCTCGTGAATCAGCGATGCGAACAGTTCCTTGCCGGTACCGGTCTCTCCCAGAAGCAGTACCGTCGAATCGGTCGCGGCCACCTGCTCCACCTGTTCGAGCACCCGGCGCACCGCCGCACTCTGTCCGACGACCGTGCCCTGGCCAAGCCGTTCCTGGACCTCCTGACGGAGATAGACGTTTTCGAGCTGCAATTGATCGCGCAGTCGCCGGACTTCGGCGAGAGCGCTTTCGAGTTCGAGCTTCGCCTGCTTCTGTTCCGTCACGTCGAGGCAGGAACCAAGATAACCCTTGAACACGCCGTCCGCGCCGAAGGTGGGCATGCCTTTGCCAAGCATCCAGCGCCATTCCCCGTCGTGTCGTCGGAGACGGAATTCCGTACTGAAAGACCGCCGCGACTCGAAGGCGCTTCTATACACCTGGAGGCAGGCGCTGAGATCTTCGGGGTGCACATTGTGGGCCCAGCCGTCGCCAAGTTCCTGCTCCATCGTGCGACCCACGAAGTCGAGCCATCGGCGGTTGAGCCAGCTGCACGTCGTGTCTGTGCCGCTCACCCAAATCATGACCGGCGCGTCGTCTGCGAGCGACCGGAATCGCTCCTCGCTGGCGCGCAGCGCGAGCTCCGACGCCTTCCGCGCCAAGGCGTTACTGAAGACCTGTGCCACCAGCTGGAGGCGATCGATCGTGTGCCGGGGCCACTCGCGGCCTTCACGGACAGAGGCGAACGCCACCACTCCCGCGATCCGACCGCCAATCGAGAGCGGGAGGGCCACGCGTGACTTAGTGCCGTAGCGTCGTAACGCCTCGCGCTCGACGGCATCGGGGACGTCATCAATCAACGCAAAACAAGCCAGCTCTCCGTTGCGAATTCTTGCCAGCGACCATGGGAACTCGCGAGTGGCGGAGACCAGCGAATCGGGGGGTGGCTGATCCTCGCGCTGCCAGTAGTGCGTCAGCACGAAGTCGTCCAGCCCTTCGGCGGCCTGAAACAGAGTGCCGCGATCCAGATCGAGCGCCAGAGTCAGGCGTTGAAGCGCGTCGCGTATCGCATCATCGACGCGCTCGGGGGGAAGGTTGACGAACGAGGTAGAGAGCTCGCCCACCAACTGTTCGAATTCGATCAATCTCGCAACCGCCTCGCGGTGCTCGCGATCGACCCGCACCCGGTCGTTGATGTTCACAACCGAAGCGAGCACGTACACACCAGATGCGGTGTCAATCGGACTCAGACCGATCTCCACCGGAATCTGCGATCCATCCTTGCGGCAACCGACCAGCTCGCTGCCATTCATCGGCTGGGTCTCGGCCTGTGTGAAATGGTCGGATCGGGACGGCGCGTGAACCGACCGGAGCCACTCGGGAACCAGCGCTTCGACGTGCCGGCCGACCAATTCGTCGTGCTCGTAGCCAAACTCCCATTCGAGCCTGGCATTGGCCTTCACTATCGTTCCTGCGGGGCCGACGATGATTACGCCGCTGGGCGACGACTCGATGGCGAGCTCGAACAGTTCGTCGCGAAGGAAGCCTTCTGCGGAGGCAATATCGCGATTCCGTGCGGGGGCAGAATCCATGTCGCTTCGCCTTGATCTCCGGTTCGGACGCTCAGTGTTGTAACACATCGTCGTATCGACCGCTACCTTCAGGCCCTTCGTTATTCCGGAGGCGCTCCGGAATACCAGAGCTAACTCTACAGTCGGGGGATATGCGTCGAAGACGTACATCTCGTTGCGCAACCGTTTGTTGGCGATGAAGCCCGTCGGTTCACACCGCCTGGCAGCGTCGTTGCTCAAGACCGTGACCGATGACGGCGCCGCGTGTGCTCGCTCTAATCTGCAGTGTCGCAACAAGCCTATTCGTAGTAAGTCCCGCACGAAGCCAGCCTCAGCCCATTACCGACGACCAGGAACCGGCCGCAACCTCACAGACGCCGCGCGCCATAGTGATTTCTTGTGTGTCGAAAATCGGTGAGCGCCAAGGGTGTCCGGCCGACACGTCGAGAGGCGTCGTGCTCGCGCGGTCCTACGGCGAATCGGCGTGCCTGCTTGGAAAAACGTGGGGTTACGACGACAAGGGCGTGTGGGTCGCGGACGGCTGCGCCGCGGACTTCCTCGTCGGGCCGGGGACTGTCACGGTGCCGACGCCGGAGCCCGAAAAGAAGGCTCCGCGTTACGTCCCCAACGCCGGCTTCCTGATCGTCGAGGACGACAAGGGCGAGGTGTACGTGCGGCTCTTCAGCTATGCGCGCTATTTGAATCAGAAGGGGCTGGATGAGACCTACACGGATGCGTTCGGGAACGTGCACACGGTTCAGCGGCGCGAGGACGCGCAACTGAACAAGTTCTTCCTGCCGTTCTCCGGCTGGTTTCTGACGCCAAAGTTCCGCTACTACCTGTATGTCTGGTCCTCGAATCCCTCGCAGGGCGATCCCGCGCAGGTAGTGGGGGCCGGGAACCTCAGTTACGTCTTCAATCGGTACGTCACGTTAGGAGCCGGTATCACCAGCCTTCCCTCTGTGCGCAGCACCGAGGGCCAGTTTCCGTACTGGCTCGGCGTCGACGACCGGCTGATCGCCGACGAGTTCTTCCGCGGCTCCTACACGACCGGCTTCTGGCTCAGGGGCGAGATTGCCACGAAGTTCAAGTACATGGCGATGATCGCGAACAACCTGAGCACGCTCGGTGTCAGCGCGGCGCAAATGGACAACACGTTCGACACGACGTCGTTGATGCTGCAGTGGCTGCCGACGACCGGCGAGTTCGGCCTCTACGGCACATTCGGCGATTTCGACTACCACGAGAAGCTCGCGACGCGCCTCGGCGTCCACTACACGCAGAGCACGGAGGACAAACAGAGTCAGCCTGGAACGAACGCCATCGAAAACAGCCAGATCCGTCTGACCGATGGCAGTGTCATCTTCACGGCCGACCTGTTTGGCCCAGGCATCACCGTCAACCGCGTGAAGTACCGCATGTCGAGTCTGGACGGAGGGCTGAAATACAAGGGCGTGGCGCTCGAGGCCGAGTACTACTGGCGTTGGCTGAGCGACTACGAGGGCACCAACACCTCCGGCATCCCTGACATCGACGACCACGGGTATCAGCTGCAGGCATCGGCGATGCTCGTTCCGAAACTGCTCCAGGTCTACGTCGGCAACTCGGGAATCTACGGCGTTTATGGCGACGCCTCGGAAGTGCGGGTGGGCGCTAACGTGTATCCCGTCAGACAGCGCGGCTTTCGAGTGAACACCGAGTGGATCCACGTGAATCACTCGCCGGTCGGGTACACGGCATATCCGCTGCCCGTGGGCAGTAACGGCGACGTGTTCCACGCGAACCTGGAACTGAATTTCTAACGCCAACGAGCCACCATGAGCGAGGAGCAGGGCGTGAAGATGAAGATTCCGAAGCGGCTCACGATGGTGCTCGCACTTGCGATCGCGACGGCCGGCCTCGGCACCGGTCAGACACCGCAGCGCGCGGGCGCTTCGGGTGACGACTTCGACGACTCGCACTTCCATCTCACCAACTACGTTCAGCAGGGGATCGACGTCCGTCAGTTCCTGCAAATCATGGGCACGCGGGTCCACCGATCGACGCTATTCGGCATCCCGCTACAGCAGCAGTGGTCGCACGCGAATTCCGGCGACTTCGCACCCACCTACTACCTGCAGAGCGACGCGCCGCTCTACTACTACTCGTTCACCGACGCCTACATTGCGATGGCCTATCGCTCGCTCAGCAAGGAGGAGCAGGCGCGATTCGATCCGATGATCACC
>JBKOZS010000162.1:0-15356 GCA_046726015.1 Acidobacteriota bacterium
AAGACCAATCGCCACTCGGCAATCTGAATCGACAATCGGCATTCGTCAGTGTCAATCGACAATCGCCAATGTCAATCGGCAATCACCAATCGGCAGTCCGTGAATCGGCAATCTGCAGTCTGCAGTCGCCAATGTCGTGCCGAGCAGTATGATCGCGTACCAGGGAGGGGCCATGCTGTTCGGACCGGGGCATCGCGGCATCGCTATTTCAGCCGTCATCGTGCTGTGCGCACTGGGCGGGACCCTGTCCGCCCAGGCACCCGATGACCGCGCCCGTCTGTCGCAGGAAGGCGCGAAAGCACTGACCGAGCACCGCTACGCCGACGCGGAGCGAGCGTACGAGCAGCTTCGCGAGCTCAGCCCTGCGGTCGCGGAAGTGCACGCGAGTCTCGGGTTCATCTACTTTCAGCAGGGCAAGTTTGCGCTTGCGGCCACGTCGCTGCAGCAGGCGATCAAGCTGCAGCCGTCACTCCCGAACGCCCGCGTGCTGCTGGCAATGTCGTTGTCGGAGCTGGGGCGATACCAGGAAGCGCTGCCAGGGCTGGAACAAGGGTTCAAGCAGACAGGTGACGTTCGGCTGCGGCGAGCGGCAGGCCTTCAGCTCCAGCGCGCATATACCGGTCTCGAGCGTGATGCGGATGCGGTCAGCGTCGCATTACAAATGACCCGCCTGTATCCGAACGATCCAGAAGTTCTGTACCATGCGAGCCGGCTGCACGCGAACTACGCGTACCTGACGTTGCGCCAGCTCGCCAAGGCCGCTCCTGATTCATTGTGGGTGCACCTTGCCGCGGGCGAAGCCAGCGAGAGCCAGGGACAGTACGACACGGCGTTGACCGAGTACCGCGCCGCGCTGGCGCTCGATCCAAATCGGGCGGGCATTCATTTCCGGCTCGGTCGAGTGCTCCTGGCACTCTACGAACAAGGCAACAGCGAGAACGCCAGGGAAGGTGAGGCGCTGAAGGAGTTTCAGCAGGAGCTCCAGAGCGATCCGACGAACGCGAACGCCGCATACGAGATCGCCGAGATTCACAGGAAAGCGGGAGACCTGGCCGAGGCGCGGACGTTCTTCGAAACAGCGCTCAAACACTACCCGGATTTTCCGGACGCGCAGATCGGCCTTGGACGTTCGCTGATCGCATTAAAGGAGCCGAAGCTCGCGCTTTCACATCTGGAGAAAGCGATCGCGCTGGACCCGATCAGCGAAGTCGCGTACTACCAGCTCGCGCAGGCCTACCGGTCGCTTGGCGACACCGCGGCGCAGCAGAAGGCGCTCGCACGGTTCCAGGAACTGCGCAGCGCCTCGGAGCGTGCCACACCGCCAGCCACGCTCTCCCGTCCAGAGGTGACGAAGCAAAAGTTGGAGCCGGTCCCGAAGGGTCCGTCTGGTCCCCGGTGAAGGTGCTACAGCCCGTAGCGCTGCAATCGTCTATACAGGGCGCTGCGGCTCAAACCGAGGGCCTTGGCGGCCTGGCTGACGTTGCCGTCGTACCGCGTCATGGCCTTCTTGATGAGGAAGCATTCGACGTCTTCGAGGCTCATGTCCTCGAGGCGCCCGCCTCCTTCCTTGTTGCTGCGCAGGCCAAGATCTCCCGGCTTGACGAGCGGCCCCTGCGCCATCAGCACGGCGCGCTCGACCGCGTGATCGAGCTCCCGCACGTTGCCGGGCCAGCTGTGCTCGAGCAGCATCTGCATGGCGCCGCTTTCGAATCCCGTCAGCCGTTTGCGATAGCGCTGCGCATGCTGACGCAGGAAGTGCTGCGCGAGCAGCGGTAAATCTTCGCGGCGGTCGCGCAGCGGCGGCAGCCGGATCTCAATCGTATTCAGGCGGAAGAGCAGGTCCTGGCGGAACTTGCCAGCTGACACTTCCTCGGTGACGTTGGCATTCGTCGCCGAGATGATGCGAACGTCGACGCGCCGCGTGCGCGATGATCCGAGCCGTTCGAATTCGCCGGTCTCGATGACGCGCAGCAGCTTGGCCTGCTGGCTGAGCGGCACGTTGGCAATCTCGTCGAGGAACAGCGTTCCCTGGTCGGCAAGCTCGAACCGCCCCACTCGATCCGCCTTGGCATCGGTGAACGCGCCGCGCACGTGCCCGAACAGCTCGCTTTCGAATACGCCTTCGGAGACGCCACCCGAGTTCACGATGACCATGGGTCGCGATGCGCGGCTCGACACGGCGTGCAGCGCGCGGGCCACGACCCCCTTGCCCGTGCCGTTCTCGCCGAGGACGAGCACGTTGGCATCGGACGGTCCGACGCGCGAGATCACCTGCAGCACATTCTGCATGGCGGCGGACTCGGCGATCAGCTTCGGCATCCCCTCGCCGCGCAGCAGCGAGTTTTCCGCCTCGAGCCGCTGCCCCTTGCGCAGCGCCTGGCTCAGTTCGATCTGCGTCCGGATGATCGCGAGCAGTCGCGCGTTATCCCACGGCTTCTGGATGAAATCCCGCGCGCCGCGGCGCATGGCTTCGACGGCAACCTCGACGCTGCCCCACGCGGTCATCACGACGACCGGCAGCGTTGGATCGATTCCCTGGATTCGGGAGAGGAGGTTCAACCCTTCTTCTCCCGACGTCGTGTCGCGCGCGTAATTGAGGTCGATGAGCGCGACATCGAACTCGCGCGCTTCGATGGCGGCCAGCACCCCGGCAGGGGAGGAGGCCGTCTCGAGGTGGAATCCCTCCGCCTTGAGCAACAGGCGCAGCGCCTCGAGGACGTCTGCCTGGTCGTCGGCAATAAGAACACGCGGGTTCTCCGGGCGGTGCGATGAACGTGCACCTTCCGGAGCGTCGCCGCGCTGGTCTTTCAAATGGTCGGTAATCAACATGGTTTAGGGCTCTTAGGGCTTAGGGCGCATGGCTCAGGGCTTATGGCGACTCAAGGTCTTTGGCTCATGGCCTCCGTGGCTGTCTTTGAGCCTTGAGCCTTGAGTCGTGAGTCATTCAGTTCTCAGCGCGATCAGCGGATCGATTCGCGTGGCGCGGCGCGCCGGGATGTAGCTGGCCAGCAGCGCGATCGTGCCGAGTACTCCTGCGGTTGCGATGTAGGTCACGGGATCGTGGGGATTGACGCCGACGACGAGGGCTGTGGCAAAGCCGGCCGTCACGTACGCGAGCACCAGCCCGATCACGAGACCGACCCCAACGAGGATCAGGCCGTGGCCCAGTACCAGGCCGAGCACGCTCGATGGCTGCGCGCCGAGCGCCATGCGGACGCCAATCTCTCGCGTGCGCTGCGTAACGGAATAGCTCGCGACCCCGTACAGGCCGATCGATGCGAGCAGCAGCGCGAGCACGCCGAACACCGTCAGCAGCACGACGTTCATCTGCTGCGGCTGCAGCGACTGGCTGACCTGTTCTTCGAGCGTGCGCACGTTGAACAGCGCCAGCGTCGGGTCGAGACGCTGCACCTCCGCGCGCACCGGCGCCGCCAGCGCTGACGCGTCTCCGGCGGACCCCACGTGCAACGCGGCTGCCGGCGTGTAGTTCTGCGTCAGCGGCTGGTAGATGAACGGTTGGGGGTCCTCCGCCACGCCGTTGTACTTGCTGTCCTTCGCGACGCCGATGACAGTCGTGTAATCCTGGTCGCCAAAAAACTTGAAGCGCTTGCCCAGCGGCTCCTCGTTCTTCCAGAACCTCTCCGCCATCGTCTGATTGATGACGACCACCTTGGGCGATGTCTGGACATCACCGCGGGCGAAATCGCGTCCATGCACGATAGGAATGCCAATGGTCTGGAAGTAGCCGACGCTGACCGTATTGACCTGCACCAGGATGCGATTGGTCGTCGTCGTGTCCGCCCCTTCAGGGAACACGCTGCGCAGGAAACCTCCGGCGAGGGGCGGATTCTGCGCGATGGCCGCGCCCCTGACGCCTGGCAGCGCGGCCGCGCGCTCGGCGATTTGTTCGTAGAAGACCTGCCCGCGCTCGGGCGTGTAGCCTTCGCGTCCTAGGTTGAAGTTCATGACGAGCACGCCGGTCGTTTCGAATCCCGGGTCGATCTGCTGCGCGTGCCGAAGGTCGCGCAGGAACAAGGCGGCGGCAACGAGCGCAACGAGCGATGCCGCGACCTGCGCGACGACCAGGATCTGTCGCAGGCTCAAGAAGGCTCTGATCCCGCGAGCGCCGGATGCCGCCGGCACGAGCTCGTTCTTCAGCACTGGAACGACGTCGGCCTTCGAGGCCTGAATCGCCGGCGCGAGCCCGAAGAGCACTCCGGTTGCCAGCGCCAGCACGGCGGTGAAGGCGAGCACACGCGGATCCAGCGACACCGAATCATCAATGGGGAACGGAAGCGGCAGATCTGCCGTCACAAGTGCATTGAGGCACCAGTATGCGAGGAGCAGGCCCGCCGCACCTCCCAGGAGCGAGAGCAGCACGCTTTCCGTCAGCAACTGGCGGATTAAACGCGTCCGCCTCGCGCCAAGCGCGAGCCGGATGGCCACCTCGCGGCGCCGCTTCGACGCCCGCGCGAGCAGAAGGTTCGCGATATTGGCGCATGCGATCAACAACACGATCGCGACGACGATCATCAGGATCGACGAAAGTCTCAGGATGATATTGGGTCCTTGCCCGTTCGGATTGAGACGCGCGTCCAGCAACGGGACGGTCGTGGCGCTGCGCCCCTTGTTGTCGACCGGGAATGCCTGCTCCAGGTTGGCGAACGTCGTGCGCAGGCTCGATCGCGCCTGCTCGACGGTAACACCGGGCTTCAAGCGGCCGAGGCCGAAGAGGAACAGCCCTCGACGCGTGTCGTACCAATCGAACCCCGGCTGGACGACGAGATGCATCGACAGTGGCACCCAGAGCGACGGACCTCCACCGAGGAGCGTGCCGGAGAAATTCCGCGGCGCGATGCCGACGACGGTGAACGGCGTCCGATTGAGCATCAGCGTCTTGCCGATCACATTCGGATCCGAACCAATGCTGCGCTCCCAGAAACCAGCGCTGATGACCGCCACGGGTGTCGCGGTCTCTTCTTCCTGCGGCAGGAATCCGCGCCCCTGTGCCGGCTGGGTGCCGAGCAGCGAGAAGTAGTTCGCGGTGACCACCTGCACCGGAATCTGCTCCGATTCGTGGCCGGTGCTGTAATTCACCTGCGCGAACGTGAACGCCGCCATAGCCGAGAAGACCGAGTTCTGCGCGCGGAGATCCTTGAAGTTGAGATGCGAGAGCGGCAGGTTCCCGGGATTGCGCTGATCGGTTGTGGAGACGGCAACGAGCGACGAGGGTTCTGCTACGGGCAGCGGCCGTAGCAGGACGGCATTGACCAGGCTGAAGATTGCCGTATTGGCGCCGATCCCGAGCGCCAGCGACAACACGGCCACGATGGTAAAGCCTGGACTCTTGACGAGCGTGCGGACCCCGTAGCGGATGTCTTGTAGCAGCATCGTAGTTGGCAGCCTGCAGTTGGCAGTCTGCAGTTGTGCGAACCGCTAACTGCCGACTGCCAACGGGTCCGAGTTAGTGGGTGACGTCGAAGCCGCTCTCTTCCAGTTCCTTTTCAGCGCGCTTGCTGCCGTCCTCTTCGAGCACGCGGCCGTCGAACAGGTGAATCGAGCGATCCGCATGGCGCGCGTAGCGCGGATCGTGCGTGACCATGCAGATCGTCGCTCCCTCGCGATGCAGTTCGCGGAGGAGCTCCATGACGGCCTCGCCGTTCTTCGAATCGAGGTTTCCGGTGGGCTCGTCCGCGAGCAGGATGGAGGGCGAGCCCGCCACGGCGCGCGCAACGGCGACGCGCTGCTGCTGACCGCCCGAGAGCTGGCTCGGGAGGTGCTTCGCGCGGTGCGCCATGCCGACCTTCTCGAGGGCGGCCATCACGCGCTCCTTGCGCTCCGTGGATTTCATCCCGCGGTAGGTGAGCGGCAGTTCGACGTTCTCATACACGTTGAGATCGCCAATCAGGTTGAAGCTCTGGAAGATGAACCCAATCTCCCGGTTGCGCACACGCGCGCGCTCCGAGAGCGGCAGGGTGGCGACCTCCTTGCCGTTCAGGATGTAGCGGCCCTCCGTCGGCGAGTCGAGCAGACCGAGGATCGAGAGCAGCGTCGACTTGCCGCAGCCCGACGGGCCGGCAATCGCGATGTACTCGCCGCTCTTGATTTCGAGATGAATCCCCGCGAGGGCGTGCGTCTCGACTTCGTCGGTGAAGAAAACCTTCGTGACGCCGTCAAGGTGAATGAGCGGTTGCGCGGACGTGTTCATCGTGACTCCTAAGTTGTCAGCTTCCAGTTGCCAGTTGTTACCTAACCTGCACGCGTTCGAACGCGTCGTACTGCGACATGTCGGACAGGATCACCTGGTCCCCCGGCTGCAGTCCCTCCACCACCTCGATCGTGTTGACCGAGGCGCGTCCGAGCTTCACGTTGGTGCGCGTCGCTTCACCCGTCGGGAGCAGCTTGAAGATGCCGACGGTGCTGTTCTCCTGGCCGAACGCCGGGCGGCCGACGTGGACGATGTTGATCAGGCGTTCGAGCGTGATGGTGCCGTCGACGCTCAGATCCGGGCGCGAGCCGGGAGGCAGCGGGCCGTCCATGATCACGTCGACGCCCACCGTGCCGCCCTGCGACGCCGGGTCGATGCGTGAGACGTGTCCCTTGACGATTCCCTGGCGCGTGTCGACCTCGGCGTACTGCCCGATGTGGATGTCCTTCGTCTGGGTTTCGGCGATTCGCAACTCCGCCTTCAGATTGCTCGGGTTCGCGACGCGGGCGAGGTTAGTGCCCGGGGTGACCTGGGCGCCGCGTTCGACCGGCACGACCTGCAGCGTCCCGGCCATGCCCGCCTTCACTTTGAGATCCTCGAGCTGCTGACGGCGAAGATCCCAGGCGGCCTTTCGCTGGTTGACGTCCGCTTCCTGCGGCGCCAGCTGCGAGTTGATGCCTTCACGGGTGATCGTGAGCCGCCGCTGCTCGACGCTCAACCGGTTCTTGAGGTCGTCGGCAAGGCCGCGCTTTTGTTTCAACTGCAGCTCGGACACGAGGCCGTCCTTCGCCAGTTCCTCGTTCGCCTCGAGATCGAGCGCCGCCTGCTTGTACTGGGTTTCGATGTTAGCGGTATTGGCTTCCTGACTGAGGAGCGCGCTCTGCAATTCCGCCTTCTTGTTCGTGAACGCAGCCTGGGCGGATTGATAGCCGAGCTGGGCTTCCTTGACGGCCTGTTCGAGCTCGGGGTTGCTGAGTTCCAGGATCACGGTGGTGGGTGTCACCTGCGCGCCGGGGCGGAGCACGATGCGCTCGACGCGACCCTGCGTTTGTGCCGGGATCCAGCGGATGTCTTCCGGGACGAGGGTGCCCGAGCCGCGCACCTGCCGGGTGAAGTCGCCGCGCTTTACGGTATCGACCCACACGACGGCGCGGTCGACCGTCGGTGCGGCCGGCTTCAAGCGCGACACGCCAAACGAGATGAGGGCGATGACGGCGATCGCCAGGGTGCCGTAAATCGCACGGCGAATCTTTTTCTTGCGGGCTTGCGAAGGACGAGCGATATCAACCATGAAACTGCCTCTGTAGTCTCGGACGCGTGGGCCGACCCGGGTCGACAGACCCGAACACAGCCCGGGCATTACGCCCGGGCGACCACTACTCGCGACACGTCCGGTCCGAACAGATAAGCCAAACGTCGTGCCACGCCGGAATCTACGAGAACTGCCTGATTTTCCTGATGTTGCCGTGGCTGCGGAGCGCCCGGCGCGCCGACGGCTGACCGGTGGCGGAATCGTTGCGTCCCAGATCCGGTCAGTGCTGAATCGGCTGACTAGCCGCTTACACGCTGCATTGGACGAGAGTGACCGCTTCCGGGTTTGCAATAACTTACAGAATTATATTTTGATTTGACAAAGCAACCCTTCTGGCGGCAAGCTAGCCTCTCGTGAAACCGCGCGACGCCTTGATGACGCTGTATCCGCGGATTTACTTCGCCTGCCACACGCGGCATGTGAGGGATCCGCAGACGCAAGACCTGCTCAGCCGTCACCAGGCCAGCATTCTCGACCATTTGGACGAGCTCGCCCCGACGACCGTGATGGACCTCGCGCGGCACATGGGAGTGACCGCCGCGACCATGTCGATCGCGATCGATCGCCTGGAGCGCAAGGGATACGTGGTGCGGCTGCGCGATGCCGCCGATCGCCGGCGCGTGCACGTGCGCCTGACGAGCGCCGGCGTGCGCGTACGGGACGCCAGCTCGGTGCTCGATCCCGCGCGCGTGGACGCGGTGCTCGCGCGGCTCACAGAGGACGAGCGTGCGCTTGCGATCCGCGGCCTCGAACTGCTGGCGCGCGCGTCGGACCAGGAAATGGAGTCGCGAGCCGCCAGTCGTGATTTGTAGGGCGGGTCTTTGGACCCGTGATCGGGAAGGAGACGCCTATGCGATTCGTTCTCTGGATCGTGATCGCCCTCGCGGCGATAGTCGGCATCGTCGCACTGGTCGGTTCACGCTTGCCGAAAGGGCATACGGCGACGCGAACCACGAGGCTGAAGGCTCCGCCTGACGCGGTGTACAGCTTGCTGAGTGATGTCGACAACTACCGGAGCTGGCGCCCGGACGTGAAAAAGCTGGACCGGCTGCCCGATCGTGAGGGACGCCCCGCGTGGCTGGAGGAGATGTCGACCGGCAAGATTCCGTTGTACTTCGAGCGCATGGAGCCCCCGTCGTTGCTCGTCGCGCGCATTGCGGATCCGTCGCTGCCATTCGGCGGCAGGTGGACCTACCGGATCGCGCCGGCGTCGGGCGGCTCGGAGTTGTCCATCACGGAAGAGGGCGAGGTCTACAATCCGCTCTTTCGGTTCATGGCGCGGTTCGTGTTCGGTTACACGGCAACGATGGACACGTTTATCAAGCACGTCCAGGCACGGCTCGGCGAAGGGACCGCAGGATGAAGGACCCGCCGAGCACGCGGCCGCGCATTGACAAGCTGGGCGTCAAGGCGAACCACGACGTGCTCCTGCTCGGGATCGAAGGGGATGCCGCGTTTATCGGCGAGCTGGAGGCGCGAGGCGCACGCGTGCGCACGACCGGCGCCGATCCGGCGGACCTGATATTCGCGACGTTCCGTCATCGGAACGACTTGCGGCGCCTCGCGGCGCTCGTGCCGCGGTTGAAGGCCGAAGGCGCGCTCTGGACGCTTCGGCCGAAGGGCTCGAAGGATCTCACCGAGGCCGAGATGATGCGCGCGGGGCAGGACGCGGGCCTCGTCGACGTGAAGGTTGTCAGCTTTTCCGCCGAGCTGACGGCTGAGAAGTTTGTTATTCCGGTGGCGAAACGAGCAGCACATCGCCTTGGTGCTGCTTCACCGCGTGCACGCGGATCTTCTTCTTCGCCGGGCCGCACCTGACCTCGCCGGTCGCGCAGTCGAACTGCGAACCATGCCACAGGCACTGCACGATTCCGCCGATGCACGCGCCATCGGCGAGCGACCCGCCTCGATGCGTGCACCCATCGTCAAACGCCGCGAACCCGCGCTTCAGCCGCGCCAGTACGATTCGGTGGCCGTTGACGATGAGCAGCTTCATTTGATCTTCTTTCAGATCGTCGGCGCGCCCGATCACGAGCGGCTGGCCCGCTGGGCCGGCCAAGCGCGCCTCCTGCCAGTGACCGGCGTTGGCGTGACGATGGTCGACGCTAATCATGTTGCGCGTGACGAGCGTGCCGCCGAGCGACCCCGAGTAGACGAGCGTGAGGACGGCGACGAGTTCGAGTCCGAGAGTCGTCGGCGACAGGATGCCATTCCGACGGATGGCCCAGACGATTATGAAGAGTGCGATGGCCGTCACGTTCAGGAGCCCGTGCTGGAGCGCCCGCTTCCGGCCGGAGCTGTTGGGCGGGATCCGGTAGTAGAAATCCAGCGCGCCCGGGATTGCTGCGACGAGTCCCGACAGGATTCCGAGCTGCAACAAGTGGAATCCGGTGATCGCCCATGGCGGTCGCCCCACCCACCAGCCGCCCGCGTCGAACAGAAGAGCTGCCGGAAGGAACGCAAATGGAAATGGAATCAACGCGGGGTGAACCGGATGTCCCTTGATATGCGCAAAACTCTTCATTTGACGTCACCGTGTGCAGAGATCGGCATGCGATAATCGACGGCTGGTATGAGTGACATCAGCGATCGCCTGCTCACCGAACTCGTCGATGCGGTCAAAGACATCCTGCGGAAAGAGCAGTCCGACCGCCTGCGCGATATCTATCTCGTAGGGGACATCGACAAGGACAGCGCGCGCGCGGGGATCGAGCGCCTGCGCGAACTGGCCAACGACAGCCGCCGTCCGATCACGATCTACATCAACAGCGCCGGGGGAAACGTCACCGACGGTCTCGCGCTCCACGATGCGATTCGCCTGCTGGTCACGAGTGGCATTGAAGTCACGATCGTCGTGCAGGGTATGGCGTACTCGATGGGATCGGTCGTGCTGCAGGCCGCAAGTCCAGGTCGTCGCCTCGCATTTCCACACTCGTGGATCATGATTCATGAGCCGGCCAAATGGGCGGGGTGGCAGTCGACGACAGCCGCGGCGCAACACCTCGATCGATTGAAGCAAATGCAGAGCCAGATCTATCGGATCTTGGCGGATCGATCCGGAAAGCCGCTTCGTCAGATCATTCGTGATACCAAGCGGACCGATTTCTACCTCGATGCCGTGAAGGCACGAGACTACGGCCTCATCGACGCCGTTCTCGGCGAGCCTGCGCCTCCCGTTCCCGATAAGGAAGAGTTGGAAACACCGGGAACGACCCCGTAATCTCGCCTTGTCGGCGTGGCACGAGCGTTGCGACCAACTGGCTGCGATAGCCGCACGTTTCGACGGGTAGTCGAGAATGGTCGCAGACGATGACGAGAGGGGCCGGGCCATATCCATTTCCAGCGCTACCGGGACCAGTCCGCCAGTTCGTCTGCATCTCCGCGGCACTCATCATCTTCTTCGTCGCGCGATCCCACGAGACGGTCCTCGATGAAAGCAGTCTCTTTCTCCTCTTGAGCATTCTCGTGCTCGGGAGCGCGTGGTTTGCTGGAACCGGCGCGGCGCTGGCCATCACGGTGCTGGGCGCGATCTTCGGAGTGTTCAACGCCGGATCCACTCCCACGGCTGCCGAGCACACGCACCTTGCGCTGTTCGTGCTGCACGGCCTGCTGTTGACGGCGCTCGTCGCCGAACTGCGGCGCGCGCGCCGTTCCGCGGAGCGGGAAGCACGCGTCGCGCACGCGGCACGCCTCGAGGGCGAAGCCGCAAGCCGGATGAAAGACGAGTTCCTCGCCACGATTTCCCACGAGCTGCGCACGCCATTGAATGCCGTGCTCGGCTGGGTGCATTTGATCCGCACGGGCAAGCTCAATGGCGTGACGACGCAGCGCGGCTTCGAATCGATCGAACGCAACGTGCGGCTGCAGGCGCAGCTGACGTCGGACCTGCTCGACATCTCGAAGGCGCTCACCGGGAAGCTGCGCATTCAAACGCGTCCTGTGTCGCTCAAGGCCGTCGTGCAAGAAGCGGTCAACTCGGTGGCGGCGCCTGCCGAAGCGAAGGACGTGCGCGTGAACCTGACGGCGCCCGATGTGCCCATCGTGGTTCGCGGTGATGCCGATCGGCTGCGGCAGGTCGTGTGGCATCTGCTGGCCAACGCCATCAAGTTCACGCCACGCGCCGGCGCGGTAGACGTGTCGATCGACGATCTCGATGCGGCGTGCATCACGGTCCGCGATACCGGTCCTGGTATCGATCCCGAATTCCTGCCGCGGATTTTCGATCGGTTCACGCAGGCAGATGCCTCGCCCACGCGCTCGGCCGGGGGGCTGGGCGTCGGCCTCTCACTGGTCAGCGAAATCGTCGAGCGCCATGCCGGGGAGATACAGGTCCGCAACGCTTCCGGTGGCCGCGGCGCCGTATTCACAATCCGCCTGCCGCTGTACCCCGAAGACCAGTGCATCCGCCCGGCGTCGCGTGCATACGTACCCGCGGTGCACTCGCCGCCGCTGGACGGCGTTCGCGTGCTCGTGCTCGATCGCGACCGCGACGCGCGCGAACTTCTATCGGTCGTCCTGGAACAACGCGGCGCTGCCGTTCGCGTCGTCGACTGCGTGGACGACGCGCTGGAGGCGCTCGAAGCGTGGCGTCCCGACGTGCTCGTGAGCGACACAGCGTCACCAGATCGCGATTCGTACGCGCTGGTCGGCAAGGTGCACTCGCTCGAATCCGATCGTGGCGGCCGCATTCCCGCGATGGCGTTGACGACGTTCTCGCGCACGAACCAGGAGATGCGACGCCTGCTCTCCGATGCGCATTGCGATCTGCCGAAGCCGGTGGAACCCGCGATTCTCACCGCAGAAATAGCCCGCCTCACCGGTCGCGAGCGGCGTCGTGCCCAACGCTGACGCCACGCCCGAAGCACGGCGGCATGCAAAGCGGCGCCTGACTGTCGGCGCCGAAGTGCAGACCGACGGCGGCGCGGACGTGCGCGTATGGGCGCCCGCGGCGAACCGCGTGGACCTCGTCGCACTGGCACACGAAGGACGCGCGGCACGCACGTTTCCGATGACGCGCGAAACCGACGGACACTTCCACGTCTTCGATGCGGAGGCGCGTTCGGGAGGGCGGTACTGGTTTCGCCTCGACGGCGATCGACTTCGTCCGGACCCCGCGTCGCGCTTTCAACCCGACGGTCCGCACGGACCTTCCCAGTATGTCGATCCCACGTTTCGCTGGACTGACGGCGGCTGGCAGGGGCTTGGCCGTGACGGTCACGTGATCTACGAGATGCATGTGGGCACGTTCACGCGCGAAGGCACGTGGGCGGCGGCGGCACGCGAGCTGGAGGAACTCGCGCGGATTGGCATCACGGTGATCGAAATGATGCCGGTCGGGGAGTTTGCCGGCCGGTTCGGCTGGGGCTACGACGGCGTTGACCTGTACGCGCCAACGCACCTTTACGGCTCGCCCGACGAGCTTCGCGCATTCGTTGACCGCGCGCATACGCTCGGGATTGGTGTCATCCTCGACGTCGTCTACAACCATCTCGGACCTGACGGGAATTACCTCGAGGAGTTCTCACCCGATTACTTCACCGACAAGTACACGAACGACTGGGGACGCGCGCTCAATTTCGAAGGGCCGTTGGCAGCGCGCGAGTTCTTCGTGCAGAACGCCGCCTACTGGATAGAGGAGTTTCACTTCGACGGCCTGCGCCTCGATGCGACGCAGGACATCAAGGACGCCTCGCGTGAGCACGTCATCGCGTCGATGGTGGCACGCGCGCGCCAGGTGGCGCAGCCCCGCACAATCCTGGTCATCGCAGAAAACGAACCGCAGGACACGCGGATCATCCGCCCCCCTTCGGCGGGTTACGGCGCCGACGCGCTCTGGAATGACGACGCGCATCACACGGCGGTCGTGGCGTTGACCGGGCGTCGCGAGGCTTACTACCGCGATTATCTCGGCAGCGCGCAGGAACTGATCTCGTGCGCGCGCTTCGGATACCTGTATCAAGGTCAGTACTACTCGTGGCAGAAGAAACGGCGCGGCACGCCCGCGCTCGACCTGATGCCCGAGGCGTTCGTGACGTACCTGGAGAACCATGACCAGGTTGCGAACTCAGGGTTCGGGCGACGGCTGCACCAGCTCGCATCGCCGGCGCGGTATCGCGCGATGACGGCGTGGATGCTGCTCGGACCTTCGACGCCAATGTTGTTCCAGGGACAGGAGTTCTCTTCGTCGCGTCCATTCGTGTACTTCGCGGATCACAAGCCAGAGCTGGCCGCCGCCGTGCGCGACGGGCGCGTGGAGTTTCTGTCGCAGTTCCCAAGCCTGAAGGACCAGGCGGCACAGCGCGCGTTCGCGCCGCCCACCGACATCGCCACGTTCGAGCGCTGCAAACTCGATCTCACGGAGCGCGAGCGCCACGCGAGCGCTTACCGGTTGCATCGCGACTTGCTGGCGCTGCGACGAAACGATCCCGTGCTCGCGCGCGCCGGTCAGCTGCGCCCGGAAGGAGCCGTCCTCGGGCCTGGCGCGTTCCTGCTTCGCTACATCAATCCCGAGCACGGCGACCGCCTCATCGTCATCAACCTGGAGTGCGAACTCGATTTCAACCCGGCCCGCGAGGCGCTGATTGCGCCGCCATGGAACGCCCGGTGGCGGCTGGCGTGGAGCAGCGAAGCGCCGGAGTACGACGGGCAGGGGACGGCAGCTATCGATACCGAGGCCATATGGACGATCCCCGGCGGGTGTGCATTGCTGTTTACGCCAGAGGTGCATCCCGATGCATCCACTCACTGACATGCGCAAGTTGACGCGGGTCATCGAACGTCCTCGGGATCGCGAGGAAGAGGCGGCCGAGGCCGGCGAGCGTCCACCGCGGCGCGAGTGGCTCGTGACCAACGGGCTGGGAGGCTACGCCGCTGGCACGATTGCCGGCGTGCTGACACGGCGGTATCACGGCTTGCTCATCGCGGCGCTGGCTGCGCCACTCGGACGCTTCGTGATGCTGAATCACCTGCTCGAGCGCGTCAGGCTTCCCGACCAGCGCGTCCTCTGGCTGGGCGACCAGGACGAAGTCGCCGGTCCGAACGCATCGGATCGCGCCGAGCATCTCGTTGAGTTCCGGCTCGAAATGGGACTGCCCGTCTGGGTATATCGCGTCGACAGCTTTACCGTCGAAAAGCGTCTCGTGATGCCGCACTGCCAGAATTCGACGTACGTGACCTACCGCGTCGTCGACGGAAACGGAACTGTGCGTTTCGCGCTGCGGCCGTCGGTGCACTTCCGCCCGCACGAAGCGGCGGTGAACGAGTCTCCAGCGAAGTCGTACACGATCTCGGCAACGGGTAATCGGTACGAGTTGTCGGCCGGGCCGGATCTCCCGACGCTGCGGCTGCTGATTCACGGCCAGGGGGCCGCTCTCACTCTCGATGAGAAAGGGGCGCCGTCGGTCCCGTACTTAATGGAGGAGCGCCGCGGTTATCACGGCGAGGGTCCGCTCTGGAGCCCAGGATACTTTCGCGTGGAGGCCAGCGCCGGACAGGATGTCACGCTGATCGCGTCAACAGAGCCGTGGGAGACGATCCTCGCGCTTTCGCCAGGGGACGCGGCCAACGCCGAATACGAACGGCGCGAACGACTGCTCTCGATCTCCAACATCCCTGAAGAGGATGAATTCGGCCGCGAGTTGGTGCTCGCTGCGGATCAATTCATCATTCGTCCCGCCGGCCGTGTAGAGGAATTCGCGCGCGCCCGGGCGGCCGGCGAAGAAGTGCGAACCGTGATCGCGGGGTATCACTGGTTCACCGACTGGGGCCGCGACACGACGATCAGCCTCGACGGGCTCACCCTGACCACCCGCCGGATCCGGGAGGCGGGATACATCC
>JBKOZS010000163.1:0-26227 GCA_046726015.1 Acidobacteriota bacterium
GCAAGGTGAAGATCGATGGCACGGCGGATATCCAGGAAATCCGCGTGTTCGGCGACTGGGCGTATTGCTGGACGCAGCTCACGGTCAGGATGCAGCCCGCCGATGGAGGCACGGCCATCGAGCGGAGCGGCCCCGTCATGTCGATACTCCGCAAGACACCGGGGAACCGATGGGTGATCTTTCGTGACGCCAATATGCTGCCGCCACCGAAGTAGACGGGTGACGAGAGACGGTCGGCGGTTCGCGGTCTGCGGTTCGCCGTTCACGGCTCGCGGTTGGTTAGGGACGAAGAGGACAAACACCAATGAACGTGAGAATCGTTCGCGCCTTGTGCGTCACGCTGGCACTGGTTGGGATTCCCACCGTCGATGTCCTCGCGCGGCAGGCCGACCCGTATGCAAAGGAAATGGCGGCGTTCGCGGAGCAGGATAAAAAAGACCCCGCGATCGGCGGCGTCGTATTCGTCGGCAGCTCCAGCATCCGCCTCTGGGACCTCGCGACGTACTTTCCAAACGTCCCCGCGATCAATCGGGGCTTCGGCGGGTCGCAGATGATCGACTCGGTGACGCACGCGGACCTGCTGGTCATCAGCCACAAGCCGCGAACGGTCATCGTCTATGCCGGGGATAACGACCTGGCCGGGGGCAAGACGCCGCAGCAAGTCAGTGACGACTTCAAGGCGTTCGTCACCAAGATGCGTGCCGCGTTACCGCAGACGCGCATCGCATACATCGGGATCAAACCCAGCATCCAGCGCTGGGCGCTGATCGCAAAAGTGCGACAGGCGAACGCGCTGATTCGCGAGTATTGCGACAGTGACGATCGCCTGGGTTTCATCGACGTCGACAACCCGATGCTCGGCTGGGACGGCAAGCCGCGGCCGGACCTGTTCGTCTCTGACGGTCTCCACCTGTCGCCGAAAGGCTACGCGCTGTGGTCCGTGCTCGTGCAGCCATTCCTCGACGAGCCGCATTGATGACGCCACGGATCAGGGCACTGGTCGAGCGGGTCTGGAATTACCATCAGCTGCACCACGAGCTCTCGCATGCGGACGTCATTCTCGTCCTCTGCAGCCACGACACGATCGTTGCCGAGCGGGGCGCGCAGTTGTTCCTGGACGGGTGGGCGCCGCTGCTGATTTTTTCCGGCGGCCTGGGGGCGATCACACAGCACTTCTGGAGTGAGCCGGAGGCGGATCAGTTTGCCGAGATCGCCGTCGGCATGGGTGTGCCGCGCGAGCGGATCCTCATCGAGAACCGTTCGACCAACACGGGCGAGAACGTCCTGTTTACGAAACGGCTGCTCGCCGAACGCCATCTCGATCCGCAAACATTCATCGTCGTGCAGAAGCCCTACATGGAGCGACGGAGTTACGCGACGTTCAAGAAAGTCTGGCCGGAGAAGGACATCGCGGTGACCTCGCCGCAACTCTCGCTGGACGACTATCTCGAGCGGTACTCGCACGAGACGCTGTCGAAGGAGGACGTCATCAGCATCATGATCGGGGACCTGCAGCGCATTCATCTCTATCCGGGGAAAGGTTTTCAGATCCACCAGGACATCCCGGCCGACGTCTGGCACGCGTACGACGAGCTCGTCAAGGCCGGTTACGACAAACACCTGCTTCGCGCAGAAGAGGGGTAACCGTCATGTTGATTGCCTGCCTGTTGGCTGCGGCGTCGATCGTGAGCGCGTCGTTTCTCGCGCAGGAACCTGCGCAGCCCCCCATCCTCGGGCGCTGGGACCTCACCGTCCACACGCCACGCGGCGATCGCAGCTCGTGGCTCGAGGTGCGGCATTCCGGTGTTCGGACGCTGGTGGGCCAGTTCGTCGGCACGTCCGGCAGCGCGCGACCGATCGCGGAGGTCGAATTCAAGGACGGCCAGATGCGCTTCTCGATCCCGCCGCAGTGGGACCGCGTCGACGGCAACCTGGTCGTCGCCGGCCGTCTCGAAGGGGATCGCCTGACCGGTACGATGACGCTGGCGGGCGGGGAGCCGCAGCAATTCAGCGGCGTGCGCGCACCATCGCTGCGCCGATCGGAAGAGCCGAAGTGGGCGACGCCCATTCGCCTGCTGCAGGCCAACGATCTCTCCGGCTGGCATGCGATCGGCGGCTCGAACGAGTGGGCGGTCGAGGGTGGCGTGTTGAAGAACCGCAAATCGGGCGGCAACCTGGTCACCGACCAGACGTTCACTGATTTCAAGCTGCACGTCGAGTTCCGTTATCCCCAGGGCAGCAACAGCGGCGTCTACCTGCGGGGACGCTACGAAGTGCAGATTGCCGACCTTCCATCGGCGGAACCGGAGCCGGGCATCCTCGGCGCCGTCTACGGTTTCCTGTCGCCAAGCGAGAATGCCTCGCGCAAGGCGGGCGAGTGGCAGTCGTTCGATATCACGCTCGTCGGGCGCATGGTCACCGTCGTGCTGAATGAAAAAACAATCATCTGTAACCAGGCCATCCCCGGCATCACCGGCGCCGCGCTCGACAGCGACGAAGGGAAACCAGGCCCGCTGCTCCTGCAAGGCGATCACGGTCCGATCGAGTTCCGCAACATCATCCTGACGCCAGCGAGGTGAGCGCCATGACTGCGATGCCAAAGGATCGTCGTGGTTTTCTCCAGCGCCTGTTTGCGTTTGGCACGGTCGCTGCCGCTGCCGCGCCCGCCAGGGCAGATGCGCAGGTCGCGTCAGGCGAACTGCCGTTTCTTCCTGCGTACGCGCGCGCCCAGAGCTACAGGTCGCTGAAGCAATCCAGCTACGACCGCACCGGCGGTAACGGCGATCGCTGGCCGATTGCACCGGGAGGGGTGCAGGAAGTGTTCAAAGCCACCGGTCCCGGCATCATTACGCACATCTGGTTCACGATTGCCGCGCAGAGCGGCGATCACCTCAAGGAGATCGTCCTGCGCGGCTACTGGGACGATAATGCCAAGCCAAGCGTCGAGGTCCCAGTCGGCGATTTCTTCGGCCTCAACCTGGGCAGCTACCAGATCTACCAGTCGGAATATCTTGCGTGCTCGCCCGGCCGATCCCTGAACTGCTACTTCTCAATGCCATACAAACGCGCGGCCCGCTTCACGGTCACGAACGAAGGCAGCCGGGAAGTTGGCGCGTTCTACTCGAACATCGATTACATCAGCGTGCCGCGCCTGCCGGACGACACGCTGTACTTTCACGCCCAGTATCGCCAGAGTGCACCGACCCCGGCGGTCACCGGAACGCCTCCGCTGTTGAATCCAGACGGAAAGCAGAATTACGTCTACATGGAGACGCGCGGCCGCGGCCACCTGATGGGTGTCACGCTGGGCGTGCTGCTGAATGCCAACGGGTGGTGGGGTGAAGGGGACGACATGATCTTCGTCGACGAGGAAGCGAAGCCGGGGATCGTCGGGACCGGGAGCGAGGACTACTTCCTGGGCAGCTGGAACTTCGGCGGCCGCGACGGCGCGACTCCGTTCAGCCACGCAATGTATGGCGCCCCACTGATCGTCAATGCCGAGCGGACCGGCGGCCGCTACTGCTGTTATCGCTGGCACGGCGACAATCCGGTCACGTTCGAAAAGTCGCTGAAACACACGATGGAGCACGGCCACGCGAACGATCGCGGCGACAACTTCTTCTCTGCGGCTTATTGGTACCAGACGACGCCTTACACCGATTTTCCAGCGCTACCGCCAGTGGCTGATCGGATTCCCAAAGTGAAGACACCCTGAAATTCGACGGGCAGTTTCACGAAGAGCTCGGAGAGCTCGGAGAGATCGGGACAATTGGTTACGAAAAAAACCGGAAAAGCCGTGCTCTCCGATCTCGGCGCTCTCTCCGTGGAATCGGAGCCGCTAACGAGTCTTCCGATGTAGCCACACGCTGTCGACCAGCGGGCCGGGCGCATTGCTCACCGTCGCAATGACCGCCTGTCGCGCCTGGTCGAAGGACAGGCCCAGCGCGGTCGTCACATCGCCGATCAGCGGGCGCGGTTCGTTGTGCAGGAACACACCCCCGGGCGCCAGCATGCGGGCGATGTTGGTCAACGCCAGCGTCAACTCCACATCGTCGAAATAAGGCAGGATGTTGGTCGCGATGACGAGATCGAACCGAGCGCCGTTCAGATGTTCGGTCACGACGTCGAGTCGTTCGGCATTCAGTGTACTGACGGCCGCCGGGCGCACGCGCACAGTCTTCCGCAGGTACCCCTTCTCGACGCTCGCGGCGCTTACTGGATCACCGATCTGCTTCCCGAGCTGTGCGAAATACTCCTGGTAATCGCGCGTAAACCTGACGCTTTCGTCTTCGCGAATGCCGCTGACGAGCGTCAGCGTCGGGGGCGTGGAACGTGCGCGTCGCAGGTGTTCGATGACCCGCGGGTTGATGTCTGCCCCCACGACCTCGAGGTCGTCCGCGCGTGAGAGGCCGAGTGCCAGCAGCGCGTCGATGACCGCCCACGGCTGGTAGCTCTCCGGCGGGGCGAGTTCCTGCAGTGCGGTGCGTGGGGCAAGGTCCAGGCCCGGACCGACAATCAGCACGCGCCGGACTCGGCGCTGCGGCTCGAGCGCCTTGACGACGCCAAGGCCCTGGTAGACGAGGTATCCCGCTTCGACCGCGGTGTCGGTGCTCAGCCCGCGCGTCCGGTACAACTCGGCCACGGCATCCGCGGCGCGCGCGGAACGCTGCGCCACGAATTCCTTCTCGTACACGAACCGCATCGCACGCAAGTATTCGTCGAGGAGCGCCTGCTCGCGCTGGCCGCGCTCGGGGAATGTCGACGTGACGAGGGTCCGAAAATACGCGACACGGGCGTCGGTTGACCTGGAATCGAGCGCGCGCATGAACGCGGAAATCCGTGCGCGCACAGGGTCGGGAATTCGCGAGCGCGGCGCGAGGGATGACTTCCGAAATGCTTCGCGCTCCCAGTCCGAAAGGCTATCGACGAGCGCCTTCGCGCTCAACGCCGGTTCGATCCGCGGCAGTGTCGTGAAGCGCGTCGATTGCAGCGCGTAGAAGATGAGATGATCGAAGTCCCCCTCGCGCACGCGACGGGCGTTCGCCTGGTGCGTACGCTCGACGTAGGACGCGAAAGTGCCGGAGGTGATCCCGCTGGCTCCGAGGCGTGAGCGCAACGCGGGAACGATGTCGTCCCACGCGATGCGTGCTGCGGTGGAACCCGATGCAGCAAAAACGGCGCAGCCCAGGAGAAGGGCTGCGCCGACGACGCAGGCGCCTGCGGCCAGCGCGAGGCGACGGAGTGAACCGGCGCGCAGCGCCGGTGCCGAGCGCGAGCGCGTGGGGGTGGGGCCCCACGCGCAAGCAAGAAAGGTTCGGACCCTCAGAAGATCAGCCGGAATCCGAGCTGGACGAATCGCTGGAAGTTCGACTGGCCCACCGTGTTGCGATTGATACGGCCGAAGTCCGCCGAGTTCGTGTTGCGCTCGTAGTCCCGCTCGTCGTACATCGGGCTGTTGAAGATGTTGAACGCCTCGAGACGGAGCTGGAACCGCACCCGATCCGTGATCGGGGTCGTCTTCGCAAAGTTCAGGTCAAGTTCCCAGTAGGACGGTCGGCGGAGCCGATCGTCCATGAAGCCGGTCTGCCGTGCCTGGAACGGTTCGCGAATCAGGAAGAACGGTTGGGTGCATCCGTACGCCGTCGAGTACGCGAGGAGCTGGTACTGACCGGTTGAGTTGTTGCGCTGCCCCACGCACGGCTGGACGCCATAGATGAACTGCCCGTCCTTCTTGACGTCGAGCGATGGGTCGCCATTGAGCTCCACGTTCGTCGGGAGACGCCAGGGCTGTCCCGACTGATACACGAACATCGGCGCCACAGACCAGCCCTTGGCGAGTATGCCGACGATGCCGCCGCTGTCGCGGGCCCACGGGAACTCGTAGACGCCGGAAGCCGTCAGGCGGTGCCTGCGGTGCGTGAAGTACGGTCCGACGTACAGCTCCCGCGTCGCATTGTCGATGAACGCGTTGAAGTCCCCCTGCTCGCGCGGTCCCTGCGTGAATCCCGCCGCCGAACCGGTCTGTTCGTACCGCGGCACCCACGTGTAGTTCATGTTCACCGTGAGCCCTTTCGACCAGCGCTTGTTGCCGACGAACTGCAGCGAGTCGTACGTGATTTTGCCGTCGTTCCGCCACGCCTCCGTGATTTGCCCGAACTGCGGGAACGGCCGGCTCAATTCGAACCGAGACAGGGTCGGGCTCGTGAAGCGGGTCGTGCCTTCGAAGCCCGGCACCTGGAAGAAGGGGTTCGTCAGTTGCGCATCGCAGAAGGCGCGGTTCCCGCCCAGCGTGACGTCGCACTGGTCCTGCAGCGCGCGCGACGGCTCGTTGATGCCGCGGAACTCCGTTTCCTGCTTGTGCGAGCGGCTGCCCGCATAGCTGATTTCCGCAACCACGCCCCACGGCAGCTCGTGCTGCACGCCGATCGAGAACTGATCGACGTAGGGGACTGCGTAGCTCGGATTCGCGTACGAGATATCCCGGCCGAGGAACGTCTTTGCACCCAGCGAGCTGCCCGGAGGCTGCAGCACTCCGGAGGGGAACGGATTCGCCAGGTTGTAGAGCGGATTCCGATCGCTATCGTTCGACCCGATGAGCGGCGTCTGGATGCTGAAACCCTGCGTGAGGACTCCCGACGGATCGCGGGCCGGATTCAGGAAGTACCGGCCGTATCCGCCGCGCATCACCGTCTTTGGCGCGAGTTGATATGCGAAGCCGCCGCGGAGCTGGAAATTGTTCTTGTCGTAGTCCCACGGTCGGTTCGGATTGCCATCCACCCCCACGAACTGCAGGCCGCCCGTCACGGGAATGGCGGCCGAAACCGGAACCGGGATCGCTGGATCGAAGGCGTAATTCAGCCTGTCCTCCGCCTCTCCCACGGGCCGGTTGAAGTCCCAGCGGAAGCCGGCGTTGAGTGTCAGCCTGTTATTGACTTTCCAGTCGTCCTGCACCCACGGGGCCCAGAAGCCCCAGTTGAAATCGGGCAGCACGTTGTTGTCGATCTCGCCGCCGAACGGTGCGCCGAGCAGCAGCGAGGCAAAGGAGCTTCCCGACAGCGCGTCGCCGCGGTTGAAATCCCGCTGCGTGTAGCGGCGGTCGAAGCGAATGCGCATCGCGGCGTTTCCGATGGTGCGTGCTTCGACGGTGGTGGTCCGGATGTCGAGACCGCCGCGGATGTTGTGCTTCCCCTTGGTGAGCGAGACGTTGGGCTGTATCGACCAGGCCTTGCTCGTGTTCTTGTTGCCGCCGCGCGACAGGCTCACATACTCCGCGGTCTCGATGCGGGGGAAGAGCTGCGCCGGCAGTTGCGAAGCCAGGCTGGCAGGGAAACCGAGATCGGCGGCGTTGAAGCCGAGGCCTTCGTCGGACCGGCTCAGTTCGAGGAAATTGCTGTAACCGCCGCGCAGGTTGAACACGGCGCCGGCGCCAAATACGTGCACCCAGTCGCCAACCAGCGCATCGTTCGAACGAATCAACGGCAACTGTCCATCCTGCGCCGGGCCGGTCCGGATTGCGCTCGTGTTCCGGATCTCGTTGCGCTCGTTCCTGCCCCAGCGGAAGAAGGTGCGATCGTTCGAGCCGAAGTTGTGATCGACCTTGCCGACCCAGTTCCAGAACACGTCCTTGTTGAAGTGTTCGGCGTAGGCGAGGTTGTTCTGCCACTCCGCCACCGCGGGATCCCGGTTGTTCGGCAGCGGGTAGAAGTCCAGCAGCCGCTGCGCCACCGAATTGATCCGGCTGGCGGGAATCTGGTTGCCCGGAAACGGATCGCGCACCCAGACGCCGTTCTCGAGGCGTCCGGTTGCCGGGTCGTAGATGGTGATCAGGTTACCGGCGGTGTCGCGGTAGTTGCTGAAGTCTCCCCGCCGCATCGCTTCGGTCGGCACGGTGCTGAACTGCGGCGCCGGCGTGCCTTCGCGATATTTCTCTCCGGTGAACAGGAAGAACGTCTTGTTCCTGCCGTTGTACAGCCCCGGGATCGCGACCGGACCATCAACGCTGAAGCCGTACTGATCGAGGTAGTGGTCCACCTTCGGTGAATTGCGTGAGTTCAGCAGGAATGAGTTGGCATCGAGCCATTTGCGGCGGTAGAACTCGTAGCCGACGCCATGCAGCGAGTTGGTGCCCGATTTGAGCGACATGTTCACGACACCACCGGCGGTACGGCCGTACTGCGCATCGTAGGTGTTCGTGGCGATCTTGAATTCCTGGACCGCCTCGGCGGGTGGCACGTACGCGATGTTGTTGCCGCCGATCGTCGCGTTGTTCGGCACGCCGTCGAGCAGGAAGTCGTTGTTGCGATTGGCGCCGCCGTTCATCGACCAGTCGGCGAGTGCGCCGTTGTCGAACGGGCGCAGATAGATCGCCTGTGCGTTGTAGTTCACGCCGGCGACCAGGGTCGCGAGGGCCATCGGGCTGCGCGACTGCAGCGGCAGTTCGGCGATGCGGTGGCTGTCGATGACAGTACCGCGATTGGCGTTGCTGGTCTCGAGCAGCGGCGCCTCGGAAACGACCGTGACCTGTTCGGCGACGCCGGCAATGCCGAGCTGTGCATTGACCGTCGCGTTCTGGCCGACCTCGAGCCGCATGTCCTTGCGCGTATACGTCTGGAACCCGCTCATCTCGACGGCCAGGGTATAGGTGCCTGGCCGCAGGAACGGGATGGTGTAGTTCCCTTCGTTGTTCGTGGTGGCGGTTGCCACCTCGTTCGTATCTTGATTGCGGACGCTGACGGTTGCGCCCGGTAGCGCAGCCTGGCTCGAATCAACCACCTGTCCATTGACGGTCGCGCGGAATTCCTGCGCCGTCGCAGCGGTGACTACGGTCAGCAGCGCCAGCGCTGCGCCGAGCACACCGTGGTACACCCGTGTTCTCATCATCAGCCCCCTCCCAAAGCTTCGATTCAGAACGTTCTAAGTGCTTTTCAGCTAGACAAAACACGTGGCGTCACATCTTTGACGCAATGGCACGGTTATACAACTGATATGCCTGTAGTGACAATGACTTTAGGGTCACTGTCCCGGTGGGATGAGACTGGGGTTCAGTTGGCGGGCTCGGGCAAACGCTGCCTGCGCGGCCTCCTGCTGCCCCAGCCGTTGCAACGCGCGTCCGAGCTGGTAATGCGCCGGAGCATACGCCTCGAAGATCGTCGTCGCACGTCTGAAGCAATCGACCGCCCCGATGAAGTCTCCCCGGTCGAGCTTCTGCGTCCCGACTGAGGTCCACACACCGGCTTCTTGGACGAGCGCGGCCTGTGAGCGTAGTCGATCGGCTTCGGCAAAATGCTTTTGCGCATCATGCGCGTCGCCGTTCAGTTCGAGCACCTGCCCCAGCGTGTAGTGGGCGGCCGAGAGGTCAGGTTGCAGCTCGATGGCGCGTTGGAGCGCGTCCGCCGCGCCACGCCAATCGCGTTTCGCTTTCAATACCGCGCCCAGCGTGTAATACGCATCGGCATACCGTGTATCGAGGTCGATCGCTGCGCGCAACGCGCGCACTGCGCGATCCAGGTCTCCCTGGTGCCAGTAAATGACGCCAAGCTGGTAATGCGCCTCGGGCCGCGGTTCGATCGCAATCGTTCGCTCGAGTTCGCTTGCGGCCTCCGCCTGCCGATCCGCGCGCTTCAGCACGAGCGCGAGATTATACCGGGCCAGCGCGTGTCGCGGTGCAAGTTCGAGCGCATGACGAAAGCTCTTGATTGCCTCGTCAACGTCCTGTTCTGATTCCGCGAGCCCGAGCGTGAAGTGCGCGTCCGCATCATCGGGTGCCGCTACGACCAGTGCGCGGGCCCGCTCGACCGCTTCCGGTCCCTTCCCAGCTTTGACCAGCGCAAGGATCAAATTGTTCGACGCCTTCCTGAACGAGGGGCGCGCGGCAACCGCTGCGCGGAATGCGTCGGCGGCCGCATCGAGCGCGCCGATCCGTTCGAGCGCTTCTCCTAACCGGTTCTGGATGTCCGCGTCTTCCGGCGCGAGACCCGCCGCTTCCCACAGCAGCGAGAGCGCAGCCGCATGGTTCCCGCCGGCTTCGAGCTCGACGGCGCGCGAGTAAGCCTCCTTCGCGCGAGACGCGGGATCCTGCACAAGGAGTACGGCGGCAACCACGATCGCCGGAAGGCGACACATGATTGGATTATGGCTGAAGGGCGGGCTGTGCCTCACAAATGATAGGATTCGCCTTCTGCAAGGTAGACCCTTGATGACACAACAACGCCTGCGCATCCTGTTCTCGGCCGCGATGCTCCTCACGCTCGTGTGGCTCGTTCACACGACTGCTGAATCCCAATCCGTCGCGGAACGATTCCGCCAGCAGTCCGCCAGCGCCGAAGAGCGCGGCCTTGCGGAACCGTTCAAAGGCATCACGACGGACGGCAAGATCCAGCCCGGGCTGTTCACGATCGAGTCGACGGGCGTGTCCACCGAACCGGTCCGCAAGGCGGCCGATGCCTTCCTCGCAGCCCTCACGCCCGAGCAGCGCAAGAAAACGACCTTTGCCGTCGACGACAACGAGTGGCGGAAGTGGATGAATCAGCACTTCTATGTGCGGCAGGGAGTCAGCTTCCTCGAGATGGCGGAGCCGCAGCGCGAGGCCGGACTAGCCCTGCTGCGTGCCGCCCTGAGCGCCCGAGGGCTGAAGCAGACTCGCGACATCATGCGCCTGAACCACACGCTCGGCGAATTGAACGGCAACGATTTCGAGCAGTACGGCGAATGGCGGTATCACCTGACCGTGATGGGGAAGCCGTCACCCACCGAACCCTGGGGCTTCCAGTTCGACGGCCACCACGCGATCATCAATTACTTTGTACTCGGCGACCAGGTCGTCATGTCGCCGTTCTTTGCTGGCTCCGAGCCTGTGATCGCGACCGCGGGTAAGTTCAAAGGCACGTCCGTGCTGCAGGACGAGCAGAACCGCGGCCTTGCGTTCGTAAACGCGCTCGATGCCGACCAGCGCACGCGGGCGATCCTTTCGTCCGAGAAGACGCGGAACAACAATCTCACTGAAGCGTGGAAGGACAACGCGGTCGTGCCGCAGGCCGGCATCATGGCGTCGGACCTTTCGGACGCGCAGCGCCAGCAGCTGGTGAACCTGATCGCGCTCTACGTCGGCAACATGGACGATGGACATGCGAAGGTGAAGATGAGCGACGTGCAGCGCTACATCGCGCAGACGTCGTTTGCGTGGGCCGGCGGCACGCTGCCAGACAGCCTGTTCTATTACCGCATTCAAAACCCGGTCGTGCTGATCGAGTTCGATCACCAGCTCCCTGCCAATCTCCGTCAGCTCGCGGCGAATCCCAACGTTCCCAACCACGAACACATCCACGTCGTCGTTCGCACGCCAAACGGAAACGACTACGGCAAGGATCTGCTCCGGCAGCATTACCAGCAGCACCCGCACACCTCTGCTTACGGGCTCCCGGACAGCCCACGCTAAAGGAGTCAGATATGGCGACGACCGATCCGATTCTCGCGCCAATGAAGGGCGCCGATCACCGTGAAGTCGGCGGCGTGCAACTCGACATCGCTCGCGCCGGATCTGCGCGCGTCAAGCGTGTTGTCTACCAGCCGGGGTTTCGCTGGTCGACGCACATGAAGGAGATCGTGGACACCGACCTGTGCATGCACGCGCACGTCGGGTTCCTGGCCCGCGGTCAGATCCACATTCAATATGCGGACGGCTGCACACTGGAGTTCTCGGCCCCGCAGGCTCTGTCGATCGAGCCCGGCCACGACGGCTGGGTCGTCGGCAACGAGCCCGCCGTCGTCATCGAAGTGGATTTCGAGGGAGAAACCGCGCGCCGATTCGGCATGCCCGAGAGTCATCGTCACGCTGGTGCGGCGCCGCGGGGATGAACACGGGAGGCAAGAAGACCGGGAGTCGGGTCTCCTGTGAGCCTCACCCACGGATGGTCGTGATTGAAACTTCGCGGTTGACGCTGCGCCACATGCTGACCGATGATGCGCCGGTCATCCTGGCGCTTTTGAACGAGCCATCGTTCCTGCGCTACATCGGCGATCGCGGCGTCCGCACACTCGAGGACGCACAGTCGTACATCAGCGCCGGGCCGCTGGCGAGCTACGAGCGGTTTGGATTCGGTCTCTACATCGTGGAGCTGAAGGAATCGGGCGCGGCGATCGGCATCTGCGGCCTATTGAAGCGCGACGAGCTTCCGGACGTCGACATCGGCTTCGCATTTTTCCCGCAGTTCTGGTCGAAGGGATACGCGAGGGAGGCCGCGTCCGCTGTCCTGGACCTCGCCCGTGAGGTCTTCGGGCTCCGGCGGCTCGTGGCGATTACCGATCCCACGAACGGCGGCTCGATTCGGGTACTCGAGAACCTCGGCTTCACGTTTGAATGTATGGTGAGGCTCGGCGGCGAGGCGCACGAGCTGAAGCTGTTCGCGTGCAACCAGTAGCCAGTAGCCGGTAACCGTCAACCGTCCTCCCCCATGAGGACTCTCATGGCCGATTTGAACACCGCGATCGCCGAGCACCGCCAGGCCGTCGACGAGTTCGCCGCCACCGCCCGCGCGGTTGATGGAGCGCGCTGGACGGTCCATCCCGCGGAAGGCAAATGGTCTCCAGCGCAGATCGTCGAGCACATCGCGCTGACCTACGAGTACAGCCGCGCCGTGCTGAATAACAACCCGCCGGGGCCATCGGCGCCACGATTCCTGCGGCCGCTCGTCCGGATCTTCTTCGTGAACCCGGTGCTGAAAAACGGGCGCTTCACGCGCAAGGGGACTGCGCCGGCGATGTTCCAGCCGACGTCTGTGCCGCCGGATGCCGACGAACTGCTGCCGCGGCTCGAGACAGCGCTTCGCGGGTTCGAAGAGGAACTTCGCGCGGCCGATCGATCCGGGCGATCAACCGTTGATCACCCATTCTTCGGGAAGATGCCGGTTACCGACTACCTGCGGCTGCAGACGATTCACGCGCGACATCATCGCGCACAGCTGCCGGGAGCGGTTGCGTCGACGTGAACCACTCGGCGGGCGCATCGACGTAGGAACGATTCAATTCGGCGATCGACGGACATCCCAGCAGCTTCAACGTCCGAACCACATCGGCGCGTAGGATTTCGACGGCGCGGGCCACGCCGCGACCGCCCCCGGCGCCAAGACCGTAGGCATACGCGCGTCCGATGAGCACGGCGCGCGCGCCCAGGCACAGCGCCTTCACCACGTCGCTGCCGCGGCGGATGCCGCTGTCGAACAGGACCTCCACCCGGCTGTTCACCGCCGACACGACTTCCGGGAGCACCCGGAGCGACGCGCGGACGCTATCGAGCTGTCGTCCGCCGTGGTTCGAGACGACAACCGCGCTGGCGCCCGCATCAATGGCGCGACGCGCATCTTCACCGGTGTGAATCCCCTTCACGACGATCGGCCCGCGCCACAGATCGCGGATCCAGTCGAGATCGCGCCACGTCACCGTCGATTGCTCGAGTGCCGCGCCAACGTCTGCATACGGCATCGGCCCTTGCGGAAGCATGACGTTCGGGAACGACATGAGTCCGCCGTCCGCGAGGAACTGCGTGAGCCACCGCGGCCGCGCGATGAACTGGCCAACGTGCGGCAGCATCGGCAGGGGATGACGAGTGAGCAACTCCTTCGTGCCGTTCCTGAAATCGCGTTCCCGAAGACCCGCGACTGGCGTGTCGATCGTGACGACGAGCGCGGAGAAGCCGACGTCGCGCGCGCGTCCGATTGTTTTTGTCGCGACCTCGCGTCCTCCGCACAGGTAGACCTGGTACCACGCGTGACCCGCGGTTGCCTTCTTCACGTCTTCAAGTCGGCATCCGGATAACGTGGAAAGGATGTAGATCGTGCCGGCGGCGCCAGCCGCACGCGACGCGACCTCTTCGCCGCGTGGATAGAACATGCGGCTGCTTCCAACAGGAGCGAACAGGAACGGCAGTGCCACCGGGATGCCGAGCACAGTCGTCTGCAGATCGGATGGGGGCGTCTCGACGGCAAACCGCGGCCGGAACGTGACGTCCTCGAACGCGCGGCAGTTCTCGCGCAACGTGATCTCCGCGTCCGCCCCGCCATCGATGTAATCGAACACCACGCGGGGCAGCCGCCGCCTGGCGGCGCGGCGGAGATCCTCGATGTTCACGGCACGATCCACGGCTCCTGGCATGGCTTCATCTTATGCCGGGGAAGGGCTCAGGACTTAGGGCTCGAGGCTCAGGGCCATGAGTCGTTCAGCGGCTGCCGGTCGATGCTGGTGCGTCCAGCGCGCGGACCCAGATATTCCGGAAGCTGATCGGCTCGCTGGGGTCGCCGTGCGACTGGAGCTTGATCGGCGCCTCGTCGTACTTCTTGTATTGCGGTTTGCCAATGTAAACCGTCTCACCCTTGACCTCGGCGTGGTTCTGAACCAGCACACCGTTGTGGAGCGCTGTCACGTAGGCCGGCGTCTTCACCGTCCCGTCCGCGTTGAAGGTCGGCATCGTCCAGACGACGTCGTAGGTGTTCCATTCGCCTGGCTTGCGCATGGCGTTGACGAGCGGCGGGTACTGCTTGTAGATGCTGCCTGCCTGTCCGTTCACATAGGTCTTGTTGTTGTACGAGTCGAGGATCTGCAGCTCGTATCCGCCGTCGCCGCCACCGGTTGACGCAAGGAACAGGCCGCTGTTGCCGCGTGCCTGGTCGCTTCCCGTGATGTTGGTCGGAATGCGCCATTCGATGTGCAGCTGGTAGTTCTTGAAGCTGCGCTTTGTCTCGATGTTGCCGGCCTTCTTGTTGACCGTCATCACGCCGTCGCCGACGGTCCACCCGGCGGGCGACTTGTCCTTCACCGACACCCACTGATCGAGATTGCTTCCATCGAACAGCACGATCGCGTCTGAAGGTGGGGCGCTGTCCGCCTGGCCAGGCGTGATGATCTTGGGCACCGGCTCCCAGACTTCCGTGTCTTTCGGATTGCCACGCGGCGGCGTCTGCGGAGCCGCTTGCGCCGCGGGTGCCTGCGGTGACGGTGAAGGAGTCTGCTGGGCTGCGAGCGGCAGCGCCACCAGGGTCGTGAACGCGAGCGTGACCGACAGGTGAGTTCGCATGACGAGGGCCTCGTTGAGTGTGAAAAAGCGTGTCAATGACGAATGACGAATGACGAATGCCGAATAACGAATGTCGAATGGCAAATGCCAGGGCCACAGATCAGCGGATTTTGTGGCGCGGGCGGGTAGGCTGTCAACCAGCGGCCGGCGATTTAGCAGTGAACCGCAACCGCCAAACTGCAAACTGCAAACTGCCAACTGCCAACTGTCAGCCGTGAGAAGATGACGCACCATGCCTGATGAGTTCATGCAGGCGGCCATCGACGAGGCGGCAGCCGGCGCGCGCGAAGGCGGAATCCCGATCGGGTCGGTGCTGGTTCATCGCGGCCGGATCCTTGGCCGCGGCCACAACCGGCGCGTGCAGCAGGGGAGCGCCATTCTGCATGGCGAGATGGACGCGCTCGAACACGCCGGACGCCAGGCGGCGCGAGTGTACCGCGAATCGATCATTTACACGACGCTGTCTCCTTGCGCGATGTGCACCGGTGCGATTCTTCTCTACGGCATCCCGACGGTCATCGTTGGCGAGAACCAGACGTTCATGGGAGAGGAAGAGCTGCTGCGGTCGCGGAGTGTGAGGGTCGAGGTCCTTCAGGATGCGACATGCATACGGCTGATGACCGAGTTCATTCGCGCGCACCCGGACCTGTGGCGCGAGGACATAGGTGAATGATGATGCGCCGCTTCAACCTCCGATCGATGCTGTTGGTGGCCGCGCTTGGCAGCGTCTTCCCAGGCCCGACGACGTTCGCGCGCCAGGCGGCATCCGCCGTTCCATCCGGCCCACTCAAGTTCGGTGGCTTCGTCGCGCGGTTTCACCCCGATCGCACGTTCACGCTCGAAGGCAAAGGCTGGCCGACGTTCAAGGGGACGTGGTCGGTCGAGGGTACCCGCATGGAGCTGCTGACGCCGGGCGCGGGGACCGGCTGCGAAAAGCCGGGGCGGTACGAATTCGCCATCCAGCACACGCACCTGCGCTTCGAGGTCATCGCTGACGAATGCACGCCGCGCCGCATGATTCTCGATCGGAGCACGTGGCGTCCCGTGGAGGAAGCGGTAACCGTCACCGAGAGACGCATCATCCGCACGGCCGGGCCGCGCATCGCGACATTGCCTGACGCGGGGAACGCAGCCGGGAGCTGGCCGTCGTTCCGCGGTCCGAACGCAGCGGGGATCGCCGAAGCGCAGAACCTGCCCGACACGTGGGATGTAAAGAGCGGCGAGCACATCCTGTGGCGCACGCCCATTCCCGGTCTCGCGCATTCCAGTCCGATCGTATGGGGCAACCGCGTGTTCGTCACGAGCGCGGTCAGCACCGATCCGGCCGCGACCTTCCGTCCGGGACTCTACGGCGATGGCGACGCCTCGAAGGACCAGTCGATCCAGCGATGGATGATCTACGCGATCGACAAGACGAACGGCCGCATCCTCTGGGAACGCGTAGCGGCGAAAGGCGTGCCGATCGACAAGCGGCACATCAAGTCGACCTATGCCAGTGCCACGCCAGCCACCGATGGCCGGATCGTCGTCGCCTGGTTCGGGTCACAAGGCGTTCATGCCTACGACGTCGATGGACGCTTCCTCTGGAAGGTCGATCTCGGCCGCATGGATGTCGGGGCCTACGACATTCCAACGTACGAATGGGGACCTGCGAGCTCGCCAATCATCTGGAACAATCTCGTCATCCTGCAGTGCGACACGCAGGTGGATTCCTTTCTGATCGCCCTGCACGCGGAAACCGGCGAAACCGCCTGGAAGACCACCCGCGACGAGATTCCGTCGTGGGGCACACCTACGGTCGGGATGAGCGCCGAGGGGCCGGTGCTTGTCACGAACGCGTCGAACTACATTCGCGGCTACGATCCGCGCACGGGAACCGAACGGTGGCGTCTTGGCGGCAGCTCGAAGATCACGGCGCCGACGCCAGTGTTTGGCGACGGCATCGTTGTCGTGGCGAGCGGACGTGGGCCGGAAAGGCCAATCTTCGTCGTTCGTCCGGGGGCGCGCGGTGATCTGACACTCGCGGAGGGGAAGACGAGCAGCGATGCGATCGCCTGGAGCCGCACGGCGCGCGGCCCTTACATGCCGACACCGTTGATCTACAAGGATCAACTCTACGTCCTCGCGAACAACGGCGTCTTCGACGCCTACAACCTGCGAACGGGCGAGGAGATTTACCGCACCCGCCTGGATCCGGTCGGCAGCGGGTTCAGCGCGTCGCCGGTCGCGGCGGACGGCAAGATCTATGTGTCGAACGAAGACGGCGAGATGATCGTCGTGTCGGCCGGACCCGAATTCAAGCGAATCGCGACCAACTCAGTTGGAGAACTCCTCATGGCGACGCCGGCGCTGTCGCAGGGCGTGATGTACGTGCGCAGCCTGCGCGCACTCACCGCGATTGGTGCGAAGCGTTAGCCGTCCATGCCACGGAAGGGCTCGCGTGCGATCACCGGCGAGAACCCGCTCTGGACGTGCCCGAAATGCGGTGCCAGGCTGCTCGTCAAGAACCTGTGGCACTCGTGCGGGCTGGCCACGCTCGACGACTGGCAATCGCGCATGGGGCCCCGCGGGCGCCGGTTGTACAATCGCTTCGAGCAGTTAATCGCCAACTGCGGGGAGTATTACGCCGCGCCGGCAAAGACGCGGATTGCGTTCCTGGGTCGCATTCGGTTCGCGAGCGTAACGCGGATCACCGAGGACGCCATGAAGTGCGGATTCGCGATGCCGCACCCGCTGAAGTCCCCACGCTTCCAGAAGGTGGAGGAGGTTGTGCCGGGATGGTGGGTGCACTGGTTGATCGTCACCAAGCCCGAGCAGCTCGATGAGGAGGTCCAGGGCTGGCTGCGTGACAGCTATCGGTTGCTGGGTTCGGGCGGGCGCGGGCGCAAGAAGCCGTCAACGAGGTGAGCGCGACCCCCTCAACCTGAGATCCGTGTGTGATCCGTGGCTCAGATCGTCACCAGCCCGCGGCGGAGTGCGATGCGGACGGCTTCCGTGCGATTCGCGGCGCCAAGCTTTCCGCAGATCGATGCCACGTGGAACTTGGCGGTCTGATCGCTGATCGCGAGACGGGCGGCAATCGTCTTGTTCGGCAGTCCCTCTGCGAGCAACTCGAGCACTTCGCATTCGCGCGGGGTCAGCGGGTCGAGGGGCGTGTCAGTCTCGCTCGAGATGCGCCGCAACGGCGCAACGACCCAGGCGTCAACCGCGTGATCGTCGGCGCGCGCTTCCCCGAGCGTCGACGCTTCCGCCGCGATCACGACATCCTCGGGCATCAGTGCGCGCAGCCGCGCGCGCTCCTCGTCCGATCCCACTAACACCACGTCCATCAATCACACTGTTCGTTCTGCTACGGTGACGCTCACTTCTCGTGACGCGCCGCCGCGTAGCAGTTTTGCCTGCACCGCGCGTCCCACCCGATCTGCCGTCAACAGATCGAGGAGATCTTCGGGCGACGACACCGGTTGGCCATCGAACTCGATCAGCACGTCGCCAATCAGCAGCCCGGCGGCTTCCGCCGGTCCGTCCGGCGTGATGCCCACGATCAGCAGGCCACGATCGCGGCCTGCGCCCCCTTGCTGGCGGTCGGCGAGCTGCACGGGCTGGCCCGCAATGCCAAAATAGGCGCGCCGCGGCTTGCCATGCTTCTGTACATCTGACGCCGCGCGCCAGGCGATCGGTGCTGGAATGACCACGCCGAGGCCGCGGATCGCGCTGGCGGTGGTAATCCCCGCCACAGCACCCGAGGTATCGACGAAGGCGCCTCCTGCGAAGCCATCGTGCATTGGCGCGGTCGTGCGTAGCACCTGTTCGATCGAGCGGCGGCGTCCGGTGGCGAGCGGTCCGCCAATCACCGCAACGATCCCTGCACTGGCCGTGATCGCGTTGCTCCAGGAGCGGGCGAGGGCAACGGCAATGTGCCCGACCCGCGGAGCGGTCGTCGACTGCCGTGCGGCCTCGACCCCGAGTCCCGCCACTCGCAACACGGCAATGCCGGTCGTCGGGTCCCACCCGGCGAGCTCCGCGTCGAGTGCCTGGCCGTCATGCCGGCGGACGCGCAACCCGTCTTCTCGTCCAATCGCGCGCATGGTCGTCAACACCGAGTCCGCAGAGAAGACGATGCCGCTTGCGGGGCGGCCGCGTCCGTGAACCTGAACCACAGATGGCGCGACCCCGTCCACGATGGCAGCGAGCGCGTCGGAGAATGATGAAAGCGTAGTGGTGGTCGTCATGAGTCGATTCTGAACCGCGCGTGAACGCCGCACATCACCCGAATGGGCAGGAGACCCGAGATGCGATGCGCGAGGCGCGAGGTGCGCGCGGTGCGGAATTCGAGGTAGGATGCGGCGGTTAGGAGAGGCATCATGGCACGCTCGACGCTCGCTCGGGTTGGTCTGCTGGCAGGCCTGGCACTCGTGTACGTCACAGGCGTCACGATCGGTTCTGAGAAGTCTGCGGCCGCGATGGCGACGGCGGCAAAGGCGTGGCTGGCGTCACTCAGCGCCGAGCAGCGCGAACAGGCCGTGTTGCCGTTCGATGGAGCCGACCGCACGGCGTGGCACTACGTGCCGAACGAGATGTTCCCGCGCAAGGGGGTCGTGCTCGGCGCGATGACCGATCAGCAGAAGGCGCTCGCGCGCGATCTGCTCAAGACCGGCATGAGCCAGCGTGGGTATCTGACGACCGAGCAAATCATCGAGCTCGAGAAAGTGCTGCAGGTCGTGGAAGGGGACAAGCGCCGGTTCCCGCGCGACCCGGGTGCGTACGCGCTGGCGGTGTTCGGCACGCCGGGCGGAACCGCACCATGGGGCTGGCGCTTCGTCGGGCATCACATCTCATTCCACTTCACGATCGTTGGCGGACGGGCGGTCGGCAACACGCCGACGTTCCTTGGCGCGAACCCGGCCGAAGTGCGAGAAGGTCCGCAGAAGGGACAGCGGACGCTCGGCACCGAAGAGGATGCAGCGCGTGCGCTGCTCGATGCGCTCGATCCCAAAGAGCGGACGGTCGCGATCGTGCAGACGGCCGCGCCCAACGAGATGCTGACCGAGAACAAGACGTCGGTCGATCCGCTGTCGCCGATCGGTCTCAAGGCCGCCGCCATGACGCCGCCGCAGCGCGACCTGCTCATGAAATTGATCGAGGTCTATACCGGGTTCATGACGGCCGATCTCGCGTCGGAGCGAGTGGCCCGGATCCGCAAGGCAGGTCTCGAGAACGTCGCCTTCGCGTGGGCAGGGGAGACCGAACGGGGCAAGAAGCACTACTACCGCATCCAGGGGCCGACGTTCCTCGTCGAATACGACAATGTGCAGAACGACGGCAACCATATCCACTCCGTGTGGCGCGACTTCAACGGCGACTTCGGGCGCGACCTGCTGCGAGAACATCTGCAGGCGATCCCCCACTGAGGGCTCCCATGCGCGCCGCGTTGGCCGCGATCGCCGTGCTGCTGTGCCCTGCGATCGGCTGGGCGCATCCGGCTCCGTTCAGCTACGCCGATCTCTCTCTCACCCCCACCGCGATCGACGGCGCCATCGTCCTGCACGTGTTCGACGTCGCGCACGAGTTCCAGATCGAACCTGCGGACCGGCTGCTGGATGTCAGGACGGCCGACGCCCATCGCGCGTCGATCGAATCGCTGCTGCGCGCGCGATTGCAAGTGGCCGCCGATGGCGGTGTGCTGACGCCGGCATTCGGCGGCATCGAAGTGGTGCCGGATCGCAGCTCGCTGCGCGTGCGAGTGCGCTGGCCTGTCACGCAGTTGCCGGGCCGGATGACCATCACCGCCGTGCTCTTTCCCTACGACCCCAATCACCAGACGTTCGTCAACGTGTACGAGCGCGGCACGCTGACGTCGCAGGCCATCCTGGATGCGCGACGCTCGTCGTACGAGTATTTCGCCGGCACGCGGCAGGGCACGTGGGCCGTCGTGCGAAAGTTCGTGCCGGCCGGTGTGCATCACATCCTGGTCGGGCCGGACCACGTGTTGTTTCTCGTTGGCCTGCTGCTCCTGGGCGGCACATTCCGCAAGCTCGCGCTGATCGTGACCGCGTTCACCGCCGCTCACAGCGTGACGCTCGCGCTGGCGGTGCTGGATATCGTCAATCCTCCCGCGCGGCTGATTGAACCGGCGATCGCGCTGAGCATCATTTACGTCGGCGCCGACAACCTGCTGATCGGCAAGGGGCGCGACATGCGCGCGGCCGTGGCGTTCGTCTTCGGGTTCATCCACGGCTTTGGCTTTGCGAACGTGCTGCGCGAGATGGACCTGCCCTCGCGCGCGCTGGGCTGGTCGCTGGTCTCGTTCAACGTTGGGGTGGAGATTGGGCAGCTGGCTGTCGTGCTGATCGTCGCGTCGGCGCTGGCGATGGTTCGCACGCGCCACGAAGTGGTCGGCCGGCGGCTGGCGTTCGCGGGATCGATTGCGGTGATCGTTGCCGGGAGCTACTGGTTCATCCAGCGTGTCTTCTTTCCGGGAGGGATTTCATGAAGCGTGCAGTCGTATTGACGGTGTTGCTCACGGCCGGAAGCCTGTCGGTCGCGGCACGCGCTCTGCAGCCGCCCGCGCAGTCCGATCAGCCGAAGGTGGTGGCCGTCGAAAAGCTCAAGGACAACCTCTACATGCTCACCGGAGGCGGCGGCAATACGGCTGTCTTCGTCACCGGCACCGGGGTTGTGGTCGTCGATACCAAGCTCGCGGGCTGGGGGCCGGCGATCATGGAAAAGATCAAGACGATTACCGAAAAGCCGGTCACGACGATCATCAACACGCACACGCACGGCGATCACAACGGCAGCAACGAGTTCTTTGGATCGTCGGTCGAGTTCGTGGCGCACGAGAACACGAAGACCAACATGGAGAAGATGGACGCCTTCAAGGGCGAGAAGGCGGCATTCCTGCCGAAGAAGACCTACAAGGACAAGCTGTCGTTGATGAGCGGCAAGGATCAGATCGATTTGTACTACTTCGGACCGGGGCACACGAACGGCGACGCGTGGGTCGTGTTCCCCTCGCTCCGCGTCGTTCACGCAGGCGATATTTTCTCGGGAAAGAACCTGCCACGAATCGACGTGAACAACGGCGGGACGGCAACCGGCTATGGAACGAGCCTGATGAACGCGTCGAAGGGATTGAAGGACATCGACACGATCATCACCGGCCACAGCACGACGCTGCCGTTCTCGGATCTCGCGGACTACGCCGCGTTCAACCAGGACTTCCTCATGTGGGCGCAAGGGGCGCTCAAAGCCGGGAAGAGCGCCGACCAGGCGGCGACCGAGTTCAAGCCGTCGGACCGTTATCACGGGTACACGATTGATCCCGGCCGCGTGAAAGCGAACCTGCAGGTCGTGTACGACGAGTCGAAGAAATGATCACGCGGGGGGTGCTGGTTGCCGCGGCGTTGTGCGTCGGTGCGGCGCAGCAGCCGCCCGCGCCCGGAGCGCCGCGCCCGAGCCAGCACGGGACCGTGTCGCAACATGTCGGCAATACGGTGATCACGGTCGATTACAACCGGCCGGTGGCGCGTGGACGAGACCTGTTCGGGGCGCTCGTCCCCTGGGGCCGCGTCTGGACGCCCGGCGCGGATAACGCGACGACGATCGAGGTGTCGACCGACGTGCAGATCGAAGGGCACGCGCTCCCTGCCGGAAAGTACTCGCTGTGGACCGAGCCGCACGAGGATCAATGGACCGTGATCTTCAACCGCGTGCAGCCGGTGTTCCACACCCGCTACCCGTCCGGGCAGGATGTGCTTCGCGTGACGAGCACGCCGCGCGAAGGCATGCACATGGAAACGCTGGCCTTCTACTTTCCGAAAGTTGACGGCAAGCACGCCGAGCTCGTGCTCCACTGGGGAAAAACCATCGTTCCGCTCCAGATCGAGGCGCCGTGATCCGGGCTCGTGCCGCCGCGCCGCTGTTGACGATCGTCTTCGCGTGCGCGCTGCTGTCCGGTGCACCGGCGCAGAATGCCGCGCGCGACGGGACCACATTTGCGGAGCAGATTGCCGCGCTGTCGGAGCCCGGCGGTTACTTCGATACTGACAACCTCATCTCCAACGAGTCGTCGTACCTGCAGGTGATCCCGGAGTTACAGCAGCGCCGGGTTCGCGGCGGTGCCTACATCGGCGTCGGACCCGATCAGAACTTCACCTACATCGCGGAGGTCCGCCCGGCGATCGCGTTCATCATCGATATCCGCCGCGACAACCTGCTGCTGCACCTGTTCTTCAAAGCGCTGTTCCAGTTGTCGCGCACGCGGGCGGACTACCTGTCGATGTTGTTCGGCCGGAAGCTGCCCGCCGCGCGCGGAACGGCGGCTTCCGTCAGCATCGAAACGCTGGTCAACGATATCGATGCGCATGGCATCGACACCGGTGACGTCCACGCCGTCCGCAGCCGTGTGAAAACGGCGCTCGGGCAGACCGGCGTGCCGCTGTCAGCCGACGACCTGGCCACGATCGAACGATTTCATGGGCGGTTCATCGAGGCCGGCCTGTCGCTGCGGTTCCAGAGCACCGGGCGGCCGCCGCAGAGTCACTATCCGACGTACCGCCAGCTGCTGCTCGATACGGATCCGTCGGGGCAGCACACGAACTTTCTGGCATCGGAAGAGTCGTTCCAGTTCGTGAAGTCTCTACAGGCCAAGGACCGGGTGATTCCGGTTGTCGGCGACTTGAGCGGCCCGTCCGCGCTGGCGGCGATTGGCCGCGCACTCGGATCCCGCCGCGAGCTGGTCTCCGCGTTCTACGTGTCGAACGTCGAGTTCTACCTGTTCCGGGAGGGCACGTTCGCCCGCTTCATCGCGAATCTCGGGCGGGTGCCTCACCAGAAGAACGGCGTGCTGATCCGATCGATCTTCAGCGGCTTTCCCGCCTCACGGGCGCGCCCCACCGACGGCAGCACGTCGCGCCTCCACGCGATCGATGACTTGCTCAACAGCTACTCCGCGGGACGCATTCAGCGGTACGGTGATCTGATTTCACCGTGATCCGTGCCGAGGCCCGAGATCCGAGGCCCGAGGGCCGGACGTACCACTTCGGCGCCCTACCCTTCCCAGCCATTGATGATCGTCTCGCGCAGGTCGAACCCGAACGCGCGTTCGCTGACGACGACGATCGGAGGGCCCTGCAGGCGTTTGTAGACGGAGCGCCGCATGCGACGATAGGCGTCGTAGACGATCGCGCTGAAGGTCTCGGGCGTGTACTTGTCGTAGACCGTCCGACCCTCGTCGTCGGGGCGGAAACGCGCGGGGTCGAGCGCGTGCTGCTCGAACAAGCGGATCAGGTCTCCCGGGCTGGCGCGATGTTCCGCGAACTCACCAACGATCGGCGCAACTACTGCGTAATCGAACGGATCGAATTGCCCGGACGCGAGCTCGGCGGACGGCTTGATGCGGAACGTCTCCTCCGGGATCATGTCGCGTCCGTGCTTGTGGTTCACGTAGCGAGCCACGCTGTAGACGTCGGTCTTCGAGAGATCACCGATCAGCGAGATGCCGCCGCACATATCGCCGTACAACGTCGCGTAGCCAAGCGCGATCTCCGTCTCGTTCCCGCACGAGATCAGCAGCGCGCCGGTATCGTTCGATTCGGCCATCATCAGCAGCCCGCGGATCCGCGCGTGCAGGTTCTCTCGTGTCAGGTTCTGCGCGATCGGGTGCGCGTGCTCCTCGAACACGCGGCGGACCGTCTCGTCAATCTCCTGGATCGGGATGACGCCGTACCGCACGCCAAGCGCTGACGCCAGGCGCTCCGCAATCCCTCGCGTCGTTTCGGTGTTGTAGCGTGACGGCAGGTTGTAGGCGAGGACGCGGTCCGCGCCGAGTGCTGCCACCGCGACAGCCAGCGCGAGGGCGGAGTCGATGCCCCCCGACACCGGGACGATGGCCCGTGTGAAGCCGGTCTTGCGCATGTAGTCCCGCAGTGTCATGACCAGCGCGTCGTGCACTTCGCGATCGCGATCGTCACGCGGCAGTTCGATCGCCGGCAGCGGGCCTGCCGCCGCGCCGAGATCGACGATGACCAGGTCTTCCTCGAACTGGCGGCCGAGCGCGACGAGCCGTCCGGCGGCATCGTAGACGAGGCTTTCGCCGTCGAACGGCAGGATGTTCTTGCCCGTGTCGGCTGCGCCGACGGTGTTCACGTAGACAATCGGCCGATGGAACTGCGCGATATGGCCGCGAATCAAGCGCTCGCGCGTGTGACGTTTGCCGGGATGGAACGGGGACGCGTTCAGGTTGAGGATGACGCTGGCCCCTTTCGCGGCCAGTTCCGGCAGCGGCTTGATCTCGTAGAACTCGTCCCACATGTCTTCGCAGATCGACACGCCAATGCGCACGCACCTGGAGTCGGCCGGCACGTCAACCGGATCGCGCCGCTCGCCGGGCGTGAAGAAGCGCTTGTCGTCGAAGTAGCGATAGTTCGGCAGCAGCGACTTGCGCGCCCGCTGCCGCACCTTGCCGTCGCGCACCACGGCAGCCGCGTTGTACTTGCGGATCGTTCCGTTGTCATTACGGGCGGCGGGATCGAAATCGATGAACCCCACGACGGCGGTGATGCCCTGCGCCGCATCCGCGATCTCGTGCATCGCACGCTCGTTGGCCGCCAGGAACGCGGCGTCCTCGACCAGGTCGCCGATGCAGTAGCCCGGGATCACCATTTCCGGCAGCACCACCACGTCCGCACGCTCTTTCCTCGCAGCGTTCACCGCGTCGATGGTGCGTGCGGTATTGCCGGAGATGTCGCCGCTGGTTGGATTGATTTGGGCTAGCGCTATCCGCATGTCGAGGTCCGAGGTCCGAAGTCCCATCGTATCGCACCAGGGGTGTACGGCAGATGTGTGGCAGCTGTGAAAAGACGATTGGAGGTGTTCGTGAACGGCGCCAGCGTCAAGACAACGCCGATGGCGTTTCCCGACGATGTGACGGCTGCGGTGTATGAGACCGGCGTCTACGCCTCGCGCGGGAACAACCCGACCCGCACGAGCTCGGATGGCATCTTCGCTGACGGCACGACGAACGAGATGGCGACGATGAGTGGCAACACGACCAGCGGCTACACGGCCACGCTGCAGTTGGGCGTGACCGTATGACCTTGAAACCGAGCTGCCAGCAGGCCCGACCTCGAGGTCGGGCCTACTGCTGTCTCTTATACACAT
>JBKOZS010000164.1:0-12544 GCA_046726015.1 Acidobacteriota bacterium
TTTTCTCTGCGCCATCGTATGGAAGGGGATCCTGGCGCCGGACTTCCTCGATGCGCGCTTCTTTCGCATCACGCTGATCACCGACGACCGTTTCGCGGATCTCGCCCGCGCCGTCGGTGGGCTCAGCGAAGCGCAGCTCGACACCAACCGCGCGGCGCTGGCGCCGCTGCCGTCAGGCGTTGAAGTCATCGGTGGTCCGGTCCTCGTGGAGCCGGACGCTCTGCGTCGCCTGGGTCTCGCGCTGACGTGGGGAGGGTTCGCGCTGGAGACGCTCCTGGCCTGGGCGTTCCTCAGCCCGTGGCCGGCGGGACTCCATCGCGCGCGGCACATGCTGCTGTTGACCTTCGGCGTCGTAACGTACGTGCCGGCGCCCGTGGCGGGCTTCGGCTGGTTGCTCGTCGCGATGGGCCTTGCGCAGTGCAGCGGCGATCAGAAAACGCTCCGGCTTGCGTACCTCACCGTCTTCGTGCTCGTTCTCCTGTACGCAGAAACGCCGATAACGTACCTTGCGCTTTCGGCGTTGGGGTAGGAAAAAGGGTCAGACCCCTATTCGGGCTTCGTAATTGCCACACGCACCTCGAGCGGGCTCGTGAGCCTCGTGCTGAGGGTCGTCCCGGGCGGCAGCTGCACTTCATTACCGCGCGTGGCCATCACCGTACCCGCCCCGCCGATCACACCGCCAATCGCCGCGCCTTTGCCTCCGCCGGCGATGCCGCCCACGACGGCGCCGACGCCAGCGCCGATGCCGCCCTTCTTGACGTCGCTCTTGGTGCTCGCCGCCGCCTGTCGGCTGATCCGTGCCGTCTGGATCTGATAACGCTCGCCGTTCGCGACGATGCGATTGAAACGCACCGCGATCAGCGCGCGGCCTTTCACGCGGCCCGATTGCTTGGCGTCGACCACCGATCCCGTGACGCGTGCCCCGGCCGGCAAGACGGTCGTATGTGACACGACGACCGCTCTCGCAAGCCGGCCTTCGACGAGGTCTTCCACCTGGCTCGTGTTCGACGCGAGCGCGGTTTCCAGCGTCACCGAGAGTGGGGTATCCGCAGGCACCGTGATCTCGCGAAACCGCGGTGCCGGAGGGGCCGCAGGTAGTGACGCTGCAGCAGCGGCTGGCGCGGATTCGGGTGGAGACGCCGCGGCAGCCGCGGGCGCCGGTGGCGCGCCTTCGGCGGGTTGGCCGGGCTCGGGCTGCGACTTCGCGGGCGCCGCCGGGGGCTGTTGCGGTGCCGCAGCGCTCTCCTGCGAAGGTATCTGACGCGAACAGGCTGCGACGCCAGAGAGCAGCAACAGGAGGACCGACAATCTGGTCATATAGACTCTCCTGGAATCAATTATCGGATATCTGGCGTACCCGACGTTGTGATTGTGAAGGGCCTCCCGGCCCATGCGTCGCGACTCGTCCTCTTCAAAGCGCGCGTCCGTTGGCTCCGCGTTAGCGGGTCTTCCCCCGGTCGCCGTGCGTATATCCCGGCGCTCCTGACCATTCGGTAAACGTCGACCGAGTCGCAGCTTTGTCACACGGCTTCTCTATCCTCGTCATCGCGGCGCCCGCCGTCTCGAAAGGTCAGCCATGGTAGACGCCACCGTTGCGACGGCTCCCGTCCCAATCGACGTCCATGCGCCGGCACGACCCAAGCTGGATGTCGGGTTCCATCCACGTGCGACGCTTGTCTTTTTCAGCGTGCTCGCGTGCGCCCTGTTTTTTGTCGCCTACAGCATCTACTCCGACGTCAGCGAGAGCGGCGTGCGCTCGACGTCGTGGCTGCCGTTCGTGCTGCTGGGCGTCGCGCTGTTCATCGCGCTCGGGTTCGAGTTCGTCAACGGGTTTCACGACACCGCAAATGCCGTGGCGACGGTGATCTACACGCACTCGCTGCCGGCGCATCTGGCGGTCGTCTGGTCCGGCGTTTTCAACTTTCTCGGTGTCATGGCGTCGAGCGGCGCCGTCGCCTACGGCATCATCGCGCTGCTGCCGGTCGAGTTGATCCTTCAGGTCGGCTCCAGTGCCGGCTTCTCGATGGTCTTTGCGCTCCTTCTCGGCGCGATCGCCTGGAATCTCGGCACCTGGTACCTCGGACTGCCGGCCTCGAGCTCGCACACGCTGATTGGCTCGATCATCGGTGTCGGCCTCGCCAACCAGATGATGTCGTCCGGCGGCGCAAGCGGTGTCGACTGGGCCCAGGCGTCGAAGATCGGGTACTCGCTCCTGCTATCGCCGGTCATTGGTTTCTGCGCTGCTGCTCTGCTGCTCCTGGCACTGAAGCTGGTCGCGCGCCGCCCGGAGCTTTACAGCGAACCGAAGGGCGCCGCGCCGCCGCCGCTGTGGATCCGCAGCATCCTGATCCTCACCTGCACGGGCGTCAGCTTCGCGCACGGCTCGAATGACGGTCAGAAAGGCATGGGGCTGATCATGCTGATCCTGATCGGCGTCGTGCCAACCGCTTACGCACTCAACCGCGCCGTGCCAGACAGCGCCAGTCAGCCATTCCTCAGAACGTCCACCTACGTCGCGCAGACATTGGACCGGTACGCGGATGGCCGCACCACCACTGACGCGCGGCGCGTCATCGGCGACTACCTGCGGACGCGCCAGGCAAATCCGAACGTGATTCCTGCCCTCTCGCAGCTGTCGAAGGACATTCGAACCCAGGTGGAGCAGTACGGATCGATCAGGCGCCTGCCGCATGAGACAGTGCAGAACGTTCGCAACGACATGTATCTGGCCGGCGAAACGATTCGGCGCTTCGGTAAGGACAGCGCCTTCACGTTCGCCAAGACCGATGCTGACCTGTTGAAGCTGTATCGAACGGAGCTCGATTCTGCGACGCGGTTCATCCCCACCTGGGTCAAGATCGCCGTCGCCATCGCCTTGGGCCTTGGCACGATGGTGGGCTGGAAACGAATCGTCGTCACGGTGGGCGAAAAGATTGGCAAGAGCCATCTCACCTACGCCCAGGGCGCATCGGCCGAACTGGTCGCGGCGACAACGATTGCCGCCGCCGACATCTACGGGCTGCCAGTGTCGACGACGCAGGTGCTGTCGTCGGGCGTCGCAGGCACGATGGCGGCGGGCCGATCCGGGCTGCAGGCGTCCACCGTTCGCAACCTGCTCATGGCGTGGGTGCTTACTCTGCCCGCGGCGATCTTGCTATCGGGCGGCTTGTTCTGGATTTTTGCGCGCCTGTCCTGAGACGAGAGGCGAGCGCATCGCGGAGGCGTCGACGTGAATCGGGCTCTCAAGCTGGCGGCGACATTCGCAATGGCTGCGACGTTTGCCGCATGCGATGCATCCGTGAACGTGGACCGCCGCGGCGACTCGACCGCGGCGGCCTCGAGCGCGACGACTCTCGCAGCATCGCCGTTGGCGGGCGCCATCACGATCGATGGGTCCAGCACCGTCCTGCCCGTCTCGACCGCGATGGCGGATGCGTTCCGGAAGGCCCATCCAGCGGTCCAGATCAGCGTTCACGAGTCGGGAACGGGCGGCGGCCTTCGGAAATTGTGTGCCGGCGAGATCGACATCGCCGGCGCGTCGCGTCCGATCAATGCCGGTGAGATCGGGCAATGCGATTCGGCCGGCATCGCGCCGATCGAGCTGCCGTTCGGATTCGACAGCCTGGCGGTGGTCGCCAATCCGGCAAACGCGTTCGCGACGTGCCTCACCGTCGGCGAACTGAAGACGATGTGGGAACCGGCGGCCGAACGGGAGGTTACGAGCTGGCGCCAGATCAGGGCGAGCTTCCCCGACCGGCCGCTTGTGCTTCTTGGTCCCGGCACGGCGTCCGGCACCTTCGACTACTTCACCCTCGCCGTCGTCGGCACGCAGAGCAGCAGCCGGAAAGATTACACCCGCAGCGAGGACGACACGGTCCTCGTCGACGGCGTCGCGGCGAACCCGAATGCGCTGGCGTACTTCGGTTACGCCTACTACGCCGCGAACAGGGACAGACTGAAGCTTGTCTCGGTGGACGGCGGAAGCGGCTGCGTCGCACCCAGCGCGGACGCCGTAACCAGCGGGACCTACCAGCCACTGTCGCGACCGCTGCTCATCTATGCCAACCGGAAGGCGATGTTGCGGCCCGAAGCGAAGGCGTTTGCGGAATTCTACGTGGCTCCGGAAAACGCCAGGCACGTCGAGGGCGTCGGCTACGTCGCGCTACCGCCGGCCACGCTGCTGTCGGTGGCCAGGCGTCTGGATCAGCAGGTGACCGGATCGATCTTCGGTGGCCGCGGATCGGTACTGGGGGTGACCGCCGAGACGTTTCAGGACGATGACAAGCTGAAAAGCGCTCTGGTGCGGTAGCATCGTCGGATAGCCACATCATTCGTCAGGCCGTCTCAGCGGTTCATCCCGCGGAGCTGAGACAGAAGGAGGCTGCCATGCCTGCTTTCACCGCCGCCGCTAAAGAGAATCCGAAGTCACTCGCGCCCGACCCTGTGCCGACAGAGGCTGAAGTGGTCGAGGAGGCAGTTGAAATTTATCCCGCTGCTGCGACAGGACCGACAGCTGCCGAAATCGCCGAGGAGGCGTACCGCATCTATTTGGGTCGAGGCTCGGATCATGGGCAGGATCTCGACGACTGGCTGGAGGCCGAGCGTCGACTGGCATCGCGACGCGATCGCGAATGAAGGGTTGGTTCGGCGCCGCCGCACTCGCGCTCGCCACCCAGGCGTTCCTGACAGTCGCATCTGCACGCGGCAACGACGCGCAATGCCGCGCCGATGGTCCGCCGGCCAGGCTTCCGGCCCTGCCGGAAGCCAGCGGGCTCGCGGCGAGCAGCCGCATTCCCAACCGGCTCTGGGCGATCAACGATTCTGGCGCGGCAGTGGTGTTTGGGCTCGATGCGCGCGGCGCCGTCGTCGCTCGGATTCCGCTGGCAAGCGTGGCCGTCGACGATTGGGAGGCAATTGCCGTCGGACCGTGTGACGCCGGCTCGTGCCTCTATGTCGGCGACATTGGCGACAACCGGGCCAAGCGAAAGGAGATCACGATTTACCGCATCCCGGAGCCCACAGGCGCGAAGGCGTCCGCGCAGGTGATCGCGATCCGCGCCGTTTACCCTGATGGACCTCAGGATGCGGAGTCGCTCCTCGTCACTCCCGGCGGCGATCTGTACATCGTCACCAAAGGGAGTACCGGGCCGATCGCCCTCTATCGTGTTCCGCGAGAGTCGGCGGGAGGGATCGTGCGGCTCGAACGAGTGGGCCAGCCGCGTGGACAGGGAGAGGCGACTGCGAACGATCGAATCACGGACGGAGCGGTGTCGCCGGATGGCGAGTGGATCGTACTCCGCACCCATCGCGCACTGCTCTTCTATCGCACCGCACGACTGATAGCTGGCGACTGGCGCGCAGCACATGCCGTGACGATCGCGTCCCTTAAGGAGCCACAGGGGGAAGGTGTCGCCTTTGGCGCTGACGGTGCGCTCTACGTCAGCGGCGAAGGAGGCGGCGCGTCAGCACCCGGAACATTTGCCCGGTTGGCCTGCACGCCGTCAGTTTGGAGCCAGGAATAAGCGACCTCGCGCCGGCTCTTCCTGCAGTAAGCTGCGTGACCATGGACAAGCCTCGATGAGCGCGGCGACGACGTCGGTCAATCCGGTTGACCCGGATGGCAGATGGTTGTACCGATTGGGCGGTATCTCCGCACTCTTCCTGGGTGCGGCGTACATCATCATCTTTCCGTTGTACGCGCACGTTGGAGCTCCGCCGAGTGGGAGCGATGGCGAGACGTGGCTCAAGTATCTTGCTGGAAAGACGACCGTCTGGTGGGCGATCCTCGGTCTCTCCGTCCTCACGGACTTTCTCTTCGTGCCGGTCGCGTTAGCACTCTACCTGGCGTTGAAGGGGATCAATAGAAACGCGATGCTGGTCGCCACGGCATTCGTGGGGTTGTTCGTCGTCTTGGACCTCGCCATTACCTGGTCTCATTACGCATCGCTTCTCACGCTCGCCGGAAACTACGCGGCAGCTGCGAACGATCTCCAGCGGTCGACTTACGTCGCGGCTGCCAGTTATGCGTCGGCGATGCTGGCGTCCCGCCTGCTGGTCGTCTACGCGATCGTCGTTCTCTCGTCCGCGATTCTCATGATTGCCGTCGTGATGCTGAAAGGGATCTTCAGCAAGACCACGGCGTATGTGGGCGTGATCACCGGTATCCTGGGGATCGTGTCTTTCGGCGGCTTCTTTGTGACTATCATCCTGAACGCCGTGCTCGCCACCGTCTGGTTGTTGCTTGTCGGCTACAGACTGTACCGGCTCGCCGAGCGGTGAACAAAGCGCCGTCTACCGGCGTCATGGCGCCTTGATGATCGTGCCGTCGGCGTTCACCTCGACCTCGCCGCGCGTGAGCTCCGCTTCGTAGACGTATTTCGGGGCCGCGAGCTTGGAGAGACGGCCCCTGCCATTTTCGTTGACGATCTCGGCCCGCACCTCGGACCGTTCGATCCTCTTGATCGCCCGGCCTTTGGATGCGCTCTTGAATGCCGTCGCCACGACTTCGGGCACATCTTTCAGTTCGATGACGGTGGCGACATCCAGCACCGTACCGTCCTCGGCAACATCCATCTCGCCCTGGTCAGCCTTGAACTCGATGTCGTAAAAAGAGATGCCGAGTTCCTTTTCCACATCAAGCTTGTCGATCTCGGCGCCAGGACGGTTGTTCTGGATCGCCTGGCTCACCGCGGCAGGCAGATTTCTGAACTTTCCGCTTCGGCCAGCCTCTTGCGCGGCGCCCGCCACCGCGGCGGCCAGCGCCAGCGTCACCGCCGTCCCGAGGGCCTTGCCTGCGCGCGACATCATGCACCTCCGCTTCCGCCAACGGATCCGACGCACTGGTGAGAGGGCTTGCCGACGAAGGATCCTTCGCCGCACTGGGCTTCGGGCCGATTGACCTCTTTCGACCCGTCCGACCCGTGCGCCATTGCGCCTATGCGCTCATGCGCCTATTTCTCCTGGCCGATAGCGGCTTCGATCTCGCGCGTAATGGCCTCGCGGTCGTCGAAGATCATGAGATTGATGGCGCCTTGAAGTTGACCCACGGCCTTGCCGACGACGGCGCCCCAGAGCTTCATCGACACGCGGTTCACGTCGCTGTCGAAGTACGCCTTTGCTTCGCCATCGGGTAGACCAGCGGCCGCAGGCATCGCCGGGCCGACGTGCTTATCGAACAGGAGCTTCAGCTGCCCGGTTCTCTTGTTCCAGCCTGGATCGCCCGGTTTCGGTGCGTCTGGATCGTCCGCCATGATCGTCGACAGGAACTCGATCAATCCGTCCTGCCACACAATCGCGGCTCCCTGAGGTCCATTCAACGTTGCCGCGAAGGCGTCTGCATCCGCCTTTGAAAGCTCGCTTATCGTCTCTTGCAATTTGTTCTGGACCTCGCCCGATTGCTCGTACAGGCCCGCGATCAGTGCTATTCGGTCCGTAAAGGACTTGCGTGCCTTCGGCCATGCCGCATGCGACGGGTTCCAGCGGCTGCCCAACCGCTCAGCCGCTGGAGTCCGCTGCAGCAGATCGTCGATCCGTGGGTTCATCGTTTCGGTGGTAATCAGACGAGCGACCGCGAGCATCGGCACCGTGAGCCTGGCAACAATCGGATCCACGGGAGGCGTCGCAGGGGGTGCGGCAGCAGACGCGCCAGTGGCGGCCGGCGCCGGGGCGCTCTTGGTGAGGTGAAAGCTGTCGAGGAACCTTTCGGCATCGTTCCTCGACGATCCTTTGGGGCCGACGGTCACCAGCATGTAGAGGTGCTCTTCCGTGAGCACGAGGCGATTGATGCCCTCGAACTCCAGCTTGTCGGTCTTCCCCTCGAGGTACATCAAGAGAGAGGGATAGCCGGCAAAGTCCTCGGTTGATGTCGCGACCTGGGTCCCGTTTCCGCCCTGAACGAGGCCATTACCAACCCTCGCGAGGAATTGACGGGTCGCCTCGCGCTCGTGATTCTCCACGAGCTCCCGGACAGCCTGATTGATCGGATCGACGGTGACGAACAACGACCAATCGCCGGCGCCGTACACGTAGTGGCCGGGCTTGTCGGTCTGCCGCGACTCGCCAGGAGTGTCGATCGAAAAGCCCTCGCCTTCCGAGTGGAAGGTGGTCCATTGGGTCTGGGCGGTGCAGGGCGCCACGATCGCGATCGCGCTGCCGAGGGCGGCGAGGAGTGCAACGAGGAAGCGGCGATTCATGCGACCTCCTGACGCTGTATACAACAGCTACCCATCCAGCGGCTACTCTGGCTGGCGCGCGACATCGATCGACCGCGCGCGACATTCTGCCGCGACGTCGGGGCATCGCCGTTTACATTACTGTGACATGCTGGTTACACTGTGACGATGGCGGCCGTACCCGCCCTGTTCGACAAGCGGCTCGATCCCTTCAGGCGCGCTCTCGCGGGCGTTCAGGACTGGGATGTCGAGGCCGTCCATCAATCGCGTGTCGCGTCGCGGCGCCTCCGCGAGCTGATTCCCCTTCTGGGGCTCGATCCCGACACGCAACGCAGCGTTGGCCGACAGCTCCGACGGGTGACGCGCCGTTTGGGGAAGCTCCGCGAGGTCGACGTCCTCGCGATCATCGTTGACGAGCTCCGCCGCAGCGAAGCCGCGACTGAGGCCATCGATCGGCTTGCCGACTCCATTACCGATGAAACCCGGCGCACTCGCGATTGGCTGTCCCGTCGTCTGCCCGCGCGCGATCTCGAACGTCTTTCAAAAACACTAGCTGAGCTGGCGCACGAGCTCGGCGCGCGCGACGGCAAATCGAGCCCACGAGCCTCTCGGGGTCCCCAAATCTGGTTGTCGACTCTCGATGCCCGCGTGGCGCGGCGCGCAAGTCGTCTGGGCTCAGCTATCGATCGAGCGGGCACGATGTACTCGCCCGACGCGCTGCACGGCGTGAGGATCGCCGTCAAGAAACTCCGTTACTCGCTTGAAGTGGCTCACGAAGCGCGAGGTGACGATGATCCGGTCACGATTGCCTTCCTGAAAGAGGCTCAGAACCTGCTCGGTCGCCTCAACGATCTGGAGATGCTCGTCAGGCGAGTTCGCGATCTGCAGAACGGTGACGAATCCGGCGTTCTCGCCGATCTCGCCACACTCGAGCGCCGGGTCGAGCTTGAATGCCGTGAATTGCATTCCCGCTTCGTACACGACCGGACACGGCTCGTGGCGATAGCGGACGTGCTCGCTGGCTCAGGGTCGGCATCTCCGGCGGTCGGCAAGCGAGTCGCGGGGGGAGCCAGGCGTAATGCCCGCCGATAGCCGTCAACTACGCTCGCCTGCGCGTGCCCTGTGAGGGGCCGACCGTCCGCTTCCGTCGATCCCTGTCCTTCCATGCGCGCTTGACCGCGCGCACGTAGACTCCGGTAGGTGTGCCGTAGATCGCTTTCGTGCTGGCGATCGCCTTGCGACGGAGTTCCTGCTGGTACCGGTCTCCTGCTCGCTTCAGGCGCCGGAACTCCATCGAATCGTTTTCGAAGGACTGATCGCTGGAGAGATAGGCACACAGCAAGACCACATTGTGGTCGTCCCCAAGCCACGTCTCGGCGCGTTTGAGTATCGCAACGTCTCTATGGATGACGGCGCCGGCGCTTTCAATCAATCGCAACTCATACCAGAGGGCCTTGAGCTCTTTGCGCCATTCATGAAAATCGGCGGCCCGATGACGTGCCAGCGCTTGTGCCATCGCTTTGCGTCCCCGCCTGTGAGTGACCCGAAGGCCGGGCGCAAGGGCCCCAAACCGATTGTGGGCTGGCGACCATTGCTTCACGGCAGCATGCAGGGCGCGCAGCTCTTGCACGACCTCCTTCCAGGAGCGCTCGCGAGTCGCTTTCTGGACCACTGCGTGCTTGTGATCGGCCAACAGGTGGCGAACGCGCGCCAGCGTGTGCTCACTGAGCAGGTGCGGCTGCCGGTCGAGCAGCTTCTGCAGTACTACGATCATCGCATCTGCATCGCGTGACTGCGACAACGCACGGCTCACGGCTCGCAATCGCTTCTTGCTGCCCCGGAGTCTCCGTCCGTTGTCGCGGTTGACAAGGTGAACAACCGCGCGCACTTTTTTCACGCTCTTCCGCGCCTCATGAATCGCATCGTCGTCCGGCGGGCTCGTGCGTTGCAATTGCTCACGTGCTGAGGCAAGTTCCTTCTTCGCCAGACGTCGCAGCCCGTGGGTAATTGACTCGTCAGGTCGTACACGAAACGCCATGTCAGATCTCCAATGAACCCTGATCTTTGCCTTGCAGAATCCGGACCATACCGTTCGTCAGCAAGGACCTGTTTGCGCGGGCCATCAGGGCACGCTGTGTGCACGCACTGAATGTCGAGGAATCGCCTTATGCGGCTAGATGAGATCCCGACGTTTGCTGACGATGGGAAGGCATTTCGAGTCGTCGTGGAGTCGCCGCGTGGCTCATCGGTGAAGCTGAAGTACGACCGCGAGCTTGGAGCCATGACAATGTCTCGACCGCTGCCCACCGGCGTTATGTATCCACACGACTGGGGGTTCGTGCCAGGGACCAGCGCGAGCGACGGCGACCCGGTCGACGCGATGATCGTGTCGGATGGCGGAACCGCGCCGGGCGTTGTGGTGACGTGCCGGCCGCTTGGCGTGCTCGAGGTCGATCAGAAAAAGCGCACCGGCGACGGCCGCGAGCGCAACGACCGAATCATCGCGGTGCCGCAGAGCGCTCGCCGCTTCGAACAGGTGCGCGATGTCTTTGCACTCCCTGAGCAGGTACGGAATGAAATCGCGGCATTCTTCATTCAGGCCACTGCATTCGAAGGCAAGGACGTCAACGTCCTGGGATGGCAAGGCCCATCACAGGCCATCACCTTGATTGGCGGCCGTTAGCCGCAATGGCCGTCCCAGCGCGCCGTACGAGCCTCGCCAGACTACCGCTTCTTCTTTGTCGCGCGCTTCTTCGTCGCGCGCTTCTTGCCGCGTTTGTGGACGCGCTTGAATACGGCTCGCAGTCTCTTCAGATCTTTCGACGTCAGGTTCGTGGCCAGGCTCTTGGGCATCACGATCGTGTCGCTGCCTACCTTGACGCGTTCGGATGCGGCGGCGCGAGCCGCTCGCTTTGCCGCTTGGCGCCTCGGACGCTTTCTGGCTTTTTTTGCGCTGGCCTTGCGGGCCGGGGACTGCGCTGCAGCTTCATCGACACCTGCTGGTTCCACTGGCGGGTTGGCCGGATCGGAATCGGGCACAGTTCACCTCGTTTGGCGAGCGGACAGCTTGACTGCTCTCCCGGATAATAGACGAGGTGACCGGATATTGTCGTCTGGCGCAATGGCGATCGTGTGCGCTGCTACTCCTGGTGCTCGAGAGCGGCTGCGCAACGCCGCTGACGCCTCAAGGTGCGCGGCTCGTCGTGGTGCGCACGCCATTGAACCAGTCGCCACCGCAGCAACGGATGCCAGCCGCGTGCGCACTCGTCGCAGCAACACCAACGCTGTCCAGGACGGAGTTCGAGTTGAAAGGGCAGCACGATCCATTTCGAGAGGACCGGAACAAGGCCGGCGCGGCTGGCGCCAATGTGCTGGTGGTCCGCTCGCGCGTCACCGTGTCCAGACGCGATTTCGACTGCCCGGCCGCCTCACCGATCACGGACTGTCCGGCCAGCTCCGGCGCCTGGTATGACGTGGTGATCGAAAGCTACAAATGCCCGGACGACGTCGCGCAGACCCTCGGCGCACGGAAAAGTCCGGGATAGGACAATAGGGGGCGGCGCGGCTGCAGTCCCTTGCCGCCTGCCACAACCGACCAACCAATCTCGGCCACTCCAGCCCTGCAAAGCCGCAACCTCTCGGCTGGCCGGTGTATGTCAGTTTTTGACATTTATAGATAAATCCTGTTATCGCGCCTGGCGCGTTGACGCCCCATGAACGTGTCGCTGACGTCGGAGCTCGAAAAGCTCGTGAACGAGAAGGTCCGCAGCGGTCTGTATCAGACTGAGAGCGAGGTAGTGCGCGAAGCGCTTCGGCTGTTGAAGCAGCGCGACGACGAGGTCCGTCGAGCGGATCAGCGAGCAGGAGTGGTGCCGACACAGGCTGGAGAGAAGCACGACGACCGAACGTCGCGCGGTCGCAGGAAGCAGGGCGGCAAGGGATGAACAGCTGATTGTCGATCGACGCTGGAAACAGGAGGACCAATGGGACGCGTACACCGGCAGGCGGCAGTGATTCCGTACCGAATCCGCAAGGACCGCGTCGAGGTCGCTCTGGTGACGACATCTCGCGGGAAGGGCTGGATCGTGCCGAAGGGATCCGTCGACGAAGGGGAGCTGCCGCGCGACGCAGCGATCCGCGAAGCCGAGGAGGAAGCTGGTGTCCTGGGTGTGGTCGCGCGAAAGCCGCTCGGCCGCTATATCCACACCAATGACGCCCGCCGCTGCCGCGTCGATGTCTACGTGATGCGCGTCACCGGCGTCCTGGAACACTGGCTCGAGGACAGACTTCGCCGTCGACGCTGGATGCGTATCCCGGACGCCGCGGCCTGCCTGCGCGAAGAGCTGCAGACGTTCGTCAATGCCGTCGAAGGC
>JBKOZS010000165.1:0-14668 GCA_046726015.1 Acidobacteriota bacterium
CGTACCTCAAGGCCGGCGACCGCGCCACCGCCGCGAAGTTCGCGCTGGAGCTCCAGAAGGCGAAGGAGGAACTGGCCGCCAACGACAACCAGCTCCAGATGCACGAGACCGCCTACGGCAACAAGCTGAAGAAGATCCAGCACGCCAACGAAAAGCTGATCGGACTCAAGCAGAAGATCACCAAGTACGACGCCGAGCTGAAGATGAGCGCCGCGGAGGCCGAGATCGCCAAGCTCTCCGAGTCGTTCGACATGAACCTGACCACCGACTTCGGCGAGATCGAGAGCGTCATCCAGCAGAAGATCGATCAGAACCGCGGCCGCACGCGTGTGGCGGTAGATCTCTCGGAGAAAGGCATCGCGGAGATCAACGCCGAAGAGCGCATGCAGGCGCAGCTTGCGGAGCAGGCGCTCACGGACTTCGAGGTGGAGCTTGGCCTCAAATCGCCTGAGACGTCGCCGGTGTCGCAGGCGGCCAAGGATCTGGGGCCGGCCGTTGAGAAAGCGACCGAGAAGCAGACGAATTGATTACAACTCGGTGAGCCATACACGTGTCACGCACGACCTCACGCGGAGCGCGCTGAGCGCGCAGAGGACGTTAAATTTTGAGTACGTCTAATTGGGAACCCTCTGCGTCCTCCGCGAGCTCTGCGTGAGATCGTTCGTGATCAGTGAAGGGCGTCAGTAAAGCAGGTGAACCTGCGCTACGGAGCATAGATTAAATGGCAAACGGACAGCCCAGACCCGCGTTCTATGTCGCAGTCCTGCTCGTGGTGCTCGGCCTCGTCGGCCTGGCGTTATACCGGTACGGCGCGATTGGATCGAACAGCCAGGGCGGTCAGTTTTCGAGCGACGAGCTGAAGCAGCTCCAGAAGGGAGCCGAAGCGCCCGACAACTCCGGGATCACCACGGTCAAGGAGTACAACTACGTCGCCGCCACGCGGCTGCCCGAAGTGAAGGGCATCTCCAGCTACACCCCCATGGCGGATCGCACGGTCCGCTTCGCGATCAACGTATGGGCCGGCTGGAGCCCGATCATTTACGCCAACAACGGCTTCAAGCCTGGTAAGGCGTGGAAGACGCCGGGCGGCAAGGACTTCAAGGTGGAGCTCGTCCTGATCGACGATCCGATCGCGATGCGCGACGCCTACGCGGCGGGCAACCTCCACCTCGGGTGGGCCACGCTCGACATGTTGCCGCTGTTTCTCGAGGGGCTGCGCAAGGACTCGCGCGTCATGCCGCGCGTGTATCAGCAGGTCGACTGGTCGAACGGCGGCGACGGCATCGTCGTGCGCGACACCGTCAAGACAATGGCGGACTTGCGCGGGAAGACGGTCGTGCTCGCGCAGAACTCGCCGTCCCACTTCTTCATCCTCAACGCGCTGATCAACGCCGGCGTTCAGCCCGCGGAGGTGCAGTTCAAGTTCACGCAGGACGCGTTCCAGGCGGCGGCGGCCTTCAACGCCGACAAAAGCCTCGCCGGCTGCGTGAGCTGGGCGCCCGACATCTACAACCTCGAGAAGGTGAAGGGCAACAAGCTCCTGGTGACGACGGCAACCGCGAACAAGCTGATTGCAGACGTGTGGTTCGCACGCGCCGACTTCGCCAAGGACAACCCGGACATCGTCGAAGGGCTGACACGCGGGATCTTCGATGCGATGCAGGACCTGAAGGCGCAGGATGCGAAGCAGAAGGTCGCGAAGCTGATGGCGACCGGCTATTCGATTCCTGAGAGCGACGCGCTCGGCATGCTGGGCGACGCGCACTCGACGAACTACGCCGAGAACCGCGACTTCTTCCTGAACCAGAACAACCCGACGAGCTTCGAACGGACCTGGAACACGGCGTACTTCCTCTACAAGAAGATCAACGCCGTGACGCAGCAGACCCCGTTCGACCAGGTGATTGACTTCTCGGTCATCCAGAAGCTCGGTGGCGAGCAGAAGTACGCGAGCCAGAAGAACGAGTACGACATCCAGTTCGCGCCGGCCAGCGCCGGCACGGTCCAGGGGGAGAAAGACGAGATCCTCACGAAGACGGTCGTCATTCACTTCTTCCCGAACTCGTGGGACCTGAACAAGAAGGTCACGCGCTCTCAGGACGGCAAGGACCTCGAGGAGCTCTACGATCCCAACGTGGGTTTCGTCGTCGAGGAAGTCGGCAAGCTCGCGGGGCAGTACGGCGCGGCCCGCATCGTCATCGAAGGACACACTGACGGCTCGATGAAGGCCTCGGTGCCGAAGAGCCTCGTGCAGGAGCTGTCGCTCAATCGTGCGAACTCCGTGAAGGAAGCGATTCTGCGCAAGTTCCCGTCATTGCAGCCGAACCAGTTCTCGACGGCGGGCCTCGGCTGGGATCACCCGGCGGATTCCTCGGATCCCGAGAACAATGCGAAGAACCGTCGCGTGGAAGTGAAGGTGTACCCGGCAGAAGCGTCGCCGGCCACCAAGTAAATGCCCCGGGAGTCGCGATCGCTTTTCGCGCTGCGCCTCGCGCCGCCGCCGATGACGCGGCGGCTCGTCGGCCTGGGCACGATGGCGATCGTTGTGCTGCTCTGGTGGCTGGCGACATCGGGTATCGGCTCGGAGGACCGCTGGATCTCGCCAGTCATTCTCCCGAGCCCGGGAGAGGTGATTCGCAGCTTTCCGAGCCTGCTGAACGAGCGTGCGCTGCTCCAGAGCATCGCGGCGACGCTGCGTCGCGTGCTCGTCGGCTTCGGCCTTGCCGCTCTGGTGGGCGTGCCGCTCGGGATCGTCGCCGGCGCCTGGCGCGTGGCCGAGGCTGCAGGAGCGCCGCTGGCACTGTTCGGGCGCAACCTGCCGGTCGCCGCGCTGATTCCCCTGACCATCCTGTGGTTCGGCATCGACGAAACGCAGAAGATCATGTTCATCTTCATCGCGTGCGTGCCATTCGTCTACGCCGACACGGTCGCGGCAATCGCGTCGGTGCACGACCGGTACGTCGAGACGGCGCAGACGCTCGGCGCCTCGTCAGGGCAGATCGTCAGGAAGGTGCTGGTCGGGCTGGCGCTGCCGGACATCTATAGCAGCCTGCGTCACCTCTTCGGGCTGGCCTTCGGCTACATCATGCTCGCGGAATTGATCAACGCGCAGCACGGTCTCGGCTACCTGCTGATGGCCAGCCAGCGCCGCGGGCTATCGGAGCACATCATCCTGATCCTGATCATCATTGGCCTGCTGGCCTACGGCATCGACCGCGTGCTGTTCTGGTTTCAGAAGGGCCTCTTCCCGCATCGCGTGGTGGAGGACTGAGCGTGAACGAAGCCACCGCGCCAGCACCAGATTCCACTGCGGCCCCGGCGGCCCCGAACATCGTCGATTTCGATCGCGTCACGAAGCGGTTTGGCAATCACACGGTGATTCGCAACGTGACGTTCTCGGTGAAGGACCTGCCGAACAAGGGAGAGTTCATCGCGATCCTCGGCCCGTCCGGGTGCGGGAAGTCGACCGTGCTGCGGCTGATTGCGGGCCTGCGTCCGCATCATCCGCCGACGGAGGGAACCGTGCTGATCGGCGGCAAGCTCGTCGGGCCGCCGGGATCGGATCGGAGCATGGTCTTCCAGGATTACACCTCGTTCGACAACCGCACCGTCGAGGACAACGTGGCGTTCGGCCTCGAGTGCCGGGGCGTGGCTGCGAACGAACGGCGCGAACGCGCGCGCGAGTGGATTGCGAAGGTCGGCCTCGACGTCAGGCGCGACGCCAACAAGTATCCGAGCGAGCTGTCCGGCGGCATGCGTCAGCGCGTGGCAATTGCGCGGACGCTGATTCTTTCCCCGCGCATCATTCTCATGGACGAGCCGTTCGGCGCGCTCGATCCCACGACACGGCTCCACATGCAGGCGCTGCTGGTGGATCTCTGGAAGGAAGCGCAGGCCACGGTGTTCTTCGTGACGCATTCCATCGAGGAAGCGGTGTACCTCGGCGACCGCGTTTACGTGTTTTCCTCCGCCCCGGGTACTATCCTGCGCGAGATGGACGTGCCGCCTCCCGATCGTCCGCCGAAGGACATGCAGCGCGAGCCGGCGTTTGTCGAACGCGTGTTCGAAATCCGCGATCTCATCGACTCGCTCGCCTCTTCCACGCGGGCCGGCGATGACTAAGCCGCCGATGGACACCCCCCGACCGGGCTCAGACCCCAGTGTCCGGAACCGGGCAGCGGGGTCAGACCCCAGTCGTCCGGTTACACAGCCGGCGGGCATGCCCGACTACCTCAAGGAGGCGTTTCTCTTCCGCTGGAACCTGCTGTTCTTTCTTGGCGGCGCCGCGGCAGCGGCGCTGACGCCGCTTGCGCCTGTCCTGTTGCCGCTGGTGGGGGCGGCCGAGCTCACCTACCTCGCCGGCCTGATCTCCATTCCCAGATTCCGCGCGGCAATCGACGCGAAGGTCCATGCGGCGTGGCAGTCGGCAGACGCGTCCGCTCCCCGGGCTGCACCCGTCTCGCTCGTCTCGATGCTCGCCGGCCTGCCGTCGGACGCGCGTGTGCGCTTCGAGCGGCTGCACGCGCGGTGCGTCGAGATGCGCGGCATCGCGGCCGGCGTCCGCGGCGCGGCGGGCGACCAGCCGGCCGGCGCCGAGGAGATCCGCACGCCGGGTCTCGATCGGTTGCTCTGGCTGTTCCTGCGCCTGTTGCTCTCGAAGGCGGCGCTCGACCGCTTCCTCAGGACGATGAACGAGCAGGAAATCACCTCGCGTCTCGCGGACGTCCGGAAGCAGCTGGCCAGCGCGCAGGAAGGCAAGGATGAACGCGTGATCAGGTCGCTGCAGGACAGCATTGCGATGGGGGAGTTGCGTCTCGACAACTTCGGCCGCGCGAAGAAGAACGCGGACTTCGTCTCCATCGAGCTCGATCGCATCGAAGGAAAGATACAGGCGCTCGCCGAAATGGCGGTCAATCGCCAGGATCCCGACTTCCTCAGCAGCCAGGTCGATTCCGCGGCGGAGAGCATGCGGCAGACGGAGAAAGCGGTCAGCGAGCTGCAGCACCTGACCGGGCTCGCGGATCAACTCGAGGAACCGCCCGCGATCCTGGAAACCGATCTCCGCGAGGTGTTGCGGCATGAGCGGTGAACTGGCGCCGCGCCGACCATCCGACCTGCCTCCCTGGTTTCCCGCGTGGGCGTCGCAGCTGGCCGACCTCTACTTCTCGGGAACGACCGCGGCGTTCGTTTTGCACGGCAACACCTACGACCTGTTCCGCATCGGCGGCCGCGACAGCTCGAGATATGGCGTGCTCGCCGAGTTTCTCGCGGAACAGCTCTTCGGGCGCTGGTCGCTCGTCCTGCACTACGACCTCGGGCGAGGGCTGCGTGCGTTTGCGGGGCGTGATGAGCAACGGCTCAAGGAGATGGTGACGCTCGTCAACAAGCGGCTCGGCGACCTGAGCGCGCTGACGAAGGAGCCCGCCACCGCCTTTGCCGTGCTCGACCGCTTCGTCCGCAACAACATCATGGCCGCGGAAGACGATCGCCTGAGCGTGGCCGTGATGATGGACCAGGCGTCGTACGTCTTCCCGTCCGGCGAGCCCGGGCGCCTCAACACCCAGGCGTCATCGCACCTCGTCACGATGTTGAATTGGGCGATGAGCCCCCACGTCAAACGGCTCAACATGGCGTTCGTGATGGTGGACGAGAAGCTCGCGGACCTGAGCGATCGCCTCACCGGCAACCCGCACGTGGCCACGATCGAAGTGCCGCTGCCGGACGAGAAGGCGCGCGAAGCTTTCATCGCTGCGACGACGGCAACAAGCGGTTCGGCAACGCTGAAGGATTTCTCAGAGTTCGAAGCGCCCGAGCTCGCCAAGCTGACGGCAGGGATTTCGCTCACCGACCTGAACGTGCTGGTCCAGTCCGCGCGCGAGAGCGGCAAGCGGCTCGACGCGAATGTCTTCCGATCGCTGAAGAAGCGGCTGCTCGAACGGCAGTGTCACGGCCTGCTCGAGTTCATCGAGCCGCGGTGGACGCTCGACACCGTTGTCGGTCACGACGCGGCGAAAGCCCGCCTGCGTGAAGACGCGGCACTGCTGAAGCGGGGCGCACTCGACAGCCTGCCGATGGGGTACCTGCTGTGCGGTCCCGTCGGCACAGGTAAGTCGTTTCTCGCCCAGTGCGTCAGCGGCGAAATCGGCGTGCCCTGCGTGATTTTGAAAAATTTTCGCTCCAAGTACGTTGGCGAGACAGAAGGGAACCTCGAGCGGGTCCTATCCGTGTTGCGCGCGATGGGCCCTGTCGTGGTCGTCGTCGACGAGGCGGACGCAGCGCTTGGCAGTCGCGAGTCGGACGGGGATTCGGGCACGTCGAGCCGCGTGTTTGCCATGATCGCGGCGCAGATGGGCGATACGCAGTATCGCGGCCGGATCATCTGGATGCTGCTGACGGCCCGGCCCGACCTGCTGCCGATCGATCTGAAGAGACAGGGACGCGCGGAAGTGCACATCCCGCTGTTCTATCCGACCGACGAGGCGGAGATTCGGCAGATGTTCGTCATCCTCGCGAAAAAGCTCGGATCGAAGCTCGCGCCCGAGGACGTCCCGCCGGTGCCGCAGCGCGGGCATCTCTCGGGCGCGGATATTGAAGGCATGGTCGGCCGCGCGTGGCGCACGTCACTGCTGGCGGGATCCGATCGCATCACGCGCGAAGCGCTCGCAACCGTCGTCGAACAGTTCATGCCGTCGACGCAAGGGCTCGAGCGCGAGCTGCAGGAGACGGCGGCCATCCTCGAGTGCACGGACCGGCAGTTCCTGCCGGCGGCGATCCTCGAGAAAACGACGGCGAACGGCGGTCGAGGCGCATTGCAGGAACGGCTGACGGCGTTGAAGCAGTTGGTAAGGGAATTGTAGGGCGGGTGTTCAAACCGCCTCGGATGCAGGGCGGGTCTTTAGACCCGCTATCAGGAGGACATTGTGCCCAAAACCAGTTGGTTTGATGAAAAGGCGGAACATCCCCTCATCCAGGAACAGGTGACGAAGCTCGAATCGTTCACCGCCGCCATGGAAGACGGCATTGTCTCGAAGCAGGAGGTCACCGGCCAGGAGCAGCGGCTCGTCGCCGCGATGAAGAAGCTCGAGGCGGAATTGAGCGAGGATCTGCACGGCAAGGTCACGATCGTGCTCGTGGAGCTGACGGCGTACAACGTCATGCGCCTGCTGCACGAGTTACAGACCGAGCGCGCGCGGCTCGCCTTCAGCAAGTAGGGCTCAGGACTCAGGACTCAGGACTCAGGACTCAGGACTCAGGACTCAGGACTCAGGACTCAGGACTCAGGACTCAAGGCCCTCATATGCCTTGAGCCAGGGCGAGCACGGATCGATATTCCGCTTCGTAGAGCGGGACGATCCGATCCGTGCAGTAGCGCGTCCGCACCATGTCGACGGCGGCCTGCGTTATGCGCGCGCGCAGCGCGGGATCGGTGAGGAGCGCGATGCCGCGCTCCGCCATCATGTCGACCGCGTCCGGCGGACAGGTAAAGCCGGTGATGCCATCGTGAATGATCTCGGGAAGTCCGCCGACGTTCGACGCCACCACCGGCACCTCGCATGCCATCGCCTCCAGGGCGGCCAGGCCGAAGCTCTCCTTCGCTGACGGCAGCAGGAACAGATCGCCAATCGACAACCATGCGACGAGATCCTGCTGGGACCCCACGAACATCACGTCTTCCGCAAGCCCGTGCTCGAGGACCTGCCGATCGATGTTCGCGCGCACCGGGCCGTCACCAACGAGCACGAATCGTGCGCGAACGTGACGGCGAATGCGGCGGAACACTTCGAGCGCCACGTCGACGCGCTTGACCGGCCGGAAATTCGACACGTGCAGCACCAGCGCATCGTAGCGGTCCGTCGGGCAGATCCGCGCGCGAAGATCAGGATCGACGCGGCGGCGGTACTCGGCGCAATCGAGAAAATTGGGAATCACGTGGATGTCGTGCCGGATCCCGAGGGCGTCGATGGTGTCGGCCTTGAGACTGTTCGACACCGTCGTGACCCCGTCGGATCGTTCGATCGAGAACGCCACGACCCGCGCATATGACGGGTCGCTGCCGACGAGCGTGATATCGGTGCCGTGCAGCGTCGTGACCGTTGCCGGCGCCGAGACCCCGGGGGCTTGCGCCAGCATCACCCGTGACAGGTATGCGGCCGTCGCATGGGGTACGGCGTAGTGAGCATGCACGATGTCGAGGCGTCGTGCCTCGGCGACGCGCGCGATGGTGTTCGTGAGAGCGAGCAGATACTGCGGTTCCCTGAACAGCGGATACGAGGGGATCTCGACTGGCTCGAAGGATAAACCCGGCACGCCCCAGCGCCACCGGAACGGCGGCTCGCTGCTGATGAGGCATACCTGGTGGCCGCGAAGTGCCAGCGCATGCGCCAGCTCGGTGGCCACGACACCACTGCCGCCGACCGATGCGTAGCAGACCATCCCAATGTTCATGGGACGTGTCTGAGCAGGCCGGATCGCAGCAAGGGCTCGCGCACGACAATCCCCTCCGCAAACGCGACGCCGGCGAGCGCGCCGAACTGGGCGTCCCGGCTCTCAATCAGCTGACGGAACGTCGATGCCGTCAACCGCGTCGGGATCGAACCGGGGTCACCAGGGGCGAACTGGCTGCGATAGCAGTCGAGCGCGTCGCGCTTGCGCTGGTAGTGCTCCGAGACGTCGACGACGAACGAGGGAGGCACGCTGTCGTTGATGAAATAGTGACAGACCCAGTCGGGCCGCCAGGCGTCCTCGGCGGTCTCGTAGCGGCGCAGGGCGCTGGCAAACACCGCGCGGCGCAGCACCTGGCTGGCCGCCACGTGATCCGGATGCCGATCGTCCCAGTAGGGAATCGCAATCGCCCGCGGCCGATGACGGCGAATGAGGTCGACCGCGGATCGAATCGTGGCCGGCGCTTCAACGATCCCGCCGTCGGGCCATCCGAGGTTCTCGCGCCACGCCGCGCCGAGGACACGCGCCGCGGCATCTGCTTCCGCGGCGCGTGTCTCGGGCGTGCCATTGCTCGACAGCTCGCCACGCGTCAGGTCGCACAGGCCGACGCGATGTCCCGCGGCGGTGTGGCGTGCGATGGTGCCGCCGAGCCCGATCTCGATGTCATCCGCGTGCGGCCCGAACACGAGCAGATGGATGGACACGATATCCGTGTGAGTCCGTGTTCCGTGTTAATCCGTGTTGATGCGTGGTCCGTGGTCCGTTCAGCGCGACGCCTCCGTCGGCGTGCTCGCGCGGCTGTGATCCTTGTACCAGCTGAGCATGTACAGGATTGTTCGCATGAAGTTCGACGGCTTTGTCGTCGTCCCGTGGTACTCCCCTTCGAACCGCAGGAGCTTCGCCTCGATGCCGCGCATCTTCAGCGCCGTGTAGTACTCCTCGCTCTGCGGAATTGGGGTCCGCATGTCGAGCACACCGGTCATCAGCAATGTCGGAGTCTTGACGTTCCCCACGTACATCAACGGCGACTGCTTCAGCCACTGTTCCGGCTTCTCCCAGAACGGCGCATCGAAGAAGTTCGCGGTGAACAGCGGAATGTCCGTGTGGCCCATGAAACTGAGCCAGTCGATGACGGGGCACCGCACGGCCGCGGCAGCGAAACGGTCGGTGTGGCCGATCACCCAGCTTGAAAGCACGCCGCCGCCGCTGCAGCCGCCGACGTACATGTTGCGGCTGTCGACGAATCCCTTTGCGATCGTCGCGTCGACGCCGGCCATCAGGTCGTCGTAGTCCACGCTCGGATACGCGCGTTCGATGGCATTGCCGAACGCGGAACCGTAACCGGTGCTGCCGCGCGGGTTCGTGTAGAGCACCACGTAGCCGTTTGCCGCGAAGCTCTGGAACATGAAGTTGAAGCCCGCGTTGTACATGCCGTGCGGGCCGCCGTGAATCTCCAGGATCAACGGATACCGTTTGCTCTTGTCGAAGAACGGCGGTTTGACCAGCCAGCCCTGCACCTTCGTGCCGCCGGTCGAGTCGTACCAGATTTCTTCGACTTCGCCGAGCGTGAGGCCGGTCAGCAGGTCGTCGTTCACGCGCGTGAGCTGCGTCACAGAGCCGGGCTGCGTGAGGTTCACGCGGACGACGTCCGGCGGCTGGTGTGCCGCCGAGCGAATACCGACCCCCACGTTCTTCGAGCTGACGCCCGTCAGCGAGATCATCGCGTTGCCGGTGGTGACCTCGCGAGGTGTGCCTGACAGCGGAGCGAAACGGATGTTCGAGGCGCCGCGATCGCCTGCCGCGAAATAGACCCCGGACCCGTCGGGCGCCCAGTGCAGGTTGACGGCGTCTCGATCGAGCGTTCCGGAGATCTTCCGCATCCCCGCGCCGTCGAGGCCGACCACGAAGAGTTCCTCGGATTTGTAGCTGGCCTTCGTCGCGGTGTGACCCACGAATGCGACCAGCTTCCCGTCCGGTGAGACGTGAGGATCCGACCAGCTGCCGCCGTCCGTTATCAGCTTCCGCCGATTCCCCGTCGCGACATCAATAGCAAAGATGTCCGAGTCGCGATACCGGAGGTCCGCATCCGGCACGTCGAGACCGTCGACGACGATCGTGCGTCCGTCCGCTGACCAGTCGATGCCGACGGTCCCGGCCAGACCGTCGAAGCGCGCGCCAACGTTCCAGTCGCCCGACGTCAGCGCCCGCGGCGTGCCGCCGTCGGCGGGCACCACGAACAGGTGTGTGAAGCCGGGTTCCGTGTACCCCACGCGATCCTGCCGGTAGTGCAGCTTGTCGATGACCGCCGGCTCCTTGGTCCACTTTGCGCCTTCGGGCGGCTTGGGCAGCGCGATCTCCCACTTGGTGGGCTTCGGCACCAGCATGCTGAACGCGAGCTGTTTGCCATCGGGTGACCAGCTGACGTTCGATGGCGCATGGTCCAGGTGCGTGATCTGCGTCGATTCCCCCTCGCTCAGCCATCGCACGAAGATTTGCGGCCCGTTGGGTTCACCTTCGGCGATGTAGGCGACGCGCGTGCCGTCAGGTGACCACTCGGCATCGGAACCTTTTGTGAGGAACCGATTCTTCGATCCATCCGCGCTCATGATCCAGAGGGCGGATTCGATCTTGTCGTCCATCTGGTTCACCCAGCGCCGGGTGTAGATCACCTGGGCGCCGTCGGGTGAAATCTGCGGGTCCGCCACCGTTTCGTAATTGAGATAGTCCTCGACCCGGAGCACTTTCGATGCAGGCTGCGCGTGCGGGACGGCCGTCTGCACCACCGCGATCGCCATACCGGCGGCCAGGAACAGCGCACGAAAGGATCGTACGTGCATCACATCCTCCCATCCGGCCATCACGTTTACCACGACGCTAGAGGCTCAGCAACAGCGCGGTGGCTCCAACGAGCACCACGACGATGACCCAGCCCAGCACGAAACCGCTGAGATCCTCGCGATAGGCGCTCCATAGGCTGCGTCCCCTGGCCGCGCGCGCGGGATTCAGCGCGTGGACCAGCAGCAGCGGCTGATCGCTGCGGCCATCGGCGGTGTCGCTGGAGGTCTGCAGGCGGGAGTACAACGAATCAATCTTTTGGGCCGGCTCCGGGGCGGTGAGCAGGCTTACGATCACCAGCGTCGCGATGCCGACGAGCAGCGCCGCCAGGAACACGTTCGCGTCCCATTGATCGAGTCGCTGGCGCTTCAGGTAGTACAGTAGGAAGTTGGTGGCGAGTGCGCTCATCAGCGACGCCAGCGCGCCCCAGCGATTCGCGCGCCGCCACACGAGCCCGCCGAGCAAACCGATCCCGACAAACGTTGCGAGCGTCTCGGTCAGCAGGAAGGTGTACAGCACGCTCTCAATCAGGAACACGGCATAGAGCACGCCCACCATCGTGATCGCGAATCCGCTGATTCGGCCTACCCAGAGGTAGTGCGTGTCGGCGCGATTGGGCCGCAGCCGGCGGTAAAGCCCTTCCGTGAACAGCGCGCCGCTGTCGACCAGGAACGCCGAGCACGCCGACATGTTGGCGGCAAGGACCGATGCGATCATCAGTCCGAGCGCGCCGGGAAAAAGCAGTTGCCGACATGCGAACCCGAACGCATTTTCCGGATCGCCGAGCATCTCGGGATCGGCTTTGCCCTGCGCAATCATCGCGGCAACGATCAACCCGACAAATGCCCACCCGACCGTGCACACCCGCTTCACCAGGTTGCCGTAGAGCATGCCGACCCGGCAGGTGCGCTCGTCGCGGCCGGTACCGACCGTGGCCATCATCTGCGGCTGCGCCATGATGCCAACCAGCCCGTTGACGGTGAGCATCGCAATCACCCAGGGACCGATGCCTGACGGTGTCGCCAGAGAAAAGCGGAAGGGCTCGAGCGACGCTTTCATTCCATGGAGACCGCCGACCAGGCCCCACCCGAGCGGAACGAGCATGAACGACAGCACGATGATCAGGATGCCCTGGAACAGATCCGTCCAGGCAGCCGCGACGAGACCACCGACGAAGCTGTAAAGAATGAACATGACCGTCATCGCGACGACGATCTCGTTCACCGCGACGGTGCCTCCCGTCGCCTGGCTGATCACCTTGCCGGCCCCCTTCAGCATGCTGCCGGTGTTGATGGTGAAGAAGCAGACCGCAAACAAGATGTAGATGCCGGACATCCACGGCCCGTACCGGTCCCCCATGAATTCCGCCGTCGTCGTGCGGCGGATCCGCCGGAAAACCGGCGCCATGATCCAGTAGAACGGCGTGATGAACAGGTTCTTCCACTGAAACCAGATCGCGGAAGCGCCGACGCTGTAGACCGCGCCCGCGAGGGCGACCGGCATTTCAGCGTGGGTGCCCACGCCAAAGCTCTGGGCGATCATCAGCCACGGACCGAAGCGGCGGCCGCCGAGGAAGAACTCACCGCTGCGGCGCACGCGATAGCCAACGATCAGGCCGATGGCGGTGATGATGATGAGATAGGCGACGAGGATAGCCCAGTCGAGGGTCGTGATGTTCATCGTGTAGAGAGAATCTGCAGGCCGCAGGTGGCCGAGTCCCACTCGGCCGACACCGTGCCTGTCGTGTGCGTGCCCATGTAATCGGCGGGCATCGTCGATGCCATCGGGATCACAGCGTCGATCGGAAGCCCCGTAAAGCGCACGGTATTTGCGATTGCGTCGTCCATTGTCAGGGCGGAGCCGGCGAGATAGGGTGTGCCGGGGAGCGACACGCGCCCGTCCGCACCGAGCACGCAATCGACGCCGCCAATCCGGTACGGTCCTGGTGCGCACCCGGCCGCGGCAATTGCATCGGTAACAAGAATCGATCTCTCGCGTCCCTTCGCGCGGATCATGGCCTTGACCGTCGCCGAAGGGAGATGGTGGCCGTCGGCGATGAAGCTCGCCGTGACGGAGTCGGCTGCGAGCAGTTCCCAGATGACGTTGGGATGACGTGGCAGCATCTGCGCGCAGCCGTTTCCGAGATGAGTGGCGAGCGTGGCGCCGGCGGCAATCGCGTCCGCAATCTGCGACGGATTCGCGGCGGTGTGGCCGATCGCCACACGAATCCCCGAGTCGACGAGATGTTCGGTCAGCGATACTGCGCCAGCGACCTCTGGCGCGAGCGTCACGAGCGCGATTTTCCCGCCGGCGGCATCCTGGCGCCGCTTGAAATCATCCACGCTCGCCCGCGTCACATGTTCCCTGGGATGCGCGCCGCGGGCGCCGTCCTCTGGTGAGATATACGGGCCTTCCATGTGGATGCCGGCAATCGCATCATGCGACATCCGCGCGAGCACGCCGGCACTCTCGGCGAACCGTTCGAATGAAGAGGTGATCAGTGTCGGCAGGCAACGCGTGACGCCGGTCTCGCGCATGCGCGCGAGCGCGGCGTCGACGCGATCATCGGTCAGTCCAGGGGCGTTGAAATCGATCCCGCCAAAGCCGTTCACCTGCAGGTCGAACAGGCCCGGCAGCTCAATCCTCATGAGGCGCGCAGCTTCTTCCAGTTCTCGAGGCAGCGCTGCACCATCGCGAATTGCCCTTCCGTGCCGGCCTGCTCCTGTTCGATGAGGTAATACTCGATGCCGCCCGTCGATTCAGCCGCGTCGAGGATCTGCTTCCACGGTGCGTCTCCTTCGCCAAACGGGACCGCGTACCCCTTGGCCTTCGACCATTCCTTGCAGTGCATGCTGCCGATGCGGCCAGGGTTTGCCTTGATCCATGCGACGGGGTCTGCTCCCGCCTCGAGGCACGTGCCGATGTCGAACTGCAGCACGACGTCCTTTGACGTGTTGGCGGCAATGATGTCCATCGGCCGCTTGCCGTCGACTGGCGCCCATTCCGCCTGGTGATTGTGGTAGCCGGTCGCCATGCCGATCGGCCGCAGCTGTTCGGCGGTGGATGTGAGCTTGTCCGCAACCGACTTCCATCCGTCGGCGCCGGTGATCTTGCCTCCCGGGCTGGCCATGATGATGTACTTGCTGCCAATGATCTGGTTCAGCTCGATCGCCTTTTTGAGGCCGTCGGGTGTGTACGAGGGACCGCCGTTGTGCGTGGAGCGGCACTGAATGCCGAGATCGTCGAGGAGCTTGCGGATGTCCTTCGCCTGCTCGGGCGTCCAGTTGAAGTACGGTGAATAGAATTCGACGATCTTGTACCCCATCTTCGCGACCGCGGTGACGGTGCCGTTCAGGTCCTTCGCCAACTCGTCGCGAACCGAGTACAGTTC
>JBKOZS010000166.1:0-19815 GCA_046726015.1 Acidobacteriota bacterium
GCTCCCGCCTTCCTTGCAGCGATGGGATTACTGCTGCCTCTGTTCTCGTTCATTTTCCCCGAGGGCCAGGTCCTTCTTCTCCCGCCGTTCGTAATGACCTTTCTTTTAGCGTGGCTCGGCTACCGGTATCTCAGGAGACCCCGTGAGCCCGCTGCCTAACAAGCCGCTGAACCCGGTGGCCTGGCGCAAGGTTGGCAATGCGGGCGTTCCCCCACACGCTGGAACGTCGATACCGGAGCATTTCCGTTTGACTCACATAACCGTCTTAGGGGACACTCTCCCCTAAGAGCGTTATGGGAATGGAAGACAAGACGGCAGAGATCCTTCAAAGCGCCCTCGAACTGCTCATCCTCCGCACCCTGGCGATCGGTGAGAAGCACGGCTGCGAAATTGCGGAGTGGATTCACACCGCCCCCGCCGACGCGCTCGAGGTTGAAGAGGGTGCAGTCTACCCCGCTCTGCACCGGTTAGAGTTGCGCGGGCTGCTGGCAGCGCAGTGGGACGTCTCGGCAAACAACCGCCGCGCCAAGTACTACCGGCTCACCCCCGAGCGGACGCAAGAGGCTCCGGGAAGCCACCGAATCGTGGCGCAGGGCGAGCAGCGCGATCAATCGCGTGTTGGAAGCAATCTGATGGAGGGCTTCAATGCCCGAGTGGCTGAATAGCCTGCGCCTTCGGTTGCGCGCGCTCACCCGGCGCCACCAACTTGAGCAGGATCTCCAAGACGAGATGGCGTTCCATCTGGCGATGCGCGAGGAGAAGGAGCGACAGGCGGGTGTGCCGGCTGACCAGACTCGCGTGAGGGCTCGACGACAGTTCGGTAACGTGGGCGTGTGGAAGAATCGCACCCGGGATGTGTGGATCTGGCCCTGGCTTCAGGATGCAGACCAGGATGCGCGGTTCGCCGCGCGCATGCTGTACCGCGCTCGCGGTTCCACCCTTCTCGCCGTGCTCTGTTTGGGCCTTGGCATTGGTGCCAACACCGCGATCTTTTCGGTAGTCAACGCGCTGTTGCTACGACCGCTGCCTGTCGCCGAGTCGGACCGACTGATTCGGATCAGTCGCGGCCAGGAGACCGCACTGTCAATCCCTCTCCTCCGTGCGGTCGGCTCAGGCACTCGGTCGCTTCGTGCCGTCGCGGCAACTCTTTCCATGGAGTCCGATCTGGCGATCGGCGGTGAAAGCCAGTTCATCGGCGCCGAGGTCGCCAGCAGAAACTACGCTGATGTCTTCGGGGTCAGGCCGTCCCTGGGGCGCTGGTTCGTCGACGATCGTGAACCGGTTGCTGTGATCAGCGATGCCATCTGGGAGCGCTACTTCGATCGTCGCCCGGACGTATTGGGGCGCGCCATCCAATCGGGGACAGATTCGTACACGATCGTCGGGGTCGCGCCGCGCGAATTCACAGGCGTACGCGCACCGCTACGAACCGATCTCTGGGTGCCCCTCGAGACGCGCTTTCGGCCTGCGACCGAGGCGGAAGAGCGACGGCTTGCGCGGATGCTGATGTTCTTTGGCCATCTCCGCCCGGGTGCCACTGCGAGGGAAGCAACGACCGAACTGAACGCCCTCGACATTCAGATGCGCGGCCGCAGCGGGTCCACGGCGGAAGTATCCGCCCCGCTGGTGGCCGACGCCGTGGGGACACTTCCCAGTCCCGGGAGTCGGCGTCTCGCGCAAACGCTATCAGCCCTCATGGGGGCTATCGTTGCCATGGTGCTGATGATTGCGTGCGTGAACGTCGGCCATCTCTTGCTGGCGCGAGGCGCCCTTCGCCAGCGTGAGTTCGCGGTTCGGCGTGCACTCGGTGCCTCACGAGCCCGGCTACTCCGGCAACTACTGACTGAGGCCCTTGTCCTCGCCGCTGGCGGTACGCTCTGCGGTGTCGTTCTCGCCCTGTGGGTCGGGAACGTCCTGGAACATTCGGTGCCGCTGGCTGCCGGTATCTTCGCCGTTCAGCTCGATCTGTCGCTCGATTGGCGTGCACTCGTGTTTGCCGCAGGCATCTGCGCCGTGACCACGGTGCTCTGTGGCTTGCTCCCGGCGTGGCGCGTGTCCGGGATATCCCGCATGGTGCCCGTCCAGGGCAGCGTGGGTGCCAGCGCTCGGCGAAGGCCGGTAGGACTCGTCGCGCAGGTCGTGATGTCCCTGGTCCTGTTGTTCATCGCGGCCAGCTTCGTCGCGGAGCTGCTGCGACTGCGCGCGACGTATCCAGGCTTCGGTGTGGCCGGCCGGCTCTATGCCTATACGTTTCTCCCGTCGCCGCCTGTCGCACCCGACGCTCGTCGGGAGTTGTATGCACAAGCTCTCGACCGGTTGCGGGCTCTTCCCGGTGTGCGCCAGGCCGCCCTCACCTCGTCGTTGCCACTGATTCCTGCCGGGTCGGAGTGTGCATCGCGGTCTCCGGACTCGCCCGTGCGCGTGACGAGCAGCGCGGTGGATCCTGCGTATTTCGAGACCATGGGCATCGAGCGTGTCGCCGGGCGGTCATTTGCCGCGAGCGACCAGACGCCAGACACGGCGGTCGTCACCGAGAGCCTTGCGCGCCGACTCTGGCCAGACCGATCGGCTGTTGGCGAGCGCTTCATGATCGGATGCGACAATCCGCAACCGGCCTTCGTCATTGGCGTCGTCCGCGACTCCTCGATTCGTGCGGTCGGCGAGCCGGCGCAGCCGCATCTCTATCGCCGCTTCACTGCACGTGACGCGGGTGCGCTCGTGGCCGTACTGCTGGACACCACGACCGATCCGGCGCGTCTCACGGAGACGGTGCGGCGCACGCTGCTCGAGCTCGCGCCGGGTATTCGCGTGTACACGGTGCAGCCACTCAGTGTGCACGTCGCGCGTTCCTTCGGTCAGCTTCAATGGATCACAAGCATCTTGATTGGGCTGGGCGTCCTGGCGTTACTCCTCGCTGCGGTCGGCCTGTACGGCGCGATCGCCTATCGCGTCAGCCTCCGCACGCGAGAAATCGGTCTACGGATGGCATTGGGGGCCACTCGGCTGAACGTCTTTCGCGGTGTCGTCGGCAACGCTCTGGCGATTGTCGTGGTGGGAGTGGCCATCGGCGAATTTCTCACGACGATACTCACCGGCATAGTGGCGTCCGTACGCGAGAACATCGGCCCGACGCCCTTATCCATGCATGTGATTGTCGGACTCATCTGGATTGCGATCGGCGCCACGGCGAGCTACGTGCCAGCCGCACGGGCTGCGCGGCTCGATCCATCAGTGGCTCTTCGAGAGGAGTAAGCAATCAACGAGCATTGCCTTTATGCCGACGTGGACGCGTCGGCGCACACCGCCATGGCGCCGGGCGATCGAAACTTCGGTATCCAGCCTTCGATCGTGAGCCTGCCGCCTTACTCTCGATAGACGCCGTAGCGTTTACCAAAGCATCGGCTATTCTCACTCGCCTGTGCCGGCGGTCGCTGCGGAACCGTCGCAACGCCGCCCTCTGAGGAGCGTCAGTCCACAGCAAAGCAGTACACGAGTCCGGCGCTTCCGAGTTTCTGCAGGGCGGGCACGGCACATCCTTCCGATAGGTGCGCGGAATTCCACGAGCGCGCACGGTCGCCACCGATGCCGCCGACTTTGTTGCTGTGGCCGACCATTGCGCGGCCGGTGGTGCTCGTCCAGTTCTGGCAGCCGCTCGCTCCAACCAACGGGTCGAGTGCACGCCGGCAAGCGCTAGCACGAGACATTCGCTGACTACCTGGCGGACGACGCCCCACGACTGGCGTCAATCGCGCAGCGCTGTACGCCGTCGGCCTTGTTTGACTCTGGAGGTATAAACGTGTAGAGATATACCGCCATGGTCGAGGCGCTCCCGCCACATTGGTTCCAGATTCTGCTCTCGCTCGCCGACGAGGATCGACACGGGCTTGGCATCATGAACGACGTCCTGGAGCGCACCGGCGGCCAGATGAAGCTGTGGCCGGGCATGCTGTACCGCAACCTGGCGAAGCTCGCTGAGACGGGACTGCTGATCGAGGTGGACGCGCCGAGGGGCGCGGAGAGCGGCGGCGGCCGTCCGCGGTTCTATCGGATCACGGCGGCGGGCAAGCGCGCCTGCGCCGCCGAAGCGGCACGGCTGGCGTCGTTCGTCGAGACCGCGCGCCGCAAGAAGCTGCTCAAGGCCTGAGCCATGCGTCACCCCTGGTGGATCGCGGCGCTCGTCCGGCTTTACCCCCGCCCGTACCGCGAGCGCTACGGCGACGAGATCGCCGCCGCGATGATCGCGTGCGCCGATCGCGAGCGTCGCCGCGGCGCAGGCGCAACGGCAACGGCAGTCCGCATCGCAATCGACGCCGTGTCGGCGGCGACGCTGGTGCGGCGCGATGCCAATCCTCAAACCCCTCCAGGAGATCCGCCGATGCAGTCGATCCTGTACGACGTCCGCCATGCCGCGCGTCTGCTCAGACGCGCTCCACTCTTCGCCGCGCTGGTCGTCGCTACGCTGGCGCTGGCGATCGGCGCCAACACCGCGATCTTCAGCGTCGTCAACGCGCTGGTGCTGCGGCCGCTGCCCTACCCTCAGGCCGATCGCCTGATGGTGCTCTACGAGGGCATCGCGTCGCAGCCGACGCCGTTCGGCTTCTCACCGCCCGACATCGCCGCATTCGCCGAGCGAGCCCACAACTACGAAAAGCTCGGCGCGTTCAGGACGGCGGAGTTCGAGCTGTCAGGGGTTCAGCAGCCGGAGCGAATCCCGGCGGCCCGAATCTCGGCGGCGCTGCTCGACGTGCTGGGAGTCGAGCCCGCGCTCGGACGCAACTTCACCGCGGCCGAGGACACGGGAAGCCAGCCCGTCGCGCTGCTCTCGGATGGCTTGTGGCGCCGCGCGTTCGGCGCCGATCCGGGCGTCGTCGGCCGCGCGGTGTCGCTCGACCGCCGTCCGTACACCATCGTCGGGGTGATGCCGGCGGCTTTCACGTTCCCGCACCGCGGTCCGCACATCAACAATGTCCCGGCAGAGATCTACGTGCCGATCTCCTTCACGCGCGGCGAACTCGGCGCGTTCGGCGCGATGTACAACAACACGGTCGTCGGGCGGCTCAAGCTGGACGCGACGCCGCAGCAGGCAGCGACCGAGGCGGTGGCGGTCACGAAACAGCTGATCGCGGACGTCTACCCGGCGGATCTGCGGGCGATCCCCATCACCACCAGGGCTGCGCCGATGCGTGACGACGTGGTACGCGGGGTGCGGCGGATGCTGGTCGTGCTGCTCGCCGCCGTCGGCGTGCTGCTGCTCATCGCCTGCGCCGACATCGCGTGCCTGATGCTGACGCGCGCGGCGGCGCGGACGCGCGAGATCGCGATCCGCACCGCGCTTGGCGCGGGACGCGCACGCGTGATCCGGCTGGTGCTCGTCGAAAGCGGCCTGCTCGCAGGGGCGGGCGCGCTGTGCGGGCTGGCGCTGGCCTGGGGCGCCCAGCGCCTGGCCGTCACGTCCATCGCTCGCGAATTGCCGCGGGCCGGCGAGATCGCGCTCGACGGACGCGTGCTCGCGTTCACCGCGTTCGCGGCGGTGGCCGCGACGCTCGTGTGCGGTCTGCTCCCTGCGCTCGAGACGGCGCGTCACGACACGGCGGGGACGCTGAAGGAGGGAGCCCGCAACGCCAGCGCCGGCGTGCGGCAGCGGCGTACGCTGGCGACGCTGGTCACGCTACAGTTCGCGTGCGCGGTGATTCTGCTCGCGGCGGGACTGCTGCTCGTGCGCAGCTTCGTCAAGGTGATCTCGGTCGATCCCGGGTTCCGCGGCGATCGCGTCGTCTCACTGGCGACGAGTCTGCCGGTGAGCGGGTATCCAGACGGGCCCAGCGTGCGCCGGTTCTACGGCACGCTGCTCGATCGGGTGGCGGCGCTGCCCGGCGTCGCCGACGTCGGCGGCTCCACCGATCTGCCGTTGACGGTGCGCGAACGGCGCGTGTTCACAATCGAAAATCCATCACCCGCGACGGCGTCCCTGCCGCACACGGTCGCGAACGACTGGGTGATGGGGCGCTATTTCGAGGCGCTTGGCGTGCGCATCGTCCGCGGCCGTCCGGTGGGACCAGCCGACACGGCAACGTCCGAGCCGGCGGTCGTCATCAACGAGACGATGGCGGCGCGTTACTGGCCGGGCGAAGATCCGGTCGGACGGCGCATTGCGTGGGGCAACGCGCGGACGCACGGGCCGTGGATGCGCGTCGTCGGCGTCGTCGGCGATCTGAAGCAGTCCGGACTGGCGGCGCAAACCGAGCCGCAGACGTGGCAGCCATGGACGCAGCTTGCCGACTCGCTGCTCGCGAGCAGCGTCCTCGGCTTCTTCCGCGGAATCAAGTTGATGGTGCGGACGGAAGTCGCGCCGCTCTCGGTCGTCGGCGCGATTCGCGAGGAGATCCACCGTCTCGACCCGGCGCTGCCTGTCACCGGCGTGCAGACGCTCGACGAGATCGTCGGCGTCTCGGCGGCGCCGCAGCGTCTGAACGCGGCGCTGCTCGGCGCGTTTGCCGGAGCGGCGCTGCTGCTCGCCGCCGTCGGCATCGGCGGCGTGCTGGCGATTTCTGTGTCGCGGCGCACGCCGGAGATCGGCATCCGCCTCGCCGTCGGCGCGTCGCGCGGCAACGTCCTGCGGATGGTCGTCCGCCAGGGCATGACCCTCGTCGCGGCAGGGCTGGTGATCGGCCTGCCGGCGGCGTTCGCGACGACGCGGCTGCTCACTAGCCTGCTGTTCGACGTCACCGCGCACGACGCCACGTCGTTCGCGGCCGCCACCGTGCTGCTGTGCGCGGTGGCGCTCGTGGCCTGCGGCGTGCCGGCGTTGCGCGCCAGCCGAATCAACCCGATCGCTGCGCTGCGGATCGACTGATGATCACTTCAGACGATCGACGATCGAGCTGGCCGACGGCCGCGTTCGGTGCGACGCTGTACGGCGACGATCGCCTCATGCCACGGCTAATCGCGATTCGCGGAAACGACCGGCGAGCCGGCGCGGATTCAAGCCGTCCAGGCGATTGCGACCGCCACGGACGAAGGCGTCGCCTCGCTGAAGCGGCTGCTCGATGACCCCGATCCCGAGCTGCACCGGAGCATCGTTGAGGCCATCCGCGAGACATACGCGCGCCCGCGCGCGCCTGAATCTCTCTACATGCGTCCACGCGGCCGCTTTCTCCTCGACGCCGACTTTCGCGATCTGCGCGCTGATGCCGATCAGAACAGCAGTTTCGCGGCCAACTGCACGTTGCTAGGCATAGGAAGTATTAGGGCCCTTGGACGGGTTGCCAATTCCGATGGCACGTGGAATAGCGTTTCCGAATGTCCAGGCTGTCGAGCAGACCGCCCACCCCAACCGCGGCCCGCGTTGGCGGCATTACCTAAGATCGCTGTACTCAACTCGGTGAACAGCCGGAGTTTGGAACAGGTTGCGCAGCTGACGATGGTGCAGCTTTCCACTCCGCCGGGTCGGCGTTGGTTGAGGTCGTGAGCTCCCGACCTGAAGCGGCTGCATATCAGGTCAAACAGATAGAAGGACGAGTCGTCAAGACGCGGTTACCATTACGATGGTTGGGCAAAGCAAGTGCCCAGCGTCAGGTTCGGCAACTGTTCGCGTGCGGATTGATAACGTGTGACGCCGTAGTGTTTACGGATATGCGACCGCTCAATGGTTCGCCACAAGGCGACTCAGAAGTGATGAGCGGAGCGCATGCGAGCTGCGCGGTCGTCGGCAGTTGTGGGCAACCGCCGGCGTGGTCAGCAATGCGAGCAGCGAGAGGGATCAAGACCGAAAGGGCGCCCGGGCGTCAGCGCTTTAGATGCAGCGCGATGTGAACGAATCGTCCGTAGACTTGTCATATCGGCGCACACCACTCGACGCATATCGATTTGGTAAGCGCCCCAAGGAACGTAGCTCCATCTAATTCGGAACTTGGTCGTGAACGCCTCTCTCGTATGCGCGAGCTATGAACGGCCGGGCGCGACGTAGTAATGCTGTGCCGCAGTCAATCATTCCTCGCGGAAGATGCGGCAAGGATCCAGCGTCGCAGCACGGCGCGCCGGTAGATAGGAGGCGAGCACACCCAAGGCGAGCACGCTGGCCGCCACCATTATGAGCGTTCGCGAATCGGTGGCTGCGACACCGAACAACAGGCTCGACAGCAGGCGCGACGCCAGCAGCGACGACAGCACACCCAGTGCGACCCCGACACCGATCAACTTGGCTCCTTGAATTGCAATCAATGACACGACGTCCCGCGTCTGCGCGCCCAAGGCCAGCCGCACGCCAATTTCCCGCCGCCGCCAGTTCACCGTCGAGATGATCAGTCCAGCAATACCGATGACCGTGAGCCCGATCGACAGACAACCAAACACGCTGAACAACAGCATGTTGAACCGCCACGGCGCTCGGACTTGACGCACCACGTCGTCCATCGTCGTCACATCCATGGCGGTGAGTTGCGGATCGACATTCGACAACACCGTGGCGACCGCCGGCACCAACCCGTGTGGGTTGCCAGATGTCCTGACGACGATATGTTCAGGAATAAAGCTCTCAGCCTGCGCCAGAGGAACATAGAAGTCGAATCTCGGCCAGTCCAGTTCTCGATAGTGGGCGGCAGCGACGACGCCGACGACCGTGCGCCACTGCGACGGATGGCCGTCTCTTGCGCGCCCGAACGACTCGAGCAGTCGTTTTCCGATGGGATTCTGCGCCGGCCACAGTCGTGTCGCCAGGTTGTCGCTGACGACGGCAACGAGCGGCGCGGCCACTCGGTCTGTCGAAGCAAAGTCGCGTCCACGGCGCAAACGAATACCCATCGATCGGAAGTACCCTGACGTGACCGCTTCAAAGTTCACGATCGGGTTTTTCAGCCATGTGGAGTCGACATCCGCTTGTCCTTCGAGCAGCAAGGCGCTGTCCCATCCGATCACGCCATGGGCGAAGGGACGGTTGAGCACGGCTGCGGCGGACTGCACGCCTGGAAGACGTCCGAGTCGGGTCACCAGGTCGTCAACGGCTTGTTGTCGCGCGGCGTCCGTCGAATATCGTGATTGGTCCAGCCGACCGATATCGAGCGTCAGCACGTTCGCGGGGTCGAATCCGAGGTCGACCGCCGCCAGCTGCATGAAACTCTGTGCCGCGAGTGCGCTCGCCACGAGCAAGGTCAGCGTGATCGCCACCTGCACGACGACGAGCACGCGGCGTGTGTCCGAACGAATCCCGCGTCCCGGGTCTCGCATCGAGAGCACGTTCATCGAGCTGAGCACGGCGGACCGTTTCGACTGCATTGCAGGGACCAAGGCAACGCCGACCGTCACCGCTGCGGTAATCAGCAGACATGCGGCGAGTACGACGGCATCCACTCGCGTCTCTGACAAGCGAACGACCGTGGCCGGACTGAGCGCAAGCAGCGCGCGAAGAGCCGCGGCCGCGATCGCCATGCCGACCATGCCGCCAGCCGCGGCGAGCACGCCTGCCTCGACCAGGCTGTGCCTGACCAGCTGCCATGTCGCCGCGCCCAGGGCGCGCCGTACGGCAAGCTCGCGCGAGCGGAGTGCGTTGCGAGCAACCAGAAGTCCAGCGACATTCGCGCACGCGATGACGAGCACGAGACCGACCGCGCCCATGAGCAGCCAGAGCGCGCGACGCGCGGTTCCAAAGACGTGATCGAGTAGAGGTCTGACAGCGACGCGTACCGAGACGTCCGGCTTCACGCTCTTCAAGCGGCGCGTCGCATCCATCTGGGCTTGTGGCAGCGACACGCCAGGCTTCAGTCGAGCCAGCACGTGGAATGCCCCAACGGTATTGAGGACCTCTTCGAGAGCGGCAGGTGACTTGCCGGCTGACGTGAGGGCCAGGAGAGTCGCGGCGGGTGTCCAGAAGTCGGCACCGGCCGGATAGAAGAACTCCGGCGGCATAACGCCGATGATGGTCCAGGCATCGCGGCCGATCGTCAGCCTGCGGCCGACGACTCCCGGATCGCCACCGAGCTTCGTCCTCCAGAATGCGGCGCTCACGACGATCGCCAGCGGTGCGCCCGGACGATCCTCACCGGCTTGAAAGGTCCGTCCGAGGAGCGGTCGCGCCCCAAGCACATCGAAGAACGTCTCCGACACGGCGCACTGAGTAGCGCGCGTGCGGCCACCATCGGGCAACACGATGTCAACGGGAACCGGCCAGTTCGCGGATGCGTTGAGCGCGACGCGCTCGAAAGTCGCGGACTGCCGACTGAGTTCCCGATACGCGTTGTAGGAGAACTCGCCGGCGGTGTCCCCGATCTGCGGCCACATCACGACCAGGCGGTGCGGCTGCGCCATGTCCATCGACTTGAGCAGCACCGCTTCGACGATGCTGAACATCGCGGTGCAGGCGCCGATTCCCAGCGCGAGGGTGGAGACGGCAGCGAGCGTCAGTGCTGGCTCTTGTGCCAGACGTCGGATGGCAAGTCGAACCTCGCTACCCATCGTGCGGTGATTATGGATCACGACCGAGTCGGATCGACCGCCTCGTGATTCGTTGGATCGGAGCGAATGGGCTCCCTTCAGGCGAATGTGACTTCCTTGCCCGTTCCGAGCCTGGTGGTGCTTCGAAGAACGCGGCTTCAGCAGCGCGAGCTCGTCTACTACGACGCGCTGCTGTATCTCGGACCGCCATCGGCGACGACCGTCTCGCGGATCTCAGCGGCGTTATGCTCCGATGAGCACTACATCCAGATGCGCATGAAGCGGCTGGCTGGATTAGGCCAACGAGCGATCGATCAATTCACGGCGGAGTGCGGTTTGGTTCGGCGCTAATGTTTGAGCACTGCCCCACCAGTGGCCGATCGCAACGCTCCCCATTCTTGCGGATTGATCTGCCAACTTGTCGTAGTGGATTTCTCAAAACTGCCGCCTGTCAGTTGCAAACGCGCACGATCACGACGTCGAAAAGCGGGTCACTATCTTGCAGTCATGCTGCACGACTCGTCCACGCGGCCGGCTTCCATTCAGGAAAGCAGGTAACAATGAAACGGGGGTCCGTACATCTGGGACTCGTGGGACGGGGAATTCTCCTCCTCTTAACATGGCCGGCCGCGACAGACCGGGCATTCGCCGATCCCATCTACATCCAGCGACCAGCTGGTAACCTCGGCGGGAGCGCTTCCCAACGGGATCCGACAAACGTCTTGCCGTTCCAGTTCACCGGCTTCGACAACTTCATTCTTCCCACAAATGCGTCGCTCAACAGAGTGGAGTGGTTCGGAAGTTACTCTGCGCCTGTTCACGAACCGGTCGTGGAGTCGTTGATTGCGTTTTGGTCAGATCAGGCAGGTCTACCTGGCCAGCTGCTGCGCTCTTACAGAACCCCCGGGTCGGCATTCGAGCGCTTCGTCGAGAGTGACACGTTGTTCACCGGGTTTCGCTATGGCACAGACCTAGGCATCCCATTTGATGCAGCGGCCAACACGAAATACTGGATGTCTATCCAGCTGACCGTGGCGTTTCCGCCACAGTGGTTCTGGCGGGACGGGCAGGGTGGAGACGACAGGTCAGCTGAGATTACGGGCTCAGTATCCGACAAACCGGCTCCGTTTTCTCACGATCGCGCCTTTGCGTTGTTCACGTCAACACCCGCGGCCACGACGCCAGAACCGTCAGCGCTCATCTTGATCAGTACCGGAATAGCGGGTCTCGTTCGCCGCCGCTGGTGCGGCTCTGATCCACGGCCTGCTCAGTCGTCCTTGCCAACTTCCTCTTGACAATCTAGATATAGAGCATAGACTCGCCTCCTCTAGACGGCCAAGAGAGGAAAGCGATGGGTGAAAGCGAGAATCCGAGTGGGCTCGTCCAGGGCACGCTCGACATGCTGATCCTGCGGACGCTCGCCCTCGAGCCGATGCATGGCTACGGCATTGGTGTACGGCTCGAGCAGATCACCCGCGGTGCGTTGCGGGTCAACGCCGGTTCGCTCTTCCCTGCGTTCCGGCGTCTCGAGCGGGATGGCGAAATCGCCGCTGAGTGGCGAACGACCGAAAACGGCCGGCGCGCGAAGTACTACTCGCTGACCCTACGAGGCCGCCAGACGCTCGCCAAGACCACAAAGGACTGGCAGCGTCAGACGGCTGCAATCGCCCGCGTGCTCAAAGCCTCTCTCGGAGAGCTGTAATGCGGATACTCCGCCGATTCATCCACGACATCCGTGTGCTCGTACGCCGGCGCAGGACGGATGACGACCTGAGCGACGAGCTCGATACCTTCCTGGCGGCCTCGGTCGCGCACAAGATGCAGTCCGGCATGTCACGCGAGGAGGCGACGCGGACCGCTCGGCTCGAGATGGGCAGCGCGCTGGCCGTCAGGGATGCTGTCGGCGATGTGGGGTGGACTTCGATCTGGGAAGACACCTGGCGTGATCTCAGGTACGGCGGTCGATCGCTTGCGCGGAGCCGTGGCTTCACGCCTGCCGCGGTCATCACGCTGAGTCTCGGCATCGGTGTGACCACCGCCGTCTTCAGCGTCGTCAATACTGTGCTGCTGCAGCCCCTGCCCTATCGCGACTCCGATCGCCTCGTGCGGATTGTCGAGCGCGCCGCCCCCAGGAGCGCAGGGGCCCCACTGCTGCGCCGGACCAGCATGGGTTGGTCGGAAATGGTGGAGTGGCGTGCGCGAAGCACGACGCTGGCCGACCTGGCGTACACGATCACTCCGCCCACTACTTTGATGCCCATACCGGAGGGGTCGGCGCGTTTGAGTGGCGCACTCGTATCATCGAACATCTTTTCGATACTCGGCGCAAACGCGCTGCTCGGACGCACGCTCGACGCGCGCGATCGGGCAGCGGGCTCGAACACCGTCGTCATCAGCGCCGGCGCATGGCAGCGGTACTTTCACGGCGACCCAGGCATCATCGGCCGAACGGTAGCGCTCAAGACGCAAGGATTCGAAGCGGGATTTCTGGATGGTACACCGCTGACAATCGTGGGCGTCATGCCTCGCGAGTTCGATTTTCCGGTCCCGTACTGCGACTATTGGGCGCCAATCACTGCGGCTTCGCCGGTTCTTTCATGGCCCGGATCGGGCTCTCTGATCGCCCGGTTGCGCGACGGCGTCTCAGCCGAAGCGGCCACAGACGAAGCAAATGTGCTTGGCGAGGCGCTGCGCCCGAAACCGTCTTCCGGTCCGCTGTCGCAGCCCCTTCCTCAGGGAGCGCGCCGTTTCGATGTCGAACCCATCAAAGAGCAGGCAATCGCCGCGAGTCGGACTGCACTCACGACCTTGGCGCTTGCGGTTGGCGTCGTGCTGCTCATCGTCTGTGCAAATGTCGCGACCCTGCTGCTGGCACGAGGAACGGCACGCCATCGCGAAATTGCCGTTCGCCTGGCGATAGGCGCCAGCCGCTCACGTATAGCCAGACAGCTGCTGACGGAGAGCGTCATCCTATGCGCGATCGGCGGAGGCGCCGGATCCCTGCTGGCCGTCGGCGGTGTGCAGGTGCTGCGAAGTCTGGCGTCGTCCAACCCGCAAGGGCCGTTTCTCATCTCGTGGGGTGGAACCATGATCCCACGCCTCCACGAGCTCGTGGTGGACGGACGCATGCTCGCGATCGCCGTCGGGCTGTCAGCGTTCACAGCCCTCGTGATTAGCGTTATTCCGGTGGTGAGACTCTCACGGATCGATCACGTTCAGGCGATCGGCGTACGGGGGGCGAGCGGCGGGGCCAGCGGTGTGCGCAGCGACACTCGCCTGCGCAACCTGCTCGTGGCCGGTCAGCTGGCAGCGGCGACTATGCTGCTGGTCGGGGCGGGGCTGCTGGTCAACAGTTTCAACAGGCTCGCACGTGTGGATCCGGGCTGGAACGCCTCCGGGCTGCTCACGTTCTACCTGGTCATACCCCAGGAGTACACCACACCACGGAAGGCCATGCTCATCGAGGAACTGCTCGGGGAACTCCGCAGAATGCCGGGTGTTCAGGGCGCGGGCTTCACGTACGCCGGCCCACTGCTCGCGCTTGTCGATCACTTCGGCGTGTTCGTTCCGCCGGGGCGTACGCCGGAGGAGATGCGTGGCATTCCCGACGCCCCTCAAATCCGCTCCGTAAGCCACGACTTTCTCCCGACAATGGGTGTGCGTCTACTGGCTGGCCGCTGGCTTGAGCCGCGTGATGATGGCGGCGCGCCGCCTGTCCTCGTCGTCAATCGCTCGCTCGCAAAGCGGTTCTTTGGGAGCGACGATCCTGTGGGACAGCTGGTACACCTGGATGGCCGAATAGACCTGCCGCCACAGCAAGTCGTCGGTGTTGTCGACGACATGCGGCAGGCGCGCCTCGATCGGGAGCCCGTTCCGCAGTTCTTCGTCGACTATCGTCAAGTGCTCGCCCTGACGCAGGCGAGGCAGATGCCCGTTGCAGCGCAGGAACGCCTCGCGTTTGGTTTCCTGTCGTTCGTCGTACGAACGGATGGCGAGCCCGCCCGTTTGATGACCACGGTGCGCTCACTGATCGGCCGCGTGGATGCCAACGTCGGGATCGACGCAATGCTCCCGATGGAACAACTCGTGGCGTCTTCGCTCACGCGCCAGCGGTTCTATGCAGCCGTCATGGGCGTGTTTGGGGCGATAGCCGTGTTGCTGAGCGCGGTTGGCATTTACGGAGTACTGGCCTACACCGTCGGGCAACGTACTCGAGAGTTCGGTGTCAGAACCGCCCTGGGCGCCACAGGCCGGGACGTCCTCGCAATGGTGCTACGTCAGGGACTGCGGCTTACCAGCATTGGCATCGGCATCGGATTGGCGGGCGCGATCGCATTGACGCGATATATCGAAGGAATGCTGTATGGCGTCACGCCTCTTGATCCGCTGACCTATCTCGCCGTGGTTGCGCTGTTTGTGTCGGTGACCTCGATCGCGTCCTATTTGCCCGCGCGCCGGGCGACGAGGATCGATCCGATGACGGCACTTAGGTACGAGTGATCCGTCCACTCGATCGTCGGCGCCCGTCGTGCAGTTCTACTTGAAAAAGTCCGGGAACGTGGCGTGATCGAACAAGTCTTCCGGTTTGACGACTTTAATCTCGCGGGAAATCGAATGAGGAACATGAGGTGGTGCGGAGCGATGACGCCGCCAGGCTGAGTACCCGGCACGCTCGACCTGACGGTTAACCCACAGCTCGTGCATGATCTCGCGTAGACGTTCAATGCTGGTGTCGGGGACAAACGCCCGGAGATCCTGCGGTTCGTACCGGCGATCCGGTTCCATTCGGTCGAGGATCAAGCGCGCGTATTCGCTAAACGGATGCATTGGCGACGTCTCGGTGTTCACGGGAATCCTCAGCGCACGAGATGCCAGCGGCCCGCACTCTCTTTTCCTGGTATGACGACGGCATGGACGTTTTGGCCGGCGAAGTCCTTGTTGCCTTTCGGTACTGGGGCGGCTGCTCAGGGTCGCATCCTCCTAGTGCGAATATCGCGCCAATCTGTCCGCAAACAGGCGGCAACCGACACTTGGGCGTGTGCCGACATTTCGGCGATCGCACGGCACCTGACGAAACCGTGTCACCGAGAACGATGCGGGACGCATGAAAGCACAAACGCGCGGAGACGGAGCGCTTTCAGCTGCGTCGCGATGCCGATCAGCGGTAATGGATGAAGGTTTGTCTATCAATGGCGGGCAAGATTCCAGCAAGCAATAGCGTCCTACGCGTCAGCTCGGCGCGAGTGAAACGCTCCAGAGCACGCCTCAGGCTCTGCGCGGCACTCATATGGCGATCGCGTTCGCTGTCTGGTGGTGGTACTTCGACGCGGCGCGTGCGACCTCCGCGCAACCTGTGCGGACGCACGGCGACGCTGTGCGCCTGCACGCGTGGAGCTGCTCGGCGCTCCTTGATGGACTGGATCCGCTGAAGGGCTCTTCTGGAATCCGTCTCAGGGACGCTACAGCCCGCTGTGGGATGTCCACCCAGCGGCATGGAGTGCACGAGCGGGCGCCGCCGGCAACAATGTTCGGCAGACCGACTTCGGACAGGTCATCAACCTCGCGCAGAAGGGCATCGTCACCGGACCCGGCGGTGCGCCGTTCGCCGCCGCCGGTTTCATCGTCAATGCCCGATCATCAGCCGTGATTAAACTCAGTAGGGCGGGTCTTTAGACCCGCCCTGCGTCGACCCGCCGACGTCCCGCGCACTGTTGGTCGCCAAGGGACTATGGGCGTAATGATGTCAGTTCTGATGGCTCAGCTTATCGTGCGCGGAGCGCTTTGAAGCAAACTCCTGAGTGTTTGTGTCGCCTGTCGCCGAATGGAATGAAACGACGCTATTCTGTCGCGCCGAGAGATATGATCTAGGCGCGCGAGCTTCAAACACGATCGATTGGAGAGCATCAATTTATGGCGTCGACGACCGGCACAATCAAACGCAAGACTGACAAGGGCTTCGGATTCATCGCTGCGGCTGACGGCACGGAGTACTTTTTTCATCAGTCCGGCTGCGTCGGGATACGGTTTGATGACTTGCGTGAAGGACAGCGCGTGTCATTCACGGTTGGTCAAGGTCCGAAAGGGCCAAGGGCGGAAAACGTGAAGCCAGAGTAAGGCATTCTCGCTCGACAGCACGAACCCGCCGGCCGCCCCGGCCCCGCAGGGCACGGCGAAAGCGGTCGTCGGAATCGGGGTTGACTCGATCCGGCGATAGCAGTTCGGCGCGTACCTCCTCGAGTGTCGCGGCGCGCTCGATCGGCTGGTCCGACGCAATCTCGCGTATCGTGCGCGTGATCGCGGGCACCAACGTGTGCGGATCGCGGGCGGCGCGCACGAACAGCGGCCGGCGCTCCCCCGAACGGGCACGTAAATCATCAACGCCGATTGGCCAGCGAGAGTGGGCATCAGCGATTCAGCTGAGCGTAAACTTTACATTACAAAGTTATCTGTGTAGACTGGCGGATATGGGCATCCGTAGAGTCGCCCACGTTGTCGCGCTCACGATGTCGGCGGGCATCTACGGGCTGCCAGGACCCAACGGCGGGAGCACGTGGGCGTGAGATCGACACGCGGGCGTGCGGAGGCTGCGCTCGCCGTCCTCTTTGCCGTCATGCTGGTCGTGGTCGGCGGAGCCGTCTGGCTCGTGTCCACGATGTCCGTTCACGAAGATGCGGCGGCGGTGCCGTCAACGGTGGCCGCCGCGCACCCCGGACGGTACGCGGGCTCCGTGGAGGAATCCAGGCGGCTCGCGCGCGCACTGGTCGCAGGTGACAACCTGCCGGGCCTCTCGGTGGCCGTCGCCGTCCATGGCGAGATCGTCTGGGCCGAAGGCTTCGGCTGGGCCGACGTGGATAGCCGCACGCCGATAACGCCGCTCACGCGCGTCCGTCTCGGCGCCCTCTCAAAACCGTTGACGGCGGTCGGCGTCGCCCTTCTGCACGACCGGGGGCGCCTTGATCTCGATGCGCCGCTCCAGCGTTATGTTCCGGCGTACCCTGAGAAGCAATGGACGGTCACGACGCGCCAGTTGATGGGCGACGTCGCCGGCGTTCACCGCATCCGCGGCGACAACAACGACGCGATGCCGGTCGAACACTGTGCGAGCCTCGACGAGGGGGTTGCGCTCGTCGCCGGCGACCCGCTCCTGTTCGAGCCGGGCACGCAGCACCGGTACTCGATCTATGGCTGGGTTCTGGTGAGCGCGGCCGTCGAGGGGGCGGCCGGGGAGCCATTTACTCGTTTCATGGTCCGACAGGTGTTCGAGCCACTCGCCATGAACCGCACCGTCGTGGCGGAGACCGAAGTCCTCGACGGTGTCACATCGTCTCCGAGGTCGGTCTTCGGCATCCGGCTCGGCGTCAAGAAGGCGTCGCGCCCGGACTACTCCTGTCTGGCCGGCGCTGGCGCGTTTCTCTCCACGCCGACGGACCTCGTGCGACTCGGCTCCGCGCTGCTAAAGCCCGGGCTGTTGAAGGCGGAGACAATCGCCGCGTTCCAGACGCCGACGCGCCTCGTGTCTGGAGCGTCCACGACATACGCGCTGGGCTGGACGGTCGGGAGTGTCCAGCTCGCCGGCGAGCCTGCACGGATGGTCAGTCACCGTGGCAGCCCCATGGGCGGCACCGTCTCACTCCTGACGTTCCCGGATCTCGGTCTGGCGATCGCCGCCGCAGCCAACGTGTCAGCTGCCAGCGGCGTTAACCCGTTCGCTCTACAGGTCGCCGAGGCGTTTACCAGACGAGCAAGAGAATGACCCCGCATGCCACCGTCGGCTATGATCGCCGCGTCCTGCTCGCGCCGATGCTGCGGTCCGCCCGGAGCGGTTCGTAAAGCTTGCTCCGAGCATGTCGAAGATCGAGGAAGGAGTGCAATGCCACGCATCTGCGCTCGTCGCTTGCTCACCGCCACTCCGTCACGCTGCAAACGTGTAGGACTTTGCGGGTTGTTGATCCTCTCGACACAGTCCGCCCCGCTCCCTGCGACGCGCGATCAACAGCAGACGGCGATCGTGATTGACGATTTCGAATCCGGCACGCTGGCCAGTTGGAAGATTGAGCGCACCGGCGCCGGAGGCTGGTTCGTTTATGCGAACGGCAAGACTCCCCCGAACCCGTCTGAGAGTGACCCCAACATCCCATTCGCGGTCCCGGATCCGCCTCAAGGCAAGTTTGCCGCAGTGACGGACATGAACGGTCCGGGAAGACGCATTCTTTATCGCGATGTCAAGCTCGATGGCCGTTACACGCTGCACCTGACTGTCTTTTACGTGAATGCGGGTCCGCTCAGCAGCCCGGAAACCCTGGATTACGAAAGTACTGGCGAGAATCAGCAGTATCGCATTGATATCGTCGCGCCGTCCGCGCCGGTTGATTCTCTGGCTGTTGCGCATGTGCTGGCGAACGTCTTCCGAACCTCACCCGGGGATTCAGACCGCCGGGAGCCGTTCGCCGTGACGGTCGATCTATCGAAGTGGGAGGGACAGACCGTGCGGCTCCGCCTCGCAGGTGTAGACAATCGTGGTCCGTTGCGGGCGGGAGTCGACAACATCCGTCTCGAGGCAGCAGGAAGATAGAGGCCTGCACCTTCTTGCGTTCGTCTCGGGGTTACGGCCTGTGACGCCGTTTAACTTCAACGCAGGTCGACCGCCACCACACTCCGCCAGTCGCGAAGATACACGCGAGTGCCGACGAGAGAAGGTGATCCACGACAGGCGCGTCAGCAGCGCCGCTTCCGCCAATCAAGGAGGCAGGATGGATCTCACACGACGTCACTTTCTGGCACGCGTTGCGGCAGCTGGTGGGGCCTCGCTCGTGTACGAGACGATGACCGGTCTCGGCCTGCTCGCCGCGCCGGCACAGGAGCCGTTCGACCTGACCGGCCGAGTATCCGGAGTCCGTGTTGTGATTCTCGGCGCCGGACTCGCGGGGATGACCACCGCCTACGAGCTCGGAAAAGTGGGCTATGACTGCCGTCTGCTCGAGGCGCGCGCGCGCCCCGGCGGTCGTGTTTTCACCGTGCGTCGCGGCACGGTCAGCGAGCAGGACGGCCCGAGTCAGACCGCCGCGTTCGATGATGAAGTGTACTTCAACGCCGGACCGATGCGGATTTCGCATCATCACCACACCACGTTGGGTTACTGCCGCGAGCTGCAGGTGCCGGCGGAAGTCTTTGTTCCCGATTGTGAGAGCGCGTATCTGTACCAGACCAGGGGCACGCTCGCGGGACGCCGGATTCGACTTCGTGAGGCCCGGGCCGATTTCGACGGCTACATCGCGGAGCTGTTGAGCAAGGCGCTGTCACAGGCGTCACTCGATCCGCCGCTGACCGACACGGACCGTGACCGGTTGCTCGCCTATCTTCGGAATCTCGGCGCCCTCGACCAGCAGCGGC
>JBKOZS010000167.1:0-17793 GCA_046726015.1 Acidobacteriota bacterium
GATCTCATGCACCTCATCATGGAGAGTGTTTACCACTGGGGCGAAAGTGGTCAGCAAGTGGTCCATCCGAAGTTAAGATTCGGTTTGACTCAGCTTCTAGTACTTGTGTATTACTCTCCGCACCCAGTGAGAAGTGGTCAAACCTCGCTCGTTCCGGAGACCCCCTGAGGAGACCCATGTGTAATGTTTGCTTGAACCACGTAAGGCGGGCGGTGCAGGTTAGTGCCTTGGCTCTTGCGGCACTGGTTGCACTGAGTCCCGCGGTGTTCGGCCAATCCTCGACGACCGCTACGGTTCGCGGTTCCGTCCAGGACTCCAGTGGCGGCGTGCTGCCCGGCGCGGACGTCACGCTCACGAATGCCGGCACCAAAGCCGTCTTCACCACCGTCACCGACGATCGAGGCCAGTACCAGTTCGTCGTCTTTCCGGCCACCTACACCTTGAAGGTGGAGCTGTCGGGATTCAAGACCTACGAGCAGCAGGGCCTCAGCCTGAGCCCGAATGACACCCGCGGTGTCGACATCAGCCTCGAGGTCGGCCAACAGACCGAGACCGTCACCGTCACCGCGCAGCAGGAAGTGATTCAGACCGAGACGGGCGCTCGCGAAGGTGTTCTCACGGCCAAGCAAATCGACAACCTGTCGATCATGGGACGCAGCGTGATGGAGCTGTTGCGCATCCTTCCCGGCGTGGTCGTCGAATCGAATATCGGTGAGTCGACGGGCGCTGCCAAAGACGTCGCGAGCTATACCGTCAACGGCATCCGATCGTCGGGCAACACCGCGCAACTCGATGGATCGAACCTCCTCGACATCGGCTGCAACTGCGGAATGATGGTGTCGATGAACAACGACATGGTTCAGGAGGTGAAGGTCCAGAGCTCCAACTTCGCGGCCGAATACGGCGCCGGCGGCATGAACGTGAGTGCGGTCACCAAGGCGGGCACCTCACAGTTCCACGGCGTGGGCTACTACTACACCCGCGATTCGAAGTTCGCCGCCAACGACCGATCGAACTCGATCACTGGCGTCGAGAAGCCGAAGGCGAATTACAAGTACCCCGGCTTCAACGTCGGCGGCCCGATCTTCTTCGGCGACAGCTACACGAAGAACAAGGACAAGCTGTTCTTCTTCGTCGGCTACGAATGGCAGCGGCAGAAGATCGACTCTGGCAGCCGCTTCTCGCGCACGTACTCGGACGCGATGAGGAACGGCGACTTCAGCGAGCTGCTCTCCAACCATGGCTCGAATCTGAATCAGGGTGCCGTGCCTCTCGTGGTGTACAAGGTGGACCCGACAACCGGGCTGCTGAAACCCTCAACGGTAACTGGGCCCGACGGCAAGGTTGTCAATTTGGCGCCTGGTCAGCTGCGAATTCCGGCAGGCTTTCCTGGGGCAGGAGGCCCGGCGCCGAACAACGATATGCGGCCGTACTTGACGCCCCTGGGCCAGTACCTGGCCAGCCTCTATCCCGGCGCAAACTACAGTGAAGACAAGAATCAGTTCAACTACGTCTACAGTGCCCTCGAGCCGGAGAACCGCGAAGAGCTCAAGCTACGGTTCGACTGGAACGTCAATAACAACACCAAAGCGTTCGTTCGCGTCTCCCGCGACCCGGCCGATACGGTGCGGCCGCGCGGCGGCTGGTGGGCGCCGAGTGACGTGGCGCTGCCGACTCCCAACATCGAGAAATCGCTCGGCCGATCTTACAGCGGTAACCTCGTCTCGGTGTTGAGTCCCTCGATGACGAACGAGGCGGTGGTGAGCTACACGCGCTTGACGCTCGACAACTTCTGGCAGGACCCCAGCGTTGTCGCGCAGGGCGCGGGCGGCGTTACCTTCCAGGGGATCTCGGGGTTCCCGTATGCGACCGGGCCCGAGTTGCCATCCAACATCGTCCACTGGAGTGGACAGGTGGGCAATCAGTGGTCCGCCATGCCGAACGTCTACGCTCACAACGACTCGCTGCAATTCAGTGACAAGTTGACGAAGCTCATGGGCGCGCATGGATTGAAATTTGGCGTCACGATCGAGCGCGGACAGAAGCAACAGGACTTCCAGAACGAGGAGTCCGGCCGGCTCGCATTTGATGGCGGAAACTTGACCGGCACGGGTAATTCTGCGGCCGATATGCTGGTCGGCCGTATGGCCGAGCTCAACCAGGGCACCGCGCGGGACGGCAAGCCCCTGCCTGGCATGCCCCATGGCGAGTTCCGCTATTGGGACTACGATGCCTTCGCGCAGGACAGCTGGAAGATCCGTCCGAACTTCACGCTCGAATACGGCGTCCGCTTCGGCAAGTGGACCAACAACAAAGAGCTGAGCGGGCAGGAAGGCGGATTCTTCACGCCGGATCAGTACGATCCCTCGGCGGGCACATTCAAAGATCCAGGCACCTTCAAGCTGGTCAACGGGGTCTGTTACGTTTACAACGGCTGTGCGCCGGGCGGTGTCCTGCCGGATCGCGATGCGTTCTTTCTACCGCGCGTCAACGCCGCGTGGGACATCAGTGGTGACGGCAACAACGTCATCCGCGGCGGGTACGGGATGTTCTACAACCGGTACCAGGGCAACTTCGAGTACAACTCCTACCTGCGCCTCGCGCCCAACGCGTACAACGTGGTTGCCGGCCAAGGGGACGTCGATGAATTCCTGCCGTTCCTGTCCTATGACAACGCGCGTGAGATTAATTTCCAGCAGCGAATCGGAAGCGTGGGGATCGAAACGCCGTCGACCGACTCGTTCAGCTGGCCGACTACTCACAGCTTCAGCGTCTCGTACGCGCGGCGCATCCCGTGGAACCAGGTGGTCGAGGTGGCCTACGTCGGGACCCGCGGCCGCGACCTGCTCAGCCGCACCAACGGCAACGTCATGCCATTTGGTGTGATGTCGTCGGGCTCTTTCAACGGCGTTGACATGTCGGTGCCGATCAACCGCGTCGCCGTCGCGAGCGTGGGCGACAACCTCGCGTCGTTCCGTCCGTTCAACGCGCTGTCGAGCATCGCACTCGATGACTTCCGTGGCACCAGCGACTACAACTCGATGCAGCTCACGCTGAGCCGTCAGACGGGGCGCCGGCTTCAGTACTTCGTCGCCTACACCTACGGCAAATCCAAGGGCACGCTGGGGAATGACTTCTCGAATATGGATCCGTATGACCCGTCCCGCACCTACGGAGTCCTGCGGACTGACCGCACGCATATCCTGAATGTGTCGTGGAACGCCTTCCTGCCCGATGGCGCGCGCGGGAGCCTCGACAACGTGGTCCTGCGGGGCGCGCTGAACGGCTGGCAGGTCTCCGGTATCTCGACGCTGGCGAGCGGTATCCCGGTCACCCTCCAGTTCACCGGCGATGCGGCGTCCGAAGCGATCGCTTCTGCCTACTTCGGCACGGCCGACGTCGTGGGGCCGGGGGATCCGCAGGGTAATGGGGGTACTAGAGGCAACGCACTGGCGCCGGTCTACCCGTGCGATCCACGACTGGATGGCAAAGACGTGGGTGAGAGGATCCTCGACCTCAGCTGCATCGCGGTGCCGTCGTTCGGCGAGAAGGGCGATCTCATTCCGCCGAACAACATCCGCACGCCGACCCGGATGAACCACGACCTGACGCTCTTCAAGAACTTCCAGATTCACGGAGAGCAGAAGTTCCAGTTCCGCGTGGGCTTCTTTAACCTGTTCAACCAGGCGTTCGCCAATACGAACATCGCTGGCGACATCAACCTGACGCTGGACACCAGATGCAACGTGCGGGCGGATGCGCCCGACGGCACGGGCGGCGTGCGGAACGTCTGCGACCCGACGCAGGGCTTCACCTACACGCCGCAAACCGTGGACAACTTCGGGAAGATCAACCTGAAGCGCGGTCACCGCGTGATCGAGTTCACCTTCAAGTACTACTTCTAGGATCGACCCGCGATCCGAGGAGAGAAAGGGGGGAAGGCGACGGCCTTCCCCCCTTTTCTGCTTATAATCGAAAGACCGCCGCAATTGTCATGGTCCGGGTCTACCTTTTTGCGTTAGCGCTGCTGGTCCTGCCATTCCCGCTGTCCGGACAGTCCCGCCCCGAGGATTTCGATCGGGTCTTCCTGCGCGGCCTGGAGATGCAGAAGGCCGGTGACTACATCGGCGCTATCGACGCCTACAAGACGGCGCTCGCAATCGATGCCACCCGCGTCGACGCGCTGTCGAATCTCGGAGCGGCCTACGTCCATCTCGGCCAGTTCGAGGACGCCATCGCGCAGTACGACGCTGCGCTCAAGCTCGATCCGGCGAACGCGACGGTCAGGCTGAACCTGGCGCTGGCCTACTACAAGTCGGGACGGCCGAACGAGGCGATCAAACCGCTGAAGATCGTCGTCGCCACCAACCCGGACGCGAAGAACGCCTATCTGATTCTCGCCGACTGCTACCTGCAGACCGGACAGGATCGGGACGCGGTGACGCTGCTGCAGCCGCGCGAGGCAATGTTCCAGGACGATCTGGCGTTCGCGTACGTACTCGGTACCGCACTCGTTCGAACCGGAGACGAGCGGCAGGGCCAGCAGTACATTGACCGCATTTTCAAGACGGGCGATTCCGCCGAGGGGCACCTCCTGATGGGAATCGCCCATCTCAACCGGTTCGATTATCCCGAGGCGAAGACGGAGCTCGAACGCGCGCTTCAGCTCAACCCGGGCTTGCCGACGGCGAACAGCGCGTATGGGCGCGCCCTGCTCGGGCTCGGAGACCAGGTCCGAGCCGAACGCGCGTTTCGGAAGGAGCTGACGGTCAACATCAACGACTTCGAATCGAACCTGATGCTCGGCAGCATGCGGAAGAGCGCGCAGGATTTCGATGCCGCGCTCACGTATCTGAACCGCGCGATCGCGATTCACCCGAACGATCTCACCGCCAGGAAGCTGCTCGCCAGCCTCAAACTGCAGACGGGCGCCATCGAAGAAGCGGTCGCCATGCTCGAGAGGGTTGTCGCCGAGGAGCCAGACGCCGTCGATGCCCACGTGCAGCTGGCGACGGCGTACAACCGTCTCAAGCGCAAAGACGACGCCGATCGCGAGCGTGCGATCGTCGATCGACTGAATCGTGAGATCCAGGAAAAGCAGTCGGCTGTGAACGACAATCGTGCCGGCAACTCCACGCCCGACCCGAGCACCCCGCCGTCACCTCCGGAGGGTCCACCCCAGTGACGCGTCGCGCGTTGCGGCGAATTCCCGCGATTGCGACCGCCTTGCTGGCGCTTTGCGCCCCCACCGCGCCGGGGCAGGCGCCGAACCAGGGTAGCGGTGGGCGCCAGGCAGCGACGCCGCCTAAATCACCGCAGCCGACCGCTGCCCAATTCGATCAGATTGTCAAAACGGCCGATGAGGCCCGACGTGACGAGCGATGGGAAGACGCGGCAACGCTCTACGCGAAGGCCGTGAAGCTCAAGCCCGACTTCGTCGAGGGCTACTGGTACCAGGGCACGGCCTATTACACGCTCGAGAAATTTCCCGAGTGTCGCGACGCGTTCAAGCGCGTGACGCGCCTGTCGCCCAAAAACGGCGGCGCGTTTGCATTCCTCGGTCTGTGCGAGTTCGGCCTCAAGGACTACGAGCGTGCGCTGCAGCACCTGCTGCAATCGCGGATCCTGGGCATCGGAGATAAGGATCTCGTCGGTGTCGTCCGATATCACGTCGCCATCCTGATGACTCGTATCGAGCAGTACGATCAGGCGCTCCAAACGCTCGGCGAGTTTTCCTCGGCGGGGAACGACAACCCGCGTGTAATCGAAGCCATGGGGATCGCGACGCTGCGGATGGCGATGCTGCCTAACGAAGTGCCGCCTGACCGGCGCGAGATGGTGCTGATGGCCGGTCGAGGCAGCTACATGATGGCGACGCGTCAAACGGCCGCGGCGGGCACGGCGTTCCAGGCGATGGTCGAGCGGTACCCCGAAACCCCGAACGTCCATTACGCCTACGGCGTGTTCCTGCGAATGGAGCAGCCGGACAAGGCGATCGAGCAGTTCAAGCGAGAGCTGGAGCTTCAGCCGAATCATTCGGCGTCGCTGCTGCAGCTCGCTTACGAGTACTTGAAGCAGACGAATGCCGACGCTGCGCTGCCCTGGGCAAAGCAGGCCGTCGAGGTCGCCCCGACGTCGTACGCGTCGCACAAGGCGCTTGGCGACGCGCTCCTCGAGTCGGGCGACGTCGAAGGCGCGCTTCGAGAGCTGCAGACCGCTGCGCGGCTCGCTCCAGACAGCCCGAGCACTCGTCTGTCGCTGGCCAAAGCATTCCAGCGCGCCGGGCGAACGGATGACGCGGCGCGCGAGCGCCAGGAGTTCGCGCGACTGAATCGCCTGCTGCGGACCACCCAAATGGGCGAACAGTCGGTCGGCGGCATCGACGCCGATCGGGCACCGCAAGACGCCACACCTGCGCCCCAATAGAGGCACCTGATCGCTGACCCCTGACCCAGACCCCTGACCCGGACCCCTGACCCCTGACCTGATGATCACTATGACCCGCTCTTATCGATTGCTTCTGTTCTTCGGCGCGTCCGTCATCTTCACGGCGTCGCTGCGTGGCGATCAACAGCAGACGCCGGCGGCGCAGCGTGCGGCCGGTTCTGAGAAAGTCGGTGTCACCGCCGTGCTGGTGGATGTCGTCGTTCGTGACAAAAAGGGCATGCCGGTCCGCGACCTGCAGCAGTCTGAATTCGAGATTCTCGAGGACGACGCTCCGCAGGCCGTCGGCTCGTTCACACCGATCTTCGAGGCGGAGGCGTCAATGGCCGGCGCTCCGGTCGCGGCGCCGGTCGCCGCCGCCACAGGCGCAGACGGCAGCCCAGCGATGCCCCCTGCCGCGAAGCTGACGCCGATCACGGCGTTGGTGTTCGATCGACTCAGCCCCGAGGGACGTCAGCTGGCCGTGAAGGCTGCCAGGGCCTACGTGAGCGAAAAAGATCCGCTCCCTTCGATGATGGGTGTGTTCGGTATCGATCTGGCGTTCACGCCCTACGCGCCGTTCACCAAGGATCGCGGGGCGCTGCAAAAGGCGCTCGACACGGTCGAGACGCGCGCGTCCGCGACCTTCGGCATGGATCGCGAGCAAAAGGCGCGCATCGAAGATAACGCTGCCTTTGCTCAACAGCAGGCAGAGTCAGCGACTGGCGCGAGCCAGGGCGCGGCTGGTGCCGACGCGCAGCTGGCGCAGATGGCAGCGGACATGACGAAGGGGTTTGAATCGCTCGAGCGCGACGAGCAGGGGTATGCCTCCGTCAACGGTCTCTTCGCCATCATCGGTGCGATGCGTCAGCTGCCCGGACGGAAGAGCGTGGTGCTCTTCTCAGAAGGCGTGGCGATTCCGCCGGCGGTGCACCGTCTGTTCCTGGGCGTCATCGATGCAGCCAATCGGGCCAATGTCAGCTTCTACACCATGGATGCGGCCGGTCTGCGTCCCGAGAGCGAGCAGGCCAAAATCCGCGATCAGGTCAACGCGGCCGGCAAACGTGGGCTCACGTCATATGCGTCCACGCCTAGACGTGAAACCAACAGTAACGAGCCGCTGACGGAGGCACTCGAGCGCAACGAAGACGTCCTGCGCCAAGATCCCCACACGGGTCTCGGCGAGCTTGCTCAGGGGACCGGCGGCTTGATCTTCGAGAACACCAACAACTTGCGAACCGGGTTCGACCGCGTGGAAAGCGATCTGCGCAACTACTATCTGCTCGGATACACGCCGACGAACCCCACCTACGACGGCGCCTTCCGCAAGATCGAAGTCAAGGTCAAACGATCCGGTCTGACGGTCGCGGCGCGGAAAGGGTACTTCGCCGTGCGCGATACGGGCGGCGCGCCCGTCAATACCTGGGAGGCCGCCGCGCTGGCCGCGCTCGACCGCCGGCCGGTGCCGAACGCATTCCCCTATCGCGCGGGTGTGCTGCAGTTTCCCAGCAACGAGAAACCGGGCCTCATTCCGGTCGTCGTCGATCTGAAGGCCGCACCCATGTCGTTTCCGACGACCGAGGACCAGAAAAACTTCAAGTCTGACTTTGCGGTGATCGTCCGCTTCGTTGACGCTCAGAACAAGGTCGTGCGGAAGCTGAGCCAGCACTACGAGATGAGCGCCGCCCTCGACAAGCTGGATCTGGCGAAGAACAGCGATGTGCTCTTCTACCGCGAGCCGGAGCTGTCGCCGGGCGTTTATCGAATGGAGACGATCGTCTACGACAGGCCGACCTCCAAGGCGAGCGTCCGTTACGCCACGGTCGAAGTACCGAAAGTCGATCCCACAAGGCTCCGGATGAGCAGCCTTGTCCTTGTCAAACGCAGCGAAAAGGTCGGCGCGGATGAGCCCAAGACCGGACCCTTGTTCGTGAAGGACGTCCTGCTCTACCCGAGTCTGGGCGCGGCGATCAGCAAAGCAAATAAGGAGGTTGGGTTCTTCTTCACGGTGTATCCCGGGACGGCCGCGGCTAAGCCGGAGGCGGTGCTCGAGTTGATTCAGAATGGACAGCCGCTGGCGCAGGTGCCGCTGCCGCTCGACGCGCCAGATGCGTCGGGGCAGATCCAGCAGGTCGGACGTCTGCCGGTCGACGCGCTCGCGCCCGGGACGTACGAGTTGAGAGCCATCGTCAAGCAGGGCTCGGAGCAGGTGTTCCGGTCGGCGATGCTCCACGTCGCCGATTGAACACTCGTGGCCGATTGAACACTCGTGGAACAGGGCTTCAGCCCTGTTTGAAGTGTTTCCTTGGGAGGCAGTGATGACCAGGCGGGCTGTTGTCGTTCTCACGGCGATGATCGCGGCCGGCGGTAGCGACGCGCTCGGCATCGGCCAGAGTGAGCCTGTACGGCCTTCGGACCGCCAGTCTTTCTCGTCGGCGACGACGGCAATCCTCGTCGATGTCGTCGTGCGCGACCGGAAAGGCCGGCCGGTGACCGACATGAACGCTGCCGAGTTCTCCTTGTACGAGGACGGCGCGCCCCAGAAGATCGACACATTCACTCGCGTCACGCGCGGCGGCGGCATCGGAGTGAACGTCAAATGGAAGCGCCCGGGGTCAACCGTTGCCATACTGCCGGCCGGCGGTGTGCCGCCCCCCTTGTCTGAGGATGCCGCCAACCAGGCGACGACTGCCCTCGTGTTCGATCACTTGTCGGAGGAGGCGCTTGGACTGGCCCAGAGGGCGACCCTTCAGTACGTCCCTATGTCCGGCGAATCAGATGTACGCGTCGGCGTGTTCGACACCGATTTCGGGATGCGCATGATGCAGGGCTACACGACTGACCGAGCAGCGATTCGCCGGGCGGTCAGCCAGATCATGCCGGCCGGCACCGCGGCCACCGACAAGAAAGCCGACCGGCGAGACGAGATCATGAAGCGCCGCCGTGAGCTGCAAGGCGAGCAGCTCACTATGGCTGCGGCGACCGCGTCCGGCGGCGCGATGGCGGCCAACGGCTCGCGGATGGGGCTGGCGGAGACCGAACTCCGACTCCTCGAGATGGAACGTGCGATGATCGATGGTTTCGACACGCTCGATCGCGACCACAAGGGCTTCGACACGACGCTGGCGCTGATGCGCGTGATCCGATCGCTCGCGGAGGCTCCGGGCCGCAAGTCGATCGTCCTTTTCTCCGAGGGGCTGCCTGTATCTCCGGTGCTGAACGCGAGGTTCGACGATCTGATCGATGGGGCTAATCGCTCGAACGTCACCGTGTATGCGGTCGACGCCAAAGGCTTGCGCACGAGCAGCAGCTCCGCCCAGACGCGCAAGCAGTTGGAGGAGTTCACCGACGATCGGATGATGCAGAACATCAGCGGCGGCAGCGGCGGCGATCAGCCGATGACGCGCGGACTCGAGCGGGTGGAGGACATGGTAAAGCTCGATTCGCGGACGGGCCTCGCTCGTCTCTCGGGCGACACCGGCGGCTTTCTCGTCGAGGAGTCGAACAACCTCACGAACGCATTCAAGCGGATCGATGAAGACAATCAGTTCCACTACCTGCTGACGTATTCGCCCACCAACGCCGTCTTCGACGGCAAGTTTCGAACGATCGAGGTCAAGACCGAGCGCCCCGGAACGCAGGTCTTTGCGCGCAAGGGCTATCGCGCGGTCCGCGCCCACACGCCCATCGATAGCGGCGGCTTCGAGGTGCCGGCGATGGCACTGCTCGACCGGACGCCGCTGCCCAACGCCTTTCCAGTCCGTGCGCAGGGCTTCAGCTTCCCCGATCCTAGCCGCCCGGGCTTGACACCCATTGTCGTCCGCTTTACGACCGATGTCCTGCAGTACAGCATCGACGCCGATCGCGGCACCTACTCTGCGCAGGTGGCGGTGGTCGTGCGCGTGCGCGACGCGCAGTCCCGCGAAGTGCAGAAGCTCAGTCAGCAGTACACGCTGTCTGGAGAGATGAAGGATCTCGACGCGGCCAAGCGAGGCACGATCGTCTTCTACCGTGAGCCGGAGTTCCCTGAGGGTGTTTACACGCTCGAAACGGTTGTGCTCGACGTCGTGTCGGGGCGCGGAAGCGCGCGCGTCTCGACGATCACTGTCGATCCTGCGGCGCCGACCGCACTGGGCGTGAGCAGCCTGGTCATGGTCGATCGCTTGGAGGCAGTCGAAAATGCGCCGACGCCGTCGTCTGATCGCACGGCGCCGTTCTATGTCAAGAACACGCTCGTCTATCCGAATGTCGGCGATCCGGTGGCCAAAGGCGCCACGTCCGATCTGCCGTTCTTCTTCACTGTCTATCGCGGATCGAAGGACGGGCTGACTGCAACCGCCGAGCTGATGAAGAATGGCCAAGTGATGGCCTCAGTGCCGGTGGAGCTCGCCGACGGTGACCGCTCGCGGCTCCAGGAGATTGGCAAGCTGCCAATCGGGACGCTGGCGCCCGGGACGTACGAGCTGCGGATTCGCGTCGCCTCGGCCGGCGAGGAAGTGGTGCGGTCCGCGTTCTTCACTTTGGAGAACTGAGGCTGCCTGCCGTGGGCTCGATTGGTTCGGTCACGACCACGGTGCGATCGATGAGCGGCTGCGAAACTATCTGCGTCTTCCGGCTGACCGGCCAGTAGATCTCTACGCGCGACACCGACGTCGCGTCACCAAGGCCGATGTGGACGGTGAGCGGCGAGGCGCCGAACGATCCGCCGCTCGACACGACTCGCGAGATCACCCGCTCAGTGCCGCCGGTGCCCGTCGTGTGCACGTCCACGCGCGCGCCGATCGCTGCGCGGTTCGTTCGAACCCCCACCAGCTTCATCGACAGCCAGTGACGGTGATGACCCGGGTTGCGAAAGAGCACCTTCGCATACACGTCAGCCGGTACGAAACCGCCCATGTTGACGAAGATGTCTTCATCGCCATCGCCGTCGATATCGCCAATGGCCACTCCGTGGCCTTTCTGGAGGTGACCCGTGCCCGTCGCAGTGGTCACGTCGACGAAGCGCTGGCCGCCGTGATTGCGGAACAGCAGATTCGGTGACAACGCCGCAAACGATGGCGCACCGTTCCCGAAATACATGTCCAGCCAGCCGTCGTTGTCGGTGTCGCCGTAGTTGGCGCCCATCGTCAGCGTCACGCGGTTGAGCCCGACCCGCGCAGTGACGTCCTCGAAGCCGCGGCCCTGCAGGTTGTGATAGAGCCGCATCGTCTCTGTAGACGCAGGCTGCCCGACATAAGACTTGATCGATTCGGCGATCGACGGCAGGTATCCAGCGACGAACATGTCCTGCCAGCCGTCGTTGTCGCAGTCGAAGAACCAAGTCACAAAGCTCATGCGAGGCTGCGCCACGCCCATCTTCGATGTCACGACTGAGAAAGTGCCATCGCCGTTGTTGTGGAAGAGCACGTTGGGCTCGCCAAAGTTCGAGATGTAGAGGTCGGGGAAGCCGTCACGATCGTAGTCACCCCAGGCGACCCCTTGACGAAGCTGCTGAACGTCACGCCCGCTTTGTCAGTGGTGTCCTCGAACGTGCCGTCCCCGCGGTTGCGATACAGACGGCTCATAGAGCGCTCGTGACCGACGAACAAATCGACCCAGCCGTCGTTGTCGTAGTCGGCCCAGGCCGCCGAATGAGTGGCGTGAGGCACGTGGACGAGCCCCACCGCCGCGGTCACGTCCGTGAACGTGCCGTCGCCGTTGTTACGAAGCAGCGAGTTGCGGATCGGGATTTCCCAGCCGCCTCGCATCACGAACAGATCAGTCGGCCGTCGTTGTTGTAATCGGTCTGCACGGCGTTGATGCCGCCAAGCTGCCCCTCCAGGCCCGTGCCTCCCGCAGGCTCCTTGAATTGACCGTCGGGTTGTTGCAGGAACAGATGCAGCGGCTCGCAGGGATCCACGCTCGAGATGACGATGTCAGGGCGGCTGTCGCCATTGAAATCGTCCATGATGGCGCCTCCGGCGCGATCGACGCGGTCGAGCCCGAGCTCCGGCGCGGCGTCGTTGAAGCGGCCTGGATCCTCGGCCGATGCGAAACGCTCCGGCGGAACCAGGTAGGCCTTCGGTACGCCGTCGGAATAGCGGCCGAGGGTCATCGCCGCGACGTTCAGCAACCACCGCAATTCCAGGTCGTCAGGGGACGCGGCCAGCGCGCCCTCGTACGCGGCCATCGCGTGCTCGGCGCCCGACTTTATCTCGTGGCGGCCGGCGCCGGCGATCGGGAAGATGCAACGCGAGGCGTTCGGGTGCATGACGCAGTTCTCGAGCTCGCCGCGCCGCATTTCGGAAATGCCGATTAGCGCATCGAACATCGACGGTCTACCCATGAACCGGTCAGGCTCTTTCGCCTGCGCCACGATGTCCCGCGCCTTCTCGAGCAGCGCCGTCGCCTTTCGCATCTGGCCGAGGTACGAGTACGTCTGCGCAAGCTCGAACGAGCTTTTGACGACCTCCGCGGGATCGCGGATGCCGGCTGGTTGCTTCTCGAGGGCGGCGAGGTCTGCAATGCCGCCAGTGACTGCCGCGTCGATGGCCCCCTTACGGTCCTCGCACACCGCCTGCAGGTCTCTCGGGTTCGCGCTGGTCAAGAACTGGGCGATTCGAATGCGGCCGGAGAGCTCGCGGATGGCCTGGAATTTCCCTATGAGGTCTGCCGGACCCTGCCACACTTGGTGGACCGGCGTCGGCCTTTGCGCAGCAACCGCGCCGGCGACGGCCAGGCTGAATCCCGCGAACAGCAGCACGACTGAGGACCTTCGCATTGGGGGTCTCTGCCAGCTCTGAACCCGTACGTCTATTCGCCCGACGCCGGCTGCTTCAACTGGCTCTCCCAGACCTGAACCCAGCCGGTCACGGGTCGATTCGCGGCGAAGTTGCCGGCGACGATGTCGACGTCACCGTCGCCGTCGATGTCGGCGGCGTCGAGCGTTGCATGGCGCGGAAAGCCCATTTCGATCGTGTGCCTCGCGAATGTCATCGCACCAGTTCGCTCGAGCCACACCAGCGCCGGCAGCGTCCCCTCGTCCACGTCCGCGCCGCCTGCCAGCAACGAACCCGCCACGACGTCGAGATCGCCGTCGCCATCGAGATCGACGGCCACCGCCCGGTGGACGCCGGGCAGATCCGCGAGAGTGTGTTCGACGAACGGGTAGGTCCTCGTGTTCTCCAACCACTGAATGCCGTGATACGGCTTCACGACCCCGTCATCGAACGTATCGCCGTGCGTGAGGAGGATGTCGAGATCCTTGTCGCTGTCCATGTCGACGAGCTGGATGCCTGACGAGCCCCAATTCGGGTGAGGCGCGGTGTAAATCACCTTCTGGTCGAACGTGAAGTCGTGCGTGCCGCGGTTGATGTAGGCGATCACGGTCTCGTACTCCTGCGCCAGCAGCGCGACGAAGTCCAGATGCCCGTCGTCGTTCAGATCGGCCGGGATCACGTGAATGCTTCCGTGGCGCGGATCGATGACATGGGCGGTGAACTGAGGCTGCGCGTAGTTGCCGGTCTTGTTCTCGAGGATCGAAACATTCCCAGTTGTGTAGTAGCCGAATGCAGCAACCACGAGGTCGGTCTTGCCATCGTCGTTGAAATCGCCCGCCTCGACATCGGCGACGCGAGGCCAGCCGTCCAGCCACATCGCGCCGAACTTGCCGTTGCCGATCCCGCGCAGCCAGATGACGGCGCCGTGGTTGTGATCGAAGGGGGGGAATTCGCCCAAATCGGCGACCAGCAGGTCCTGCACGCCGTCCTTGTCGAGATCGACCGGCGTCACATGATCGGGATGCGGGATGCTGGCGAGCACGGTGAGATCGCGAGCGGCGCTGACGTGCGGCGCATACAGCAGTACGCCCTGCTGCATTTCGGTGGCGAGCGCGTCGAGGTGCCCGTCGCCGTCGAAGTCCGTCAATCTCACGTGCGACACGGCTGGAGCGCCGCTGACCTTGTCGGCCGAGAGCATGCGCTGTGTGAATTTCACGGGTGAGTCGGCCGTATCCGGCCATGGCGCCGGCGCGGGAAGGCGCTCGGGCGCCCTGGCTAGATAGAAGGGCAACACCTTCTCCATGTCCTCTGGTAACGGAATCAGGCGCAGTGCGTCGCGTGACACCAGCGGCATTTGCTTCTTCTCGCGGATGAACTTCATCCGCAGGAATTCATCACGCCATTGACTGCGCGGCACTAGGTCGGGAGACGGGAACGCGTGGCACGGGCTGCACACTGCGCGCGCCTGCGCCTCGTCGCTTTGAGCGCCAGCTGCGACTGCTTGTCGGGGAGTGCCCGCTAGCGTCAGTGGCCGCGTTACGCCGCCGAGGGCAACGAGACCGATGACGATGAGCGAAAGAGGAACCGCGCCGAGCCGCGTCACGCGCTCCGCCCCAGATGGCGGGGACATCGTCGAATGGTACCACGCCGCGTCGAGCGTATCGCCGTGGGTCAGGATCACATCTTTGTCGCCATCCAGGTCGAGATCAGCGAGCTGAATGGCGAGATTGCTATGGTACGCTGAGCGCTATGGTGTCTCTCCGCAACTAACGGGCTTGGAAAACAAGTGTGCCGCCCAACCGGTTCGCGATGAAGTGGATCGCTGCGACGTTGGTCGCAGCGATCGGCCTGAGCGTCGCGTTCGCGTACGTCAAGAGATCGCGTCAGCCACGGCAACCAGATCGGCCCGAGGTCCTGTCGCCGGCGCGGATCAGGCCTCCGGATTACGCGCCGGTCGCGGGCTCCCGCCTGACCGGCGCCAATATCGTCGTGATCACGATCGACACGCTGCGGCGCGACTATGTCGCGCCTTACGGCGCGCGGTTCGAGACGAGCGCGGCGACGCGGCTCGCCCGCGAGGGAGTGCTGTTCGAGCGCGCGGTCTCGCAGGTACCTCTAACGCTTCCTTCGCACAGTTCTCTCTTCACCGGACTTTATCCGCCCCATCATGGCGTTCATGACAACGGTGGTTTCGTGCTCGGGCCGGAAGCCACCACGCTGGCGGAACGCCTCCGCGCACGCGGCTACAGGACGGCAGGCTTCGTGTCGTCCTACGTCCTCCATTCACGCTGGGGCATCGCGCAGGGGCATGAAACCTACGACGATGCGTTCGACTACCAGGGGATAGAAGCGGGCGATCTCACCGCGGTCGAGCGGCCGGCAGGTCCGGTCGTGGATGCGGCCATCGCATGGCTGCGGCAGCCACACCGGGGCGAGCAGCCGTTTTATCTGTGGGTGCACTTGTACGACCCGCACGAGCCCTACGCGCCACCCGACGCGTATCGGCGTCGCGCACCGACCGCCTATGCCGGTGAGGTCATGTACGCGGACGCCCAGGTTGCACGTTTGCTCGACGCGCTCGACGCGCTCAAGCTGCGCCGCAACACCGTGATCGTGTATGCCGCCGATCACGGTGAGTCGATCGACGAGCACGGCGAAACGACCCACGGCATCTTTCTGTACGGCGCTACGCTCGACGTCCCGCTGATAATCGCGCCGCCGCCAGGGGCCACCATTGGTTCACCGCCATTGACGCTCAATGGCCGGCGGGTCCGCGGCCTGGCGCGGCTCGTGGACATCACCCCAACGCTCCTCGATCTGATCGGGCTGCCCGTGCCGTCTGGACTCGACGGCGTCAGCCTGCTGCCGATGGCGGCGCTCGAGGCGACCGCGGCCTCTTCGTCCGCCGCGCCAGCGAAAGCCGAGGGTGGCGAGGGTGGCGAGGACGCGATCGTCGGGCCTGTCTCCGTTGCCGAGACGTACTATCCCCGCTTTCACCTGGGGTGGAGCGAGCTGTTTGCGGTGGAGAACGGCCGGTGGAAGTTCGTCGGCGCGCCGCGGCCCGAACTGTACGATCTTGTGGCGGACGCCAGGGAGCTGCACGACGTTTCGGCCCAATATCCGCAGATCGCCGCCGCCCTCAGCGCGCACCTCGACTCGTTGAAGCTGGTCGAGGCCGGTCGCGGACCCACGCCTGCGAAGCTCGACCCTGTCGCGCTCGACCGCCTGCGATCGCTCGGCTACGTCAGCGGATCCGAGTCCAAGGCGTCAAGCAGCACGGGGCCGCTGCCGGATCCGAAAGACAAGATTGCGCTGCTGCGGGAGCTGCTGCAAGCCACCGCGCTCCGTGATGCCGGACAGGTCGACGAGGCCGCCCGCCAGCTGGAAGACCTGGCGCGGAAGGATCCCGACAATCCAGCCGTTCATCTGACGCTGTCATCCGTCTATTTCCGCGGCAAGGACACGCAACGGGCCATTGCGTCGGCAAGACGAGCGGTCGCTCTCGATCCGGAGTCCGCCAATGCCGTGCTCACGCTGGCGTTTTCATATCAGGCCGGAGGCCACGCTGACGAGGCCGCCGCCGGGTTCGAGCGTGTCCTGGTGCTCGATCCCGACAACCTGAAGGCACTGATCAATCTCGGCGATGTACGTTACGAACACGGTGAGCGCGAGAAGGCGTTCGACCTCTACCAGCGAGCCGCGGCTCTAGCCCCTCGATTTGCCCTGGCTCAGATCAACTTCGCCAGCCTCGCGCTGGAGATGAATCGCAGTCAGGCCGCCGAGGAAGCGCTGAAACGGGCGGTAGCTCTCGGCGGGAATCATCCAGACCTGCATTTCAATCTCGGGGTGCTGGCCGAGCAGCATGGACAGACAGCTGTGGCCGCACGCGAGTACCGTGCTGAAGTCGCGGCGCATCCCGAGTCGTTCAAGGCCTGGGTGAACCTGGGCCTCCTCGAGCGGCAGTCGGGAAACATCGCTGGCGCGCTTGCTGCGTTCGAGCATGCCGCTGTGGCCCAGCCCGAGGGCGTTGCCGGCCCCTACCTGCTCGGCGACACGCTCTCCCGTCTGGGGCGCCGTCAGGAGGCGGAGCGCTGGGCGCGTGAGGCGCAGCGCCGCAGCCCGAACGATCCGCGCGTACAGGAATTGCTCGGGAGAATCCTGCGGGCATCCGCCGCACGGTGAGCCGTGCGGCCGGCAGTTATCTCGTGCTCCCAGTGGCTGCGATCCTGCGGTTCTCCCAGAGCTCGATCCAGTTGTTGCCCAGCAACTGGAGCGAGAAATTGCCGATCACCATGTCGACGTCGCCGTCGCGATCGAAGTCGCCCACATCGAGCGTCGCGTGATGGGGGTTGCCCATCTCCAGTGTGTGCCTGGCGAAGACGCCCCGATCTGTCTGCTCGAGCCAGACGACGGACGGCAGCGTGTTTTCATCGACATCGGACTTGGTCGCAATGAAGGCGCAGGCGACGACGTCGAGGTCGCCGTCGCCATCGAGATCCACGGCTTGCGCCCGGCTGGCGCCCGGCAGGCTGGCCAGCGTGTGTTCCACGAACGTCAGGTTCCCCTTGTTCTCGAGCCACTGAATGCCGTGGTACGGCTTGATGATGCTATC
>JBKOZS010000168.1:0-20337 GCA_046726015.1 Acidobacteriota bacterium
ATCTCCTTGTAGAGCGTCTCTTGAAGGCCCTTCGTTGGCGCCATCACCTCGTCGGTGTAGGCGTTCTCGGCTTCGAGATGCTTGATGACGTCGGGGTTCGCCTTCTCGCGCAGCCAGAAGTAATCGTCCTTGAGCGTGCGGCCGTGGAGGCTGGTCTCGTGGGGGATTTTCTTTGCGAGTGGCGGCTGCACCGCCACGCTGCCGACCTGCGCCAGAACGGCAGGTGCGGTGAGTGCCGCGAGGATCGGCACTGCCAACAGACGCCCAGGGAAGTATTTGTGCATGCTGAATTCTCCGGTGGGGATATTACCCGATCAATTGCAGGACGCCCGGACCTCGAGCCTCGGACCTCGGACCCTTCGGACCTCGGACCTCGGACCCCTCGGACCTCGGACCTCGGACCTCGGACCCCTCGGAACTCGGACCTCGGCTTCGAGCAACGTCGATTGCGAGTGGGCGCGCATCTTGCGAATATCACGTAAGATGTCCCTTCGTGATCGCCTGTCGAGCTTACGCCTGATGAGCTCCGGGCGCGCCTGGTTGGCCGGAAAACCGCGCTTCGTGTCTTCGGCGATCGTCGCAATTGCGATCGTCATCCTGGTAACTGTTACCACCTTTGTCTGGTTTGCCTATGACATGACGGCTGGCCTGCCGGATCGAACAGCGATCCGTGGGCTGGGCGACATGGCCCAGGCGACAGTGATCCTCGACGCGCGCGACACACCGGTCTTCACCATCTTCAAGGAACAGCGGATCGAAGTTCCGCTCAAGGAGATCTCGCCAAATCTCATCAAGGCGGTGCTCTCCGTCGAGGATCAGCGCTTCTACGAACACAGCGGCGTCGACTTCGTCCGCGTTGGCGCGGCCGTCCTCCGTAACCTCCAGGAACGGCGACGCGCTGAAGGTGGCAGCACGATCACGCAGCAGCTCGCCCGCCAGAGCTTCCTCACTCGCGACAAAACGCTGCGGCGCAAGTTAAAAGAGGTCGTGCTCGCCGCGCACATTGAGCACGAGTACTCGAAGGACGAGATCCTCGAGCTATATCTCAACAAGGTGTACTTTGGCGACGGCCTCTACGGCGTCGAAGCGGCGTCGCGCGGCTACTTCGGCAAATCCGCGAGCGACCTGACGGTCGATGAAGCGGCCTTGCTGGCCGGCTTGATTCAATCCCCTTCGAGCTATGCGCCGACCGGAAATCTCGACCGCGCGGTCGCCCGTCGCAACATCGTGCTGCAAACGATGGTGATGTCGGGGGCAATCGATCGCGAGGTGTACGACCGAGCGAAGGCGGCCGATGTCAAGCTGACGAACGGACTCGAAATGCGGGAAACCTTCGGCCTGTATTTCAAGGAACAGGTTCGGAAGGAGCTTGTGGAGCGGTTCGGCTGGCCGCGCATCGCGCAGGGTGGGTTGAAGGTCTACACGACACTCGATCCCGACTTGCAGCAGGCGGCTGAGAAAATCGTCGAGGATGGCCTCGAGTCCGTCGAGAGCCGCCGCGGCTATAAGCATCCGAAACGCGAATCCGGGAACGGCATGCAGTCATCCGAGTACCTCCAGGGAGCCCTCGTCTCGATGGACCCGACGACGGGGGCCGTGCGCGCGCTCGTCGGCGGCAGGGATTTCGTCCAGAGCCGGTTCAATCGTGCGACGCAGGCAAAGCGGCAGGCAGGCTCCGCGTTCAAGCCGTTCGTGTATGCCGTCGCGCTCGAAGAGGGCTTCTCCCCAGCGTCGGTGATCTCGAATCTCAACGACCCGACGCTGACCGCGCAGGGGGAATGGGTGCCGGAGGACGAGCACTCGACCGCGGACGCAATGACGCTGCGGAGCGCCCTGCGGACGTCCAGTAATCGCGCGGCGGTGCAGCTCCTCAACCAGGTCGGCATTCCGCAGGCAGTGTCATACGCGAAGAAGCTGAACATCGGCACGCCGCCCAGTGTGCCGTCGCTTGCGCTTGGCGCGGGTGACGTGACGCTGCTGTCACTGACGGGTGCCTACGGCGCATTCGCCGACAACGGCATCGTGCATACGCCAGTGTTCATCCGTCGCGTCGAAGACAGCGAAGGCAAGGTGCTGTTTGTCGACCCGGGCAAGTCGCAGCGCGCCATCAGCGAGAGCACCGCCTTCCTGATGTCGAGCATGCTCGCCGACGTCATCAATGCAGGCACCGCTTACAAGGCGCGGCAGTCCGGCTTCACGCTGCCGGCAGCGGGGAAGACCGGCACGACGAACGAATACGTCGACGCATGGTTCGTCGGGTTCACGCCTCACATGGTCACCGGCGTCTGGCTGGGATTCGATCAGCCGCAGACCATTGTTTCGAACGGTTACGCGGGCGATCTTGCGGTGCCGATCTGGGCGTCGTTCATGAAGACCGCGACCAAGGGGGACAAGCCCGACTGGTTCGATCGTCCGTCGAACGTCGTCGGCGTCAACGTGTGCCGCGTCTCCGGGAAACTCCCGAACACGGGCTGCGACAGCGTGATGGTCACGAACCGGGACGGCAATCTCGAAACCCGGTCGATGATCTACACCGACTATTTCGTCAAGGGCACGCAGCCGACGACCGTCTGCCCGCTGCACGAGCAGACCATGATGGATGCGATCGCGGGTGCGGTCGGCGTGACCATAGGTGCGCCAATTTCCGGCGAGCAGGCGTCGCTTCCTCCGCCCCCTCCCGCCAGCACGACCGGCGCCAGCACAACCTCCGCCTCCCCCGCGCAACCCGAAACGACGGGTGGCACGATCGAGGAGCCGCAGAAGAAAAAGCGGGGCTTCTGGTCGCGCGTCTTCGGCCGCGGCGGCGACGAGGACAAGAAAAAGAAAGAGGAAAAGCCGAAGAAGCCCGGCGGACCCGGCGGACAATGATACGATTCCCTCCGGGTTTTCATGGCTTTTCCCGCGATTACCGGTCACCAGCCGCTCCTGGCGCTGCTGGCGCGCGCTATTGAGCGCGGGTCGCTGCCTCCCAGTCTGATCTTCTCAGGCCCTGAAGGTGTCGGAAAGCGGTTAGCTGCCGTCGCACTGGCGCAGGCGCTGAATTGCGAGCGGGCGATCGCATGGCCCGGCGATGATCCGGGTGTGAGCGGCTGCGGCAGCTGCGGGGTATGCCGCCGTATCGCCCGCGGTGTGCACGCCGACGTGCTGGTCGTCGAGCCGGGGGACACCGGCACGATCAAGGTGGACCAGGTCCGCGAGGCGATCGAGCGCTCGGCCTATCGTCCCTTCGAAGGGCGAAAACGCGTCGTCATCGTCGACGAGGCGGATGCGCTGGTGCCGGAAGCACAGAACGCGCTGTTGAAGACCCTCGAAGAGCCGCCCGCGGCATCGGTCTTCGTGCTTGTCACCTCACGTCCGGACCTCCTGCTCCCGACCGTGCGATCGCGTTGCCAGCGGCTGCGGTTCGGTCCGCTTTCGCCTGGTGAAGTGGCTGATGTCCTGATGCGGGAACACGATATGTCGGCTGCCGACGCGCACGCTGCCGCGGCGGCATCGGACGGAAGCATCGGCGCGGCGCTCGAAGGGAGCGCTGACGACGTGGTCGATGCGCGGGAGGCTGCGACGCGACTGCTCCAGGCAGCGGCAACGAGCGCGGATCCCAGGCGCCGGCTCGATGGGGCTAAGATGCTGGCCGGCGCCAGCAATCGCGACGAACTGGCGCGCCGGTTGCGCTCCCTGTCGTCGCTGCTGAGAGATCTCGTCATCCTGTTTTCCCGCGCGGACGATCGCGCGCTGGCCAACGCCGACCTGAAGCCGCAGCTCCAGTCGCTGCTCCGGTCGTTCGATGGCGAGCGTGCGCTTCGCGCGTTTTCGGCAGTCGATCGCGCGCTGTCGGCGCTGGATCGCAACGCCAGTCCGAAGATCGTCGCGGACTGGGTCGCCCTCCAGATCTGATTGGGCTGCGCCGACTGCATATATAGCGGAGCGCAAATCCCCACGCCAGGCGCGCACGGCGCGCATGATGCGCCGGGGTTCGGGGTGGAGCCCCGATATAGAAGGCGAGCCGGGGTTCGGGGTTGAACCCCGTTTACATATAAAGGTGGCTGAATGAGCGAGGGGCTGCGACGCCCGTTCGTCAGCGTAAAGTTCACTCCGGCAGGGCGCACGTACTCCTTCCTGTTACCGGATCTCGCCTTCGACGCTGAGGGCACAGAACCATCGGCCGCACCTCCACCGCCAGCACCAGGAGAGGTGTTGGTCGTCGATACTCCCGACGGCCGAGCGGTCGCGACGGTGACCCGGATCCCTTCCGCGCTGTCCGAGCGCCGCGAACCGGCCGCCGATTCCACGAACGTGGTCGTGCGGCGTGCGACGCGCGAGGACATCCTCCACAAACTGAAACAGGATCAGCGCGAACAGGAGGCGAAGCGGGTTGCGCAGCTCAAGATCCGCGAGCGCGGCCTGCAGATGAAGCTGACGCGCGTCGAGCACATGCTCGATGGGTCGCGCATCATTTTTTATTACACGTCGGAATCGCGCGTGGACTTCCGCGAGCTCGTCCGAGATCTCGCGGCGCATTTCCGCACGCGCATCGAGATGCGCCAGATCGGCGTCCGCGATGAAGCAAAGATGCTTGGCGGCTATGGCCCGTGTGGGCGCCCGCTGTGCTGCTCGACGTGGTTGAACAGCTTCGAGCCGGTCTCGATCAAGATGGCGAAACAGCAGCAGCTCAGCCTGAATCCATCCAGGTTATCGGGCATGTGCGGCCGCCTGAAGTGCTGCCTCCGCTACGAGCTCCCCAACGGCAACGGCGTGAAGCACGCGGGTTGCGCCGACAACGGCAGCTGTTCGAACCCGACCGGCTGCGGCAGTTGTGCCACGGGTGGCGGCTGCGGTTCATGTCAGCACCACGCGTAGCGATCACAGTCGGTGATCCTTCAGGAATAGGACCGGAGATTGCCGCGAAGGCTGCGGCTGATCCGCGCGTGCTCGAAGTCTGCCAGCCCGTTCTCTACGGTCCGCACGAACGACATTCGCTTCAGCAATTCTCCCCGGGTGTCTTGTCCGCGGAGGCGGGCCGCGCCGCGTACGAAGCGATCGTCGCGGCCGTGGACGCTGCGCGGAGCGGAGCCGTGGACGCGATTGCCACGGCGCCGGTCAACAAGGAAGCGTTCGCGCTCGCCGGACTGCCGTGGAAAGGACACACCGATCTGCTCGCCGATCTCACCGGCGCCTCTCGCGTGGCGATGATGTTCTACGCTGAGGCGTTGCGCGTGGTGCTTGCTACGATCCACGTGCCCCTCAAGGACGTGCCGCGGCTGCTGACGCGCGATCTGCTCGAATCGGTGATCGGCCTCACCGCGCGGGAGCTTCCGCGGTTTGGCTATGCGACGCCGTCAATTGCGGTTGCAGGGCTGAACCCGCATGCGGGCGAGCACGGTGTGATCGGCGGGGAAGAACATACGGTGATGCAGCCGGCGATTGACGCCTGCCGCGCACGGGGGATCGCGGTGAGCGGTCCCTGGCCCGCGGACACGATCTTCGTGCGCGCCTCGCGCGGCGAGTTCGACGCGGTGATCGCCTGTTACCACGATCAGGGATTGATTCCAGTGAAGTTGCTCGCCTTCGGGCGCGCCGTCAATGTCACGCTCGGGCTGCCAATCGTTCGCACCTCTGTCGATCACGGCACCGCGTTCGACATTGCGGGACAGGGACGCGCGGATCATTCGAGCCTGGTCGAGGCGGTGCGGCTGGCCTCGCGACTGGCGGTCCGGCAGTCCGAGGTGCGATGAGGTCCGGGCAGTCCACTGTTGTAGGCCGGGTCTTCAGACCCGGCGTCAGTGCCGTCAGCCCCAACCCCAAATCCACTCGCCTGATCTTCGTCGGACTTGCGATCGTCTACGCCGTACTTGGTCTCGCGATCCTGAGCCCCGACGCGGTGTATTCCGGAGACATCGGCATCAAGTTCGTCCAGGCGCGTGCGCTTGCCGCGGAGCGCTTCACCTCGCTCGACATTCCGTATCCCGGCGCGTTCCTCGATCCCGATCGCCGTTTCTTCGCGATGCGGCCGCCGTTCGTCATGACGGTCGGCGGTGAAACCCAGGCGATTTTTCCCACGGCGTCGGCGGTGATCCAGGCGGCGGCAGTCACGGCTGGCGGTGTCCGAGGCATGGTTGTCGTCACGCTGATCGCCGGTCTCGTGATCATGTACTCGACGGCAAAGATGGCGGAGCCATCGCTTCGCCCGTTCGTGGTGCTTGCTGTCGGATTGGCCGGTCCGCTGTGGTTCTTCGCGATCAGCGGTTGGGAACACGCGCCGGCGGTTGCGTTTGGCGCCGCGGCATTTGCCTGCGCGATGCGCCTCGACGGATGGAAGGCACCGCTTCTTGGAGGAGTGCTCCTTGGCCTGGGAGCGACCCAGCGCGACGAAATGCTGTTGCTGATCCCGGGCCTGCTGATGATGATGTGGATGCGCAGGCGGGCGTGGCAACCGCTCGTGATGGCGATAGCCGCCGCAACAGGCGTGGTCGTTGCGGCCGCATGTGTCGATATCTGGTGGTTCGGCCGGCCACCGGCGGCGCACCTCCGTCATGCCGTTCACCTGCTGCAGGGATCGTGGGTCGCGGCGGAGCCGGGAACCGAGCTGCCCTCTCTGAAGGCGTTCACTCAGCGTCAGCGGTACGAAACGGTGATTCAGTACTGGTTGTTCGGCTATGGCAACGACGCACTAATCGCCTTGTATGTAGGCGGTCTCGCGGTTGCGTTGTTGTTGTGGCGCTGGCGCCGGACTTCGGCTGGCATTCTCATGTGGCTCTGCGCCATCGTCCTGCTCGCCGCGATCGATCTGCACGAGGTTGTCACGGCGCCGAAATGGCTGGCCGGCATGCAGCGGGTCGCTCCTTACTTCGTATTCGCGCTACTGCCATATCCCGCGGGCGTGGAGCGCTCGACATGGATGCGCATTGCGGCGCTCTTCACGACCGCGACGTATCTGGTGCTGGCCTATGTCGGTGTCGACACGACCGGCGGAAAGTCGCTCGGGCCGCGGCTGCTGCTGCCGCTGTTTCCCCTGCTGACGGTTGCGTCCATCGAATCAATTCGAGACTATCTTCGTGCGCCCGGGCGGACGGATCGCTGGATAGGCTATGTGGGTGCGCTGCTCGTCGCGATGACGGTTGTGATTCACGCCGGGGGCACCATCCCGGCCTACGTCGCGCGCAACCGCGACGACGGGGTAGCCATCAGGACCGTCGCCTCGTCCCTCGAGCGCATCGTCGTATCCGATGACATGTTCACGGCGCAGTTGCTGATGCCGCTGTATTTTCGCAAGATCGTCTTGCTCGCTGATACGCCGGAGCTTGCCGCACGGCTTGGTGCGAAGATGGACGAGCAGCGCGTGAGCGGCGTGATGCTCGTCGCGCGCGGTGAGACGCCGAGGGTCACGCTGGCGCCATTGCGCCTGGTCGAATCCGACCTCAAAGGCCGTTTTGTCATCCAGCACTGGACGCGGTAACGGCATTGAAGAATGGCGACTGCAGATTGCAGATTGGTCATTGATGATTGAAGATTGGAGATTGACGGATTGGCGATTGCCGATTCCATTGTCGATTTTGGGAATGTGGATTGGGCGTGAGCGGCAATCGGAAATCGGCAATTCAATCGACAATCGATAATCGACAATCCAATCGCCAATTGACAATCCAAATCGCCAATCGTAAATCGGCAATCCGTGAATCGGCATTCTGCAGTCGGCAATCGCCAATCGACCGGGACCATCCATGAAAACCGAGCGCGAGCAGGCGCAGAAGACAATCGCTGACAATCGGAAGGCGCACCACGACTACCACCTGCTCGAGACGTTCGAAGCGGGTATGGCGCTGCTCGGCACCGAGGTGAAATCGATTCGAGAAGGCGGCGCCAACCTCCGCGACAGCTACGCGCGCGTCGAGGATGGAGAGGTGTGGGTCTACAACGTCCACATCAGCCCTTACCGTAATCGCGGCTACAGCGATCACGATCCAAAACGGCGGCGGAAGCTGCTGCTGCACCGGCAGGAGATTCGGAAGCTGATTGGGAAGACGACGGAGCGCGGCATGACGATCGTGCCTGTACGGATGTATTTGAAGGACGGCCGGATCAAAATGGCGATCAGCCTCGCGAAAGGCAAGAAGGCGCACGACAAGCGCGAAACCATCAAGCGCCGCGAGACGGAGCGCGAGACACGCGCCGCGGTCAAGGAACGCCGGCGCTGAGTGTGGTACATTTGCCCTTTTGTGGAGGCACTTGATCGTCATGAAGGGGAATCGCGCCGTCTTCACGGCCATCGTCATCCTGATCGTCATCCTTGCTGGCTGGTGGCTGTTCCGCCGCGAAGGTCCGGGACAGATCGACCTGCTCACGCAGTACGACCAGGCGCAGAAGGACGGGAAACCGTTCGCGCTCGAACAGGTCAGGCTGGGGGACGAGACCAAGCGCGCGATTTCGGCGCCGCCGAACGGGCGCCTGCGTTTTCACGTTCGCGTGCCGGACGATGGATGGCTGAAGGTGTCACTGGGGTTGAAGCCTGAGGCCTGGGAGAAGGAGGGTAACGGCGTCTACTTCTTCGTTGGCGTTTCTGACGGACGCGCCTACGAGGACCTCTTCACGCAGACCGTCAATCCCTTCAAGAACGCTTCCGAGCGGCGCTGGATTCCAGTGATGGTGGACCTGTCGGCCTACGCGGGACAGGACATGGAGATCGTGTTCAACACGCGCGCGAGCGCGCCGGGACAGGGGCCCGACGACCGCAACGATCTTCCGGTCTGGGGCACGCCGGAAATCGTCACGCGCTGACCGCATGCGAGTGCCGCTCCTGGATCTGCAGGGGCAATACCAGCCCTTGCGCGACGAGTTGCTGGCCGCGATTGCGCGCGTCTGCGACAGTCAGCGGTTCATTGGCGGACCGGAGGTCGAGGCGCTCGAGCGCGAGCTCGCGAAGTACGTGGGCGTCGGCCACGCAATTGGCGTGTCGTCCGGCACCGATGCGCTACTCGTCGCGATGATGGCGCTCGGCATTGGGCCCGGCGACGAGGTAGTCACGTCGACGTTCTCGTTCTTCGCGACCGCCGGCTGCATTGTTCGCCTCGGCGCCACACCGCGACTCGTCGACATCGATCCGGTCACCTTCAACATCGATCCTGACGCGTTGGATGCGGCGATCACGCCCATGACCCGCGCGGTCATCCCGGTGCACCTGTACGGTCTCTGCGCCGACATGGATCCGATCGTCGAGCGCGCGCGCCGTGACGGCATTGCCATCATCGAGGATGCCGCGCAGGCTCTCGGCGCGACCTACAAGGGACGCGAGGCCGGGTCCATGGGGACGATCGGTTGCTTCTCGTTCTTTCCCAGCAAGAACCTTGGGGCATTCGGCGACGGCGGTTTCATCACCACCAATGACAAAGGGTTGGCGCACGAGATCAGCCTGCTGCGAAACCACGGTGCGGAGCCAAAGTATTTTCACAAGCGCGTTGGCGGGAATTTCAGGCTCGACGCGCTCCAGGCCGCAGTGTTGCGCGTGAAGCTTCCGCACCTTGGACAATGGAGTGCCTTGCGCCGGAGGAATGCCGAACGTTACCGCCGGTGGTTCACGGAAGCGGAACTGACCGACACGGTCGTGTTGCCATCATGGCCTGACGATCGCCAGCACATCTTCAACCAATACGTGATTCGCGTGCCGCGACGGGATGACGTCCGCGCCCGGCTCGAACAGGCCGGCATCGGCACCGAAATTTACTACCCGGTTCCATTCCACCTGCAGGAGTGCTTCGCGCCACTCGGCTATCTCCGCGGAGCCTTCCCGCGCGCGGAAGCGGCAGCGGCGGAGGTGCTTGCACTGCCGATCTACGGCGAGTTGACGGACGCGCAGCAGCGCGCTGTCGTTGACGCAATTGCCGCGGCGTTGAGCTGAATACATGCGGGTACTCGTCACCGGGGCGGGCGGTCAGCTCGGCGCCGCAATCACCGAACTCTTCTCGTCGCGCGCCGAGGTGCATCCCTTCACTCACGCGACGCTCGACATTGCGGACGCCGCAGGGGTCGCTCGTGCCGTGTCGACGACGCGATCGGATGTGGTGATCAACTGCGCGGCGTACAACGACGTCGATGGGGCGGAGGATCGCGCGGTAGATGCGCTGACGGCCAATGCGATGGGCGTGCTTGCGCTCGCGCGGGCCGCGGCTGCCGCCGGTGCGACGTTCATCCACTACGGCACGGACTTCGTGTTCGACGGCACCGCATCGGCGCCATATCGCGAGGAAGACCCGCCGCGGCCGGAGAGCGTTTACGCCTCGTCGAAGCTGCTCGGCGAGTGGTTCGCCACGGATGCGCCATCGCACTATGTCGTTCGTGTTGAAAGCCTCTTTGGCGGCCAGCGCCGCCGGAGCACCATCGATCGGATCGTCGCCTCGATGCGCGAGGGGACCGCGGCGCGCGTGTTCCTCGATCGGGTCGTCACGCCGAGCTACGTGTTCGACGTCGCCGAGGCGACATGGCACCTGCTCAACACGCGCGCACCGTACGGTATCTATCACGGCGTCAACAGTGGAGCGACGACGTGGTATGAGCTGGCGAAAGAGGTGGCGCAGATGCTCGGCCAGGATGCGGAGTTGATCCCGGTGCGGGTCGCGGAGGTCACCCTGCGCGCGAAGCGGCCGCAGTACTGTGCGCTGTCGAACGAGAAGCTGGCGAAAGCAGGATTCTCGATGCCGTCATGGCAGGACGCGCTGCGCAGGTACCTGACGTCGTAACGTACGCCGTAACAAACCGCCCGCGCCTGCGATACCCACAGCGGCTCTCTCGCGGCAACGAGCTAATCGACGCTGCTTGTCACGCACGACCTCACGCAGAGCTCGCAAAGCTCGCAGAGGGTCGCGGAAACGCTATTTGATTTCCGTCACATCGCTCAAGCGTTTGCTGCCGTACGGAAAGTTGTTTACGACCCGCTTGATGCCGTCCGCCAGCTTCAGGGCGCCGAAGTTCAAGATCAGACCGAGTGGACAGCCCTCGAGTTCGAGGTACGTCTGCAGTTGCCGACGTTCGCGATCGCCGATCTTCGCTATCGCCTTCACTTCAACAACAACACAGTCCTCCACAATAAAGTCTGCGAAGTAGGCTCTTGAAATCACCAGATCGTCGTATCGCAATGTCAATGCGACCTCGCGCCTGAAATCCAGCCCGCGCCTGTGAAGTTCGAGAGCCATGCAAGGTGTATATGCGTTCTCGAGACGGCCGGGCCCAACCCGTCGATGGACCGTGATACCGCAGCCAATGATCCCCTCCGAAATTTTGTTGATTTCCGCTTCTGTCCGCATGGCAGCGCGACGATGCACGCTGAATGCCGTACAGATTCATTCCGGTTTTCAAACGTTGCTTACAAGGAGGGGTGCAATGTACGCGACTCTCAAGTACTTTGGCCCAAATGCACGATGCAGCAACTACGTACGTCCACCCAAGGCGCTCTGCGTGCTTCGCGTGCTCGGCGTGAGTAAGTCCGTGACTGCCGCCTCTATAAGCGCTCTGACACCAGACCCGCCACCATTGTGCCTATCGCCAGACAGGAGGTCAGCCCGGGAGAATCAATGCCAGCTGCGTGGATCAGGCGCGGCACCTGGCGGTCCTCGCGAATCATGAAATCCGCGAACCGCTCTTCGGGGGGGTGTAGCTTCGGGCGGATTCCGCTGCCGCCGTATCGCAGATCCTCGAGCGTAATCGCGGGCAGCAGCGCCTGCGTGGACTCGACGTACGCCTCCAGCGGCAATCGATCGTCTTCGTAGTCGTCCTTGCGCTCCTGGTATCGAGCTGTCGGCCCGACGAGCACGTTGCCGGACGGCGTTCGCGTCAGGTGGACGCCGAGGCTGTGTCCTTTCGCGTGGGGCAGCGGGTAAACGAGGCCGTTCACCAGGTTCTGTTTCGAGGGACGCAGTTCCGCGTACTCCCCCCGGACCGGGTAAATTCGAAACTTCTCGCCGCCAAACGCTGCCGACACCTCATCGGCGTAGAGGCCCGCGGCATTGACGACCACCTGCGCGGTGACGCGCTCGTCGCCAAGCCGCACGTCGAAGCCGCCGTTTTTCCGATCCCCACCGTGCACGCTGGTGCCGGTGACGACCATCACGCCCCGCGAATCCGCCAGCCGGCGTAACGCCAGCACCAGCGACGAGGCGTCGAGCCGTCCGGTCTCGGGAGACCAGATTGCGGCAGTCGCTCGCACGTTCGGCTCGCGGCGCTTCGCGAAGGCCTTGTCCACCATTTTCAGGCCTGGGACGCCGTTGCCAAGGCCCGTTGCGAGCAGCGTCTCCAGGGCTGGAATCTCGTCGTCGGAGGTGGCCACGATCAACTTGCCGCACTTCTCGTGAGGCACGCCGTGCTCAGCGCAGAACGAGAACAATTGCTGCGCCCCCTCGACGCACAGGCGCGCCTTCAGCGAGCCGGCGGGATAGTAGATGCCTGCATGGATGACGCCGCTGTTGTGCGTGCTGGTCTCCATCCCCGGCCGGGGATGACGTTCCGCGAGGGCGACGGAATGACCCTGCCGTGCGATTTCAGCGGCGGCTGCGAGGCCAGTGACTCCTGCGCCAATGACGGCGATGTCGATGTCGGTACTCATGACAATCGAAGGGGTCGAAGGAAGACGAAGAGTCGAAGGATCATCAATTTATTTTAACGGTCCTTCGATTCCTTCGCTCCTCTTCGATTCCTTCGATTGTTTACTTCACCACCACGCGCACCGTCTTGGCCAGCGCGAACGATTGCGTGGCCGTGCTCCAGGCGAAGACGGCGAGGTCGTAGGTTCCGCGCGGCAGCGTGTCGACCACCAGGCCGTAGCCGCTGTTCTTGAAACGGTCCTCACCGAACACCGCGGCGACATCCGGTCGCTTGCCGCCGTAGTACGCGGCTCCGAGGAAGATGGGCTCCCCTCGATGGAGCCCGGCGCCATCAGACACGAGCGGATACGCCCAGACGTGCACCGCGGCGACGCCCGTGCCCGTCTCCGAATCCGGATCGACCGCCCACCCTGCGACAGTAAACGTCTGCGCCACGTCCGTCCGTCGTCCGGGCGTATCGATGACGACCTGGGTGCCGACGCGTCCGCTGCCTTTCTGGTTCAGGACGATCCGGACGTCCTGGCGGGCGCAGCCGCGAGCCGCGTCGCGCACGGCGGCGTCACATCGCACGAAGACGAGATCGTAAGCGCCGACGAAACCAACACCGGGCTGCCAGGTGAAGACCCCGGTCGTCACGTCGAGGTTCGATCCAACTGGCAACGGGAGCATCGAGCCCGGCGCGCGCAGGTATCCAGCCGTGGCGCCGTGCGTGCGTAGCTCGATGCGATCGAGCTCTTCCGACTGCACGGTGATCAGCCCCGCCGTATTGGCACGGTAGGTCCGATAGGGCGTTTCGAGTGAATACCCGCGGCGTCCTTCAATTGGTGTCGCATCGATCGCGGCAGCATCGACTTCGCTTTCGAGCCTGACTGCCATCGTGGCAGACGAATCGACGTGGAGCGCGGGCGCACCATTTGCGACCCAGAAGTACCGGCTGCCGATGCCGGACGCGCCACCCTGATTGTCGATGACGCTCCAGGCGATCGTGTGCATGCCGGTCGCGAGCGCCGTCGTGTCGAACGTGTAGAGACCGAGCGCCGTGTTCACGCCGGGATACGTCGCTGCCGGGAACAGCGACTGAAGATCGGCGCGCGCCACCCACCCTGTCGGGCTGCCGACAGGGACACCGTCGATCACGACCATCACGGTGCCGCCGCCCGGGACGTCCGATCGGCGCGGCGCGCGTGACAACACCCAGCCGAAGTTGTTGTACGACGAACCGGAGATCGTCGCGCCTTGCGCGGGCGTGTCGATCGCGCCAAACGGCAGGACGGCCGTCGCATTCGAGCAGGTGATCGTCCGCGTACCGAGCAGCGTCGAGTGCCCCTCCGGATCGTCGGCATAGGCGTAGAGCTTGAACGTGCCGTTCCCGAGGTTCGGCAGCATGTTCGTGAGGACCATGAGGCCCCAGCCCGCGCGCGTAGCCTGCGGCCGCGACGCGTAGGCTGCCGCCACGTCGGGCCTCGCGCCGTCGACGAAGGTCGCGTTGCCAATGAACACGAGGCCGCGCGGTTCACCGGCAACGGAATCACGGAAAATGCGCACGGCACTGATATCGACGTCGTCTATCGCCCAGCCGGTGATCGGTATCGACCCGGTGACGCCGGTCGTATTGTCCGCTGGTGTATCGATGGTGCCAACCGGCGGCGTGGTCGCAGACGCAATCAATCGTGTGAGCGACACGGTCAGCGGGGCGATCGTGTTCGACGCGCCGGTCAGCGTAAACGTGATCGTGGCTGTTGCGGCTGACGGGGGCAGTGCGGTGCCGATGAGGCTGACCGTGACCACCGTCGACCCGCTTCCGGATGAAGGTGACACGCGGAGCCACGGCACGTTCGCCGATGCCGTCCATGAGACGAGCGGTGAATTGATCTGTGAAAGGCGGATGATCTGTGACGACGTCGTGGTTCCGTTTCCGAGGTTGGCAAACACCAGGCTCGCGCGGTCTGCCAGGAGCGCCGGTCCATCGAACGGCGCGGTCGTCGTCACGATGTTCGACGGGGCGCTCACGCCTTCCGCGTTATAAGCGACGACACGAAAGGAGTAGGACACACCCGGCGTTGCATTCGTCATCGTCCAGGTCGTCGTGTTGCCGACATCGGTTCTGAGCGTGAACGGAGCTGACGCAGGGCCGTATTCGATGATGTAGCCGCCGAGATCGGGCTCGGTGTTGGCGTCCCAGGCGAGGGTGATCTGTGACGCCGACGCCGATGCGGCTAAGGCGAACAGGAACCCGAAGGTCGTGCAGACCTGCAGCCATCGCGCACGCACACGTCACCTCGAATTCGAAGCGGGAGCACGCGTGAGCGGGGCAAGCGGCATGCCTCACGCTCGAGGTGGCTGAAGGGGGGATTTGCAGGGATTCAGGCCGGAAACCCTCGATGCTGCATGCCGCCGTCGCGGCGTCCGGCGGTGGGCATTACGGATTCGTTCGTCGCCTTACATCGCTGCGGCTGGTTCTAGCCTGGTGCTGGCTGGCCGCGAGGCGCGTGCTAGCATGACTGTTTCAGGGTGATTCATGAGTAAGCGCGCATTGATCACCGGTATCACCGGCCAGGATGGCTCGTATCTCGCCGAGCTGCTGCTCGACAAGGGATACGACGTCCACGCGATCGTCCGGCGGGCGAGCACGACCAACTACTGGCGCATCGAGCAGCTGCTCGATCGCATTCATCTCCATCCGGCGGACCTGCTCGACCAGTTGTCGTTGATTCGCGTCATCGACGAGGTGCGGCCGCACGAGTTCTACAACCTGGCGGCGATGTCGTTCGTGCCCGCGTCATGGGATCAGCCGCTGCTGACGGGTGACTACAACGCACAGGGCGTGACCCGCGTGCTCGAAGCGGTGCGGCACGTCGATCCCGCGATCCGCTTCTACCAGGCGTCGTCGTCAGAGATGTACGGAAAGGTGCGCGAGGTGCCGCAGACCGAGCTGACGCCGTTCTACCCGCGCAGTCCGTACGGGGTGTCCAAGGTGTTTGCGCACTACATCACCGTCAACTATCGCGAGAGCTACGATCTGTTTGCCGTATCGGGCATCCTGTTCAATCACGAGTCGCCGCGCCGCGGTCTCGAGTTCGTCACGCGCAAGGTGACCGACGGCGTTGCGAGAATTAAGCTTGGCCTTGCCGATTCATTGAGCCTGGGAAATCTCGACGCGCAGCGCGACTGGGGCTTCGCGGGGGACTACGTGCGCGCGATGTGGCTGATGCTGCAGCAGGACCGCGCCGACGACTACGTCATTGCGACAGGGCAGAGCCACTCGGTGCGCGAACTCGTCGAAGTCGCATTCGGCCATGCCGGTCTCGAGTGGCAGAAGCACGTGAAGCTCGATCCGAAATTCCTGCGCCCGGCGGAAGTCGATCGCCTGATTGGCGATGCCTCAAAGGCGCGCAAGGCCCTTGGCTGGAAACCGGACGTCGACTTCAAGGGTCTCGTGACGATGATGGTCGACGCCGACCTCGAACGTCACGCGTCAGGCTCCAGGCTTCAGGCTCCTGGCTTCAGGGAAGTGTAACGACGGATGCCAATCAGGTGAGCGAACGGAGCGGAGCGAGCGGCGCCCTTCGACGTTGCTCAGGGCGTGGTGAGCGGAGTCGAACCACGAAGCGCGAGCGTAGCGAAGTGCGCCAAGCGGGGTGCAGGGGGCCCCGCCGATCAATAAAGGAGCCGCCCTGAGCCTTGAGTCATGAGCCATAAGCCCGGGCCGCCCGGCGGAATGCCGGGCGGCCCTCGTTGCTACTGCCTCAAGTCGTCCGGTATCAGTACCGGATGGTGCGGGAGGGCAGGAGCAAGTTGCCATCCTGCCGCCGCGGCGCAATTTCCACCGTCAGCGGAATCCGCTCGCTCGCGCCCGCAACGTTCCGCACGAAAACGAGCTCGTAGGTACCAACGAAACCAAGCCCAGGCTGCCAGAAGAACTCGCCGCTGCGTCGATCGAGGAACGAGCCGGAAGGCAGCGGCGCCAGCCGTGAGCCTTTGAGCAGGTATCCCTCGTACTGATCGTCCGCACCAGTCACCGGCGAACCAAGTGTCACGCGCAAAAGACCGAGCTCCTGGGTCTTCAGGTGCGACGCACCGGTGTCGCGTGTTTCCACGATCTCGAGCGGCGCGCTGGGATCGAAGCCGCTCCGAACGTACGTGGGCACCGGCGTTACCGGCGCCGTTTCGAGCGCGACCGCCTGCTGCCCGACCGCCGATCCACTGGCCGCCGCTCCCTCGCGCGGCAGCTTCATGACCACCGCGCTCGGTGAAACTTCTTCAGTACTCAGCACCGACGCTGACGTTCCGTTCAGGACCGTGAAGTAGCGGCTGCCGATCCCTTCCGAGTTGCCGGCCGAATCGGTCACGCCCCAGGCAATCGTGTGCACGCCGTTGGCGAGCTTCGTTGTATTCAGGTTGAAGAGTCCGATTGCGCCGTTGGTGTTCGCGCGTCCCGGGAACAGCGTCTGGATGTCGCTGCGCGGGTTGTTGTACACCGGATGGCCGAGCGGCACGCCGTCGACGAAGACCGTGATTGTCGAGCCGTCCGTCGGAATTGAATTCGGCATCGGCGTGAGCGCCCACCCGAAATTCGCGTATGTCGCGCCGGACGCCGTTCCCCCTTGCGATGGTGTGTCGATCGAGCCGAACGGCTTGGTCGCGTGCGCGTTGTCGCAGGTGATGGTTCGCGTGCCGAGCAGCACTCGATGTCCCTCGACGTCGTCCGCAAAGAGAAGGAGCCGGAACGTGCCGTTCCCCTGGTTCGGAAGCATGTTGGTCAACAGCAGGTAGCCCCAACCGGCCTGGTAGTCGTACGGCAACGAGAAGGTTGCATCCACGTCAGGCCGCGCGCCTTCAACGGGCACAGCGTTGCCAATGAAGACCCCGTTTGCCCCGGCGATCTCCCCAGGCATGGGATCGCGCCACAGAGTCACCTGCGTGACGCCGATGTCGTCGACTGCCCAACCCGTTACCGGAATCGCGCCCGTCACCCCGCGCACGTTGTTCGCAGGCGTGTCAACCTGGCCGGTCGGATTGCCGGGACGGCCAATGGCCTTCAACTGCACAGGGATCGAGAGCGGAGAGTTCGGCACGCCCGGCGCCGTCACCGTGATCGTTCCATTGAGCACGGACCCGTTCGGATACGTCCCGTTCTTCACGGTTGCCGTGAACGAACCGGAACCGATCCCCGATGTCGGTGCAAGCGTGAGCCACGGCGCGGTCGTCGTGGCCGACCAGCTACCGGACCCGTTCGTGAAATTGACGGTCACCTTCTGCGCACCGGTCTTCACCGTGCCGTTGTTCGTTGCGCCGAAGAACAGGCCCGTGCGGCTGAGCGAGATGCGCGTGTTCGGCCCTGGCGTGGGTCCCCCACCCGGCGGTGGGTCGTTCGGACCCGGCCCGGTCGTAACGGTCAGCGTGACGTTCACCGGCAGCGTCATCTCCAGATCCGGGCTGTTCGCCGACACATTGATCTTCCCGGTATACGTTCCAGCCGCCAGCCCGGCACCACTCGCAGAGATGGCGAACGAATTCGGATGTGTCTGATCGATCGTGCCGGCCGCCGGAGCGCCGCTCAGCCACGACACGTTCGAGGAGATCTGCCAGCCGATCGCAACGATGCTGCGGTTGAGGACGTTGATCGGCGTGGTGGACGTGACCACCCCCTGACCGACCGTCAGTGACAGCGTGGTCGGCGAGATCCGCAACTTGGGCGAAATCGTGAAGAACAGCTTGCCCGCGCCTCCTTCCATCGCGGGCACTCCAACGATGATGTCGCGCGCCCCTTCTCCCGTGACTTCAAAGGCCTGTGCCGACTTGATCGGTCCGCTTCCCGGATCGCCGTAGATGTGCCGGCTGACCTGGCCTGCGACCGACATATCGACGCGGCGCTGCGTGCCCACCAGCACACCGATGGATGTCGCCTTCCGCCCGTAGTAGATATCCAGTTCGCCGGCGCCGCCGGCGCCGCCGCTGGCGTGGATCACGAGATCGTTCGGCGCGTCGCGATTGATGTCGCCGGCTGCCAGCGTCTCACCGGCCCGGTGCCCCGCTGCGGCGCCGTAGAACACGATGCTGGCCGACGCGAGGCTGATCGCGCCGCTGCCGAGCGGACCGCGGAAGACGTACACCTCCCCAGCGTTGAGACGGTCGCCGGCCGGCCCATCGCCGCCCGGAGCGCCGATCGCGAGATCGTCCTTACCGTCAGAGTCGATGTCGAGGATGCGGAGCGATGCGCCTGCCTCATCCCCCGCGTCGACGCCATTCAACGATGAGGGCACGCCAAGCGGAAGAGCCCCGCCGCGGAAGAGGAACGCGAAGTTCTGCGACGGAGAGCCAATCAGAAGATCGTAGATGCCATCGCCGGTCACGTCGCCGGCCGTTAGCACTCGGCCGATCCCGGGAGCCGTGATGACCTGCGCCGCGCCGCCGCCGGCGAGATCAATGGTTCCGCTCAGCGAGGGACCGCCCTTAATGACATACACGCGTCCGTTCCCCGGTGCGCCGACAATCAGTTCGCGAAAGCCGTCGTTGTCGAGATCGCCTGTCGCCAATGCGGACCCGAATTGATCGCCGGCCTGGCCCACGACAACGACTGCTGCACTTGTCGTGTTCAGCCGCGCGCCGGTCGCGAAGCCGCCATCGAACAGATAGACGGCGCCGCGTCCGCCGAGCGCGCCGGGTGCGCCGACGACCAGGTTCCGCGGCCCGGAGTCCTCCGCGTTGCGGATGTTGCCGCTGGCTGTCGAGAAACCGAACCGGTTGCCCAACTCGGAGCTGGTGATCACGGTCTCCGCGTTCGCCAGACTCAGTTCTCCAGTGCGAGAGGGTCCACCGAAGATCACGTAGACGGCTCCGGCGCTCCCGGCAGTCGTACCGGGCGCGCCGACAATGAGATCGCGGCGGCCGTCGTTACTGACGTTGCCGAGATCCATCCAGACACCCGCATTGGCGTTCGGCGCAGTACCCTTCCAGGTCTGATCCGCCGCCGCGGTGTTCGAAAGAAAAATATCCTGGGCATTCGCCAATGTGGGCAACAGAAAGCCCACAGCCACCGCCGCCACCGCGAGGTTTCTGAATTTCATTTCCATTTTTGGCCTTCCCTCCTGCACCGGGAAACGGCTGGGGCAAACCGTGTGCCTGAGCGGTATTCGCTGGCACGGTCGTGGCTGTTATCCCGGCGCAGCACGCCAGCAGAGGCGCACGGTTCCGTCTCTGTCCATTCGTGCAGGAGAATATTGGAATGCGCGGACTCATCGGGCGAGTCGTGCTCGCCTTAGTAGTGGTGGGAGTGTGGCCGGCGAGTGCGCGTGCGGATCAGCTCTGCGATCCGGCGGCCGAGGATTGCCGCACGATACTCCTCAACCTGATCCGGGCGGAACGCGTCGGAATTGACGTGGCGTTCTGGTTCATGGAGGACGCGCGCTATTCGGCAGAGCTGGTCAGAAAAGCTCAGGAAGGCGTGGCCGTGCGCGTGCTGGTCGACACGCGCGCGAACGCTGATCATCCGGTGAATGCGGAGGTGATCGCGCAACTCGCCTCCGCTGGCATTCCGATTCGAAAGAAGACGGGCGGGGCGATCCTCCACTGGAAGATGATGTTGTTTGCCGGGCTGCAGATCGTGGAGTTCAGCGGCGCCAACTATAGTCCCGACGCCCTCGTTTATGACGTGCCGTTCAGCAATTATGTCGACGAGGCCATCTATTTCACCGACGAACCAGCCCTCGTTCAGAGCTTCATGCGCCGCTTCGACGATCGCTGGGTCGATACG
>JBKOZS010000169.1:0-12349 GCA_046726015.1 Acidobacteriota bacterium
GTCCAGGGAACGTCCCGGCGGCTGTGCCATTGTCGTAAACAATCTCGCCGTTCACCCACACGGTCTGGATTCCCACCGACGTGGCGTGCGGTTCGAGAATCGTGGCCCGCTCGGCGACGGTCGCGGGATCGAAGAGCACGAGGTCCGCGGACATGCCCTGACGGATGATCCCGCGGTCCGTGATGCCGACATTCGCAGCCGACAGGCTCGTCATCTTCCTGACGGCCTCCTCGAGCGTCAGCACGTGCTGTTCGCGCACGTAGCGGCCAAGGACGCGGGTGAACGAACCGAACCCGCGCGGGTGTGCGCCGTCCAACTCGCCGTCACTGCAGATGTTCGTGTACGGCCATTGCAATATCCGCACGATGTCGCGTTCGTCCATCCCGGTGGCAACGACGTTCTCGCTCTGCCCGGCACCGCGCGTCTCGGCGATCAGCGCCATCAGCGTGGTCGCCGGATCGGTCCCGCGCAGCGCGGCAATCTCGCGCACGGTCTTGCCGGCATAGGGAGGATTGGGTGAGAACGTCCCGAGCAGCAGATCGTCCGGCGACGCGACTTCCTTCAGGATGAACTCCGTCTCGGCCCGATCGGTGAAGTTGCGCTTTGGATACAGCACCGTCAGCGTCGACTGCCACATCGTCCAGGGATAGACATCGGCGGTCACACGCGTGCCTTCCTGTCGCGCGGCGTCCAGCGTTGCGAGGAGCTTGTCGCCCTGGCCCCAAAGTGCCCGCATGGCAAGCTTCATGTGCGAGACCTGCACGGGCATGTTCGCCGCGCGCCCGATGGTGAGTAGTTCGTCAAGCGCGGGCCAGAACTCGCGATCTTCGCTGCGAATGTGGCTGATGTACCGGCCGCCGGCCGCGGCCGCGATCTTTGCGAGTTCCAGGACTTCCTCTTTCGCGGAAAAGATGCCCGGGTCGTACTCGAGTCCGGTCGAGAGGCCCACGGCCCCGGCCGCCATTTCCTCGCGCAAGAGATCCTTCATGCGTGCGACTTCGCTGTCCGACGCGAGGCGCTTGTAGTCTTCCCCCATCACGCGCCGCCGGATCGTGCCGTGGCCGGCGTACGACGCGATGTTGACCGCCGGCGGCTGTGCCTCGACGCGCGCGAAAAATGTCGCGAGCGGCAGCGCGGACCCGCCGTCCTGTCCAACCACGATCGTGGTGACACCCTGGCTGACCGCGGCAAGCGCATCGCGATGGTCAAAGATCCCGCGGTCGTGATGGCTGTGCGTATCGATGAACCCTGGCGCCAGCGTCAGCCCTCGCGCATCCACGACGCGGTCGCCGCGGCCGATCGATCCGGCTGCTCCGATGGCGTCGATCTTCCCGTCGACAATACGGACGTCGGCCTGGCGTGCGGGCGTACCGGTGCCGTCAACAACCGTGGCGTTGGTGATCAGGACAGTTTGCGCGAAACCGGAAGAGGAGACGAACGCGAGTGCGGTAAGGGCGAGGACGAGAGCGCGTATCCGCATGGGCGACATCATGCCCTGCGACTCGGTCGAAGGACAAGGTGATGTCCCTGGAAATGAAAAAGGCTTGGGAGCGAAAGACTCCCAAGCCTCAGGCTCATTCTGAATGCCGAACTATGTTACTTCGGCATTTGGCATTTGACATTCGGCAGTGACGCTGGCGCCGCAGCGATCAGCTGCGGCGCCATCTCGCCTAGAAGGTCATTCTGGTCACGAGCTGCAGCGTGCGCGGCGGCGCAACGCCGTTGATGGTCCCAAAGCCGTTCGGCTGCGTCAGGCTGCCATTCGCGTCGAACGGCAGGTTGGTGATCGTCCGATCGGTCAGGCTGCGGAAGTTCGCCGTCGCGTTCACGCCGGTAAATTGCGTGTGGTTCAGGGCGTTGAACATGTCGACGCGGAACTCGAACTTGACGTTCTTCACGATCCCGATGTTCTTGGACAGCGACAGGTCCAGGTTGTTGATCGGGGGGTTGCGCACGAAGAAGCGCGCCGATTCGTTGCCGTCGCTCCCCGGCTGTGGCGGAGCGAAGCACGAGGCGTCGAGCTGTCTGTACGGATCGCCGCTCCAGCCGCGACCGGGGTCGCAGCTCAAGACGATGCGCGCGTTCGGGTTGCCGTCGGTACCGGTCAGGTTCGCGGCGTTGATGCCGGGGATCTGGAAGCCGACGGTATACGGCCGTCCGCTCGTCCACCGATACACGCCGGAGATCTGCCAGTCGTTCACCGCGATGCCGAGCGCCTTGCTGCTCGTGACTGTCGGCGTCTGGTAGATGGCATTGAGCACGAAGTTGTGCGGACGATCGTAGTTCAGCAACGAGTAATCGATGCGCTTCGTTTCCTCCTTGCTGAGATTCGGCACGCCCGCGGCAAAGTCGTCGCTGTTGATGCCGAGCGCCTTGCTCCACACATAGAAGCCGGAGAACATGAACCCGGCGTCGAACCGGCGCGTGACCGACGTCTGGAGTGCGTGATAGTTCGCGTAGCCGCTGTAATCCCACATGCGGATGTTCCCGTAGCCCTTGAACGGCCGCAGGAAGTCATTCGGGAGCGCCGACGACCCCAGCTGCGACGCCGGAGCGCGGGTTGGATCCTGGTTCTGCGACGCAAACGTGGCACCGAACGGAAGCGCGTTGATTTGCACCTGCCGCAGCAGGTCTGTCGAGGTGGACCCCACGTACGCGACGTCGAGGATCACTTCCCGCCACACCTTGTGCTGGATGCCCACGTTCCACTGATTCACGCGTGGCGGCTTGAAGTCGAACACCGTGGGACTGAGCGACAGCGTCGGATTGGGCTCTCCGCCGGCTGCCGTCAGCGTCTGCAGCTGGCCGAAATCCAGCCTCGAGTTCAGCACCCCCGGGGCGTTGGCGATCATGTCGAACACCATGTTGCCCTGCGGGCGGTCGTAGAAGATGCCCCAGCCGCCGCGTACGATGGTGTTGCCGCGCCCGGTGAGGTCGTAGACGACACCGACACGAGGTGACATCCGGAACGCGTTTCCATCCTGCAGCTGGTCGTTGATCCCCTGGCCAGCCTGGAAGGATCCATTGAAGCGATTCGAGCCAGGAGTCAACCGGCCGATGAAGCGCGGATCCACAGTGTTTGCCAGCGTCGGCGTCGCACCGGCGGCGATGAGGGCCGGATCCATCCCTCGCCGGTTCGGACTGTTATCACAGGGGGACGCGCCAATGCACACCGGCGTGAACAGCGTCGCGGCCGCGCCCTGGTTGAACAGCTCCGGAAGGAAGTTCGAAGCCTGCAACGTCGTGTCCCACTGCGGGGTCAGGTAGTAGAACCGCACCCCGTAGTCGAGTGTCAGCCGGTTGGTTGGCTTCCAGTTGTCCTGGGCGTACCACTCCCAGTTCTTGTAGCGCCATTCCGGCAGCGCGTACTTGGATGCCTGCGTGTAGCTGTTGAATACGCCGAGCGCGGCGTTCGCGTAACTAAACCCGGTGTCGAACGGGTTGCTCGCGTTGTCGTTGAAATTGATTTCACTGTTGAACGCCGCAAAGATGCTCTGCGGCTTGAAGCTGTGCTGGAAGTAGAAGCCGACCTTCGAAGCGTGGGCGCCCCACACCTTCGTCAGGTTGGCCAGGACGTCGTGGGTGATGTTCTCGTTGGTGAACGGCCCGCGATCGGTCTGGTATTCGGCCGCATTACCGGTGCGGCCGCCGCGGAACCGGAACCAGGGAACGTAGTCCGCCTGCGCGGCTTCAGGGAACAGCAGCGGCAGCGACGACACGCCGGCGTTCTGGCGGCGCAACGGATCCAGCAGAAGCTGGTAGTTCAGCGAGTTGCCGGCGCGTCCCCAGCTCAATTCGAGCGAGGTCGAGTTGTTCAACGTGCCCGTGCCCGAGAGCATGTAGTTCGAACCCGGGTGGAGGAAGAGCGTGGGGGTCGGGACCTGGTCGCTGCCGTTGCCGGCCCACGTCGTCCCGTACGCCTGCAGGATGTCTTCCTTGTTCTTCATGTAGCGACCGGTGATGCGCCAGTTGTTGGTCGCCTGGAAGTCCATGCGCAGCAGGTCCTCGCGCCGCTTTGGACTATCCGGATCCTGGCTCGTGAAGTTGAGGCCGCTGCCGCCCGAGAAGTTCGCGCTCGGGAAGATGTTCAACGCGGCAATGCCGGGCCCGTAGAGGCGGTTCGCCGGGATGCGCCCGAGCACGCCGCCGTCCTGGAAACACCCGCGCGTGTCCGCCGCCGTGCACGGCAGGCCGGTGCTGGCGTCGCGAATGAGGTTGAACAGGTTCCCGCTGCTGTCGACGCTCTGTGAGAAATCACCGCGGCGCTCGAGCGCCGTCGGCACGCGGGTCTGACGGATGCCCGCCGGGTTCGTGCGCCGCTGCCACTCCTGGCTCCAGAAGAAGAACAGCTTCTTCTTGTCCATGTTGAACCCCGGGAACGCGACCGGGCCTCCGATGGTGTAGCCGGAGTCGTTGCGCGAGGTCTCGGCCTTCGGGATTTCCGGCGTGTTCCGTTTGTTCAGCCACGTGTTGGCGTCCCATCCCGAGCGGCGTCCGTACCAGTAGCCCGAACCGTGGAATGCCTGTGTGCCGCTCTTCGTGACGACCTGCACCTGGCCGCCAACCGCGCGCCCGTATTCCGCCTGGTACGAGTTGGTGAGGACCTTGAACTCGGCGACGGAATCGATATTGGTCGTCGCCATGTTGCCGCCGTTGTTGCCAGTGTCGATGTTGGCAACGCCGTCAATCGTGACGTTGTTCGAGTTCGGCCGCTGGCCGTTGACGGTGAAGCCGTCTGCCGCGCCAATCTCGTTGCCGCTGGTGGTCTGTTGCACGGCGCCGGGAACCAGCGTGACAAAGTTGAACAGCTGCCGCCCGTTGTTGGCGATGTTCTTCAGCGCCTCGCTTTCCAGCGCGAACGAGCGTTCGCCGCTCGTCGACTGCAGCTCGGTGACGCGGCCGGCAACGCTCACCTGCTCGGTCATGGCGCCCACTTCGAGCGTCAACGCGCCCGTCGACAGCTTGTCGTTCGCGTTCACAACCAGGTTCGAGCGCTCGAGCGTCTTGAAGCCCTGGAGCACAACCTGCAGTGAATAAGTATCAGGACGGACGATGGGGAAGACGAAACGACCGCCTTCGTCGCTGACCGCCGAGAGAACGTTGCCCTGCGTGCGGCTGGTCATGGTGACCGTGACGCCCGGCAGGACCCCGCCCTGTGAATCCTGGACTGACCCAGACACAGAGGCACTCGTCGTTTGTGCCTGAAGGACGGTAGGAGCACCTGCGACCACGATGGCTACAAGGGCAACCAACAACGCTCCCTTGAGCCCCCTGCCAAAGGACATAGCCTCCTCCTATACTTTTGTCTAAGGCCTCAGACCCGTTCTCCGAGCCCGATAGGTAGGCCTGATCGACGTGAAAAGTCAAGGAGAATCAGTGCCCCTTGTATTGCCGAAGCAGCTCCAATCCGATGGTGTTTTTGGGGTTTCTCTGAAGAAGACGCTCGAGAATCGCGACGCCTTCCCTGGTGCGGCCGACGCTGAACTGAATTTTCGCGAGCGTCACGTAAGCGGCCTCGTACTCAGGTGTCCGCTTCAGCAGGTCGTCGAGAAGCGTGACGGCAGCATCGGCTTGTCCCTTCGACACCAGCACGAGTGCGAGGTTGTTTGCGGCTTCTCCATAGTCCGCGCGGCGACTGAGCGCATCACGAAAATATCGCTCCGCGCGATCCATGTCTCCGGCGCGGCCGAACAACAGCCCCAGGTTGTTCAGCGCTTCCGGGAAATCCGGCTGCAGCGTCAGCGCCTTTTCGTAGAGAGCGCGCGCTTCTCCGTCGTGACCGGTAAGCAGGAGCGCGTAGCCAAGATTGTTGAGCGCGTCGGGATAATCGGCGGTCGACGCGAGCGCCGCCCGGAAGCGGGTGATCGCAGCGTCGAGGTCGCCCCCCTGCGCGAGGAGTGCGCCGAGATCGTTGCTGGCTTCGGCCAGATCCGGTTGCAATACCAGTGCGCGCTCGAACGCCGCACGAGCTCGCGCGGTCTCTCCGGTTTTCGCCAGGAGCGTACCTAGCCGATACAGCGTTGAGGCCCCGGGGTTGGCCTGCGCGGCACGCTCGAATGCGATGACCGCTGCAGCCTCGAGTCCCTGATCGAGAAGCTCTCGCCCATACGGCAGGTAATTGCGGAGCGGCAGTCCCGAATAGAACGTTCCTCCGAACGGTACAGATCGGGCGACCCGGTCGGCCGGCGGCACGTCGATCGTCGCGGCGTCTTTCACAATCCCGGCAACGTCCAGGCGATCGCGGTAGACCTTCACCACGTTGCCGCTCGCATCAAGAAGCAGACACGTCGGCAAGCGCAGGTCTTGCCGGTTCATGAACAGGTGACGGTTAAGAATTGCGTAACCGAGACTGACCTCCTGGTTGCGCGGCGCATTGACGTCAATCGCGATCGATCCCACGCCCGCCTGCGTCAGCGCAGCTGCACCGCGCTCAAGCGTGTCGAATGCAGAGCGTGCGGCGGCAACGCTGGATGACCACAACAGGACGACCGCCGGCTTGCCTTTCAACGCCGCGAGCGAACGCGTTCCTCCGGCGGCATCTTCCACCGAAAAGTCCGGCGCTGGGAACGGCTCATACATCCAGGTTGCATCCGGTGGTGAAGCCGGCGCAGGAACGGACGCTGCCGCCTTCGCTGTCGATCGTGAGGCGAAGGGCTCAGATTTAACGCCACCACCCTCGACGATCTGCACGCGCGTGTTCAACGACACGTCAGGCAGCATCTGCCTTTCACCGGAGGGCCATTGGACGGTCAGCTTCGAAATACGCTCGCTGGCGCCGAGACCGATGGTCAGTTCTTTGGAGTGCTCCGACAGGAACCCGGAACCCGCCTGCACGAGTTTCGTCCGGCGCAGGCGATCGGTCTCGACGGTCACGCGGGCTCCGATCGCGTCACGGTTGCTCTTCGTGCCGGTGAGCCGGACGGCGATGGATTTCGACGCCGTCTCGAAATCGTTGCGAAACACCCGAAGCTGCGGCGCCTGGCGCGCAGCCATCACGACGAGGTCCTGGTCGCCGTCGCGATCGATGTCGAGCAATGCGAACGATCGGCCATCCTGGTCGAGGTCGAGGCCGAGCGTGCCGCCGATCTCATCGAAGCCACCATGGCCGTCGTTGCGCAGAAACACGTTCCGTTGCCGGCTCGCGATCGATCCATGAATCAACAACTGGTTGATCGCCCGCCACGCATCGTCGTAGGGAGTCCCTGGCATGCGAGTGAGCGGCGAGCGGGCGACAACCTGCCGCCAGAAAAACCCTTCCAGGTCGCCGGTGACGGGAAGAGCATCATTTATCGATACTCGCGGGGCCCCACCCCCGCTCGCGGCCGCAGGCGCTCGCGTCAGCATGCCGTTGACGATGTAGAGATCGTCCCAGCCGTCGCTGTCGAAATCGAGCGCGTCGGATGACCATGCCCAGCGGCCCATGTTGGCGCGCGCCTCGAGCGTCTCGTCCTCGAAATGTCCGTCGCCGCGATTGCGCAACAGCGAATTGCCGCGAACGTGCCGCCGATAGAGGGCGCGCACCTCCGGCGTCGCATCGCGCATGAACGCGGGCGCCGCGGTCACGCGCAGGCCGGGCGCGCTCCACATGTTGCCCGTGTAGATGTCGAGCAGGCCGTCGTTGTCGTAGTCGAGGAACGTCGCGCTCATGCCCGCGCCATGATCGAGGGCGCCTGCCGAAGCCGCGACATCCTCAAACCTCACCGCGCCGTCGCGAAGCCCGAGATTCCGATAGAGGTTCTTGGTGCCGAAATCGTTCGCGACGAGGAGATCCGGCCAGCCGTCGCCGTCGTAATCGGCCCAGGCTGCCGCGAAGTGATAACGATCGTTGCCGGCGTCGAGACCCGCGTCAGACGTCGCATCGATGAATCGGCCGTCACGGTCGTTTCGAAAGAGGATGCCCGGCGGCCCGTTGCGCGCGTCGTAATACGGTGCCGGCGTTCCTGCCTTGTCCTCGCCCGCCCCGAAGAAGTACGAGTAGACGCACAAGTACAGATCCACAAAGCCGTCGCGATCGTAGTCCGCCATCGAGATCGAGGTCAGCACGCCCTGGAGCTGATGGGCGGATCGAAACGCGTCCTTCACTTGCGTGAAATGCCCCTTGCCGTCGTTGATGTAGAGGAGGGGGCTGACCGCCGTCGCCAGCACGAGATCCTCGTCGCCATCGTTATCGACGTCAGCAAAGAGCGATTCCGCCGTGTCATCGAGAACACCCACACCCGCCTTGTCGGTGATGTCCTCGAAGGTGCCGTCGCCGCGATTGCGATAGAGGCGATTCGGCAATCCGGCAGGCTGGGCGACATACAGATCATCAAGGCCATCCCCGTCCGCATCGCCAACCGACACGCCATGATGGCCGTTGGAATCGCGCGTCAGGACCGCGTCGAACGTTGCCATCCAGGAATCGAGACCGACGTTGAGTTGCCGTTTGAACGAGTCGTTTGCTCCGAGCGCCGCCTGGGTGATCTCCGTGAAGATCGGCGAGCGCGCACGGCTGACCAGATGCGAGGTGGCAACCCAGCGAACGACCTGCCAGCCTGACGGATTCTTTCGCCAGCTGATTTCCCACTCGCCCACGTGCTCGGCGCGGTACGCCTTGGTTCCGGTGCCAACGATGTCGTAGCGGACGGTAGTACGAAGAGCTGATGGTGGATCCGCCGGACCATCGGGCTCGATGGAGGTGATCAGAAACTCCGCGACGTGGATCGCACGAAGGTCATCGACCAGCCGCTGCAGTTCCGCCCCGAACGCGCGCGCCCCGAGCGTGAAATCGCGCGGCAGATCCTTCGCCCGGTTCACGTCGAGCGGCGCCTGAGTTGCGCCGTCTTCCCCGGCCGGCAACAGCCGTGCGCCGCGGAAGCCTGGATCGAGCAGCGTCTTTGTGATCGCGGTAACGCGGGCCGGACCTGCACGAAACGCGGCGGCCATCTCGCCGAGCCGTGCGTCGAGCTCCTGCGCCTCGCGCTCCAATGGAAATGCATCGTTCCCCGGTTCGAGCTGCTTCAGGAATGGCTGCATCGATTCCGGAACTGCGAGCTTCGGCCGATACTCTGCTTGCTCCTGTGTACGCACGAATCCCGCGGCGCAGACCAGCACTGACAGAACCGCTGCGGTGAGGATCCCCCGGGTCATCGTGCGATTCCGGTTCCCGGGACGGCGGCTGATTCTGACAGTGTCAGCACGTGGAGACGATCGGTGGGAAGCTGTTTCCATTGCCACCGGCGTCCGCCTGGCAGGCGAACCTCCACGTCCACGGGACCTGTGTAGTTGTCGAGGCCAAAGTACGCCCGCAGATCGTTCTGTGAGAGAAAGCTTCCACCCGAGCGGATCTCGCGGAACTGTTTCCTGCCGCCGCCGCTGACCGTCACCCTGGCGCCGATCGCGAACCGGTTCCCGCCCGGCGCCTCGGCGCGCACGGCGATCCAGTGATGTTTCGTCGCCTGACGGTTCTCCAGCAGCGTGGGCGCAGCGTCCGTATTGCTGACGACGACGTCGAGGTCGCCGTCGTTGTCGAGATCTCCCACCGCCAGGCCGCGGCCGACCCGCGCGATCTGCAGACCGGCGCCCGCGCGCTCCGAGATATCGCGGAACCGTGTGCCGAGGTTCAGCAGCAGCTGGTTCTTCTGACGATACGTTTCGCCGAGCTGCGGGTAGTTGTCGATGTCGGAAAAGATGTGGCCGTTGGCGAAGAACAGATCGAGCTTTCCATCGAGGTCGGCGTCGAGGAAGGCCGTGCCCCACCCCATGCGAGCGTATGTGGGCCCGGCGATACCGGCGGACGTACTCGCATCCTCGAACTGCCGGCCATCGATGTTGTGATACAGCGTGTAGCGATCCTGGGCGAAGGTCGTGAGCACCAGATCCATTCGCGAGTCGCCATCGTAGTCACCCGCATCGGCGCCCATCCCCGCCTGCGCTCGCGCCTCGCCATTCACGGCCACGCCCGCGGCCAGCCCCGTGCTTTCGAAGCGACCGTTCCCAAGATTGTGGTACAGGAAATTCGGGTTCGAGTCGTTTGTCACGAACAGATCGACGAACCCATCGTCATCGTAGTCGGTTGCCACCACGCCGAATCCATATGCGCGTGCCGAATCGGTCAGACCGTGCGCGTCGGTGGCCTCTACGAACTTGCCGTTGCCGACGTTCTCGAAGAACAAATCCGCTTCACCGGGAAGGCCGGCAGGACCAACCATGATCTTCGGCCCGTTGCGCCAGGTGAGCGTGCGCGTCGCGTGCACCAGGGAATCCCAGGTCGTCTCGACATAGCGCGCGACGTAGAGGTCGAGGTCGCTGTCACCGTCCGCGTCAAAGAAGGTGCAGCCGGTGCTCCAGCCGCCAGCGGCCACTCCGGCTCGCGCCGCCACATCTTCAAACGTGCCGTCCCCCCGATTGCGGAACAGCACGTTGGGACCCCAGTTCGTCACATAGAGATCGAGCCGCCCGTCGCCGTCGAAATCGCCGGCGCACGCTCCACTGCCCCACGCGGCGAGGTCGACACCCGCCTGCTTCGATACGTCCTCGAACTTCCACCCGCCGAGATTGTGATAAAGGGCATTCCGATGCGGAACACGCTCACGTGACGGCGTCAGCTCCGCTCCTGTCACTAAATAGATGTCGAGGCGTCCATCGCCGTCGTAATCGAAGAGCGCCACGCCGCCGCACGCCGATTCGAGGATGTGATCCTTCGTCGGGCCGCCGCAATATACCTTCGTCGGCAGGCGCGGCCCTTCTTCAAACGTCACGGGCACGGGCGCAGCGTCTTCAGGTGACGGGACGTTCGCCGGCGGCGGCGCCATGCCGCCCGACGCGTGCCCTCCGTAAGCCGGCTCCTTCGGCTTGGTCTGGCTGTAGCTTCCTTGAAACGTGAGCCCCAGCGCGACTTCACCTTCGACCTGGATGCGCACTTTTTCAAGCAGGGCGAGCAAGGGCTTCGCTGATGACGCCGCGCGTTGGAGATCGCCTGTCGACAGGTCACGCAGCTGCGATGCGCCCTGGCGAAGTTCGGCCCGCAATGCCGGGGTGAGAATCGCCGCACTGGTTGCGCCCCCCGCGGCCGGCTCGGCGCCCAGTGTTTCGAGACTGCGGCTCGCGTCGAGCAGCGCACTCTTCACCTGATCGGCAGTCGCCCCTTCGCGGATTGCCTGTTGCAACTGGGTGACGGCCGAGCGTTGAAGGTCGAGCAACCGCGCGCGTTCCTTCGCGTCTGCCTGCGTCGTTGCAGACGTGTGCCGCACGGTGCCTGTGACGGGCACCAGCGCGACGACAGCCAGCAGCGCTGTGACGGCGACCACAACAGCACGCGGTGCCGCACACGTGCGAAGCGGGGAACACTCAGCGCATGGGGGCATATCGGAAATCGATGGCTTCATTCTGGACCAAAAAACGTCGCCGAAGCGCAAACCCCACGGGCCTCGGCCATTCGAACCCTTGTCCTTCTGCCGACGTCCTAAAGGTATGGAGCGACAGGCGCCTGCCGTAATACCCGGAGTCCCGTCATGCTCAGGAAACTCATTCTGACCTTACTACTCGTGGCGCTCCCCGCCGTGGCGATGGCGGAGGTTCGCGTCGACTACGATCGCCACAAGGACTTCAGTCAATACCGAACGTTCAATGTCGAGATCGGACGCCTGGTGCGCCCGGACGGCTCGATCGATGAACACAACACGCTGGCCGAAAACCGGCTCCGCGACGCGGTCACAAACGAGCTCCGGGCGCGCGGCCTCGAGCCGACCGACACGAGCGCCAACCTGGTCGTTCGCGTCTCCGAGCGTGACAGTGACCGGGTCTCGATCCTCAGCACTGGCTGGCCCTATTCCTACTGGAACAGGCGCTGGGGCTATTGGAATCGATTCTATCGATACGGATACTGGGATAGGCCGTACTACGGTGATGTCTTGACACGTCGGTACGTTGAGGGCGCCCTGACCGTAGACGTGATCGAACGTGACACCGGTGCGCTGGTCTATCGCGCTCGGGTGACGGATGAACTCGGCAAGAACCTGGACAAGGAAGTAGCGAAGGCCGTCGACAAGGCGTTCAAGAAGTTCCCTGTGAAGGAGCTCGAACGATAAAAGAGGCGGACCTGAAGGTCCGCCCTACACCCAATGCGTTAACGGCATTCAAAGGATACGGCGGCGGCGGCCGCCCGCTTGTCGCCGTGTTCCAGCCTGCGGAGCACCTCCTGCGTCGCGCGAAGGTGGAACGCTCGAATGCGGCGCAGCGCACGATGACTCTGGGCGGGAATACGTGACAAGTATTCCTCTCCGCGCGTGCTCACCGTCCAGTCGTTCCCCGGAAACGCAGCGCCTCCCTGGAACAGCGACGGTACGCCGTTGACGATCGGCGTGTACTC
>JBKOZS010000170.1:0-12370 GCA_046726015.1 Acidobacteriota bacterium
ATGACGAGCACCGCGCGCGCCTCGTTCAGATCCAGCAGCCGATTGATCTGTTCCTCGGAATACGCATCCGCAACGCGGTCGAAGTATCCCGAGTTCACAAAGGCCGAAACGAGCGTGCGGCTCTCGGGTGTCCGGTCGCGATCCTGCACGGCCAGCGTGATGTGACGAATGTCCCAGTTGAGCGCGTAACCGTAGAGCAGCAGGAAGAATGCCGGAACGAAGACGAGAATCAGCAGCGTGCGGCGGTCGCGCAGGATTTGCCGCAGTTCTTTCCGGCAGACCGCGAGCGCCTTGCTCATGCTGCGGTCCCTCCAACCTGCGTCGATGCCTTGTCGATGACGTCGAGGAACACGTCTTCGAGCGACGGCGCCACCGCCGCGAGTGATTCGACGTGGATGCCGGCCGCGCGAAGGTGTTCTGCAAGCGCGTCGCGGCTCACCTGGCCATGCCGCAACACCGCGTGCACCGCGGTGCCGAAGAGACTCGTTTTCTCGACGTCCGCCATCGCGTCGAGCAGGCGCATGGCTTCGACAGGCTTATCCACCCGGATCTCGACGATCGGCCGCCCGTGAAAAATCCTCTTCACCTCGGTCGGCGTCCCGATGGCAGCGAGGCGGCCCGCGTGAATCAACGCGACGCGGTGACAGCGCTCCGCTTCGTCGAGATAGTGCGTCGTGACGAGCACCGTCACACCTGCCTGCGACAGGGTGTCGATGAGCCGCCAGAACTGTCGGCGCGAAACGGGGTCGACGCCACCGGTCGGCTCGTCGAGAAACAGGATCGCGGGTTCGTGGAGGATCGCGCAGCCGAGCGCCAGCCGCTGGCGCCATCCGCCGGCGAGGTCGCGCGCGAGGGTCGTCTCGCGCCCCGCGAGCCCCGCCATCTCAATGACGAAGCGGCGCCGTTCGGCCAGCTTGCCATTGTCCAGGCCGTAGACCCCTCCAAAGAACCTGATGTTCTGATCGACGGTCAGTAACTCGTAAAGCGAGAAGCGTTGCGACATGTATCCAATGCGCCGCTTCACGCCTTCGGGATCCCGCGTCACGTCGATGCCGCCCACCGTCGCAGTGCCCGACGTCGGTTTCAGCAGCCCGCACAGCATGCGTATGGTCGTCGACTTGCCGGCGCCGTTGCTGCCGAGGAACCCAAAGATCTCGCCGCGATGCACATCGAAGCTCACGTCGTCCACCGCGACGAACTGGCCGAAGCGTCGCGTGAGATGGCGGACTTCGATTGCGGTCACGCTGGGGGAGGTCATTGTCCCAGCGCTCGCTCTAAACGCGCCTCCGCGAGCCGCACGCCGGCAATTGCGCGCGTGCGATCGAGCTCCGCCTGGAGACGTGCGACCTGCGCATCGAGCACTTCGGTGGCCATCGCAACGCCAACGCGGTACCGCTCGCCGACGACGCGCTCGGCTTCGACCGCGGCGCGCACTTCATCATCGGCGGCGCCGATCGCTTCGCGACTCGATGCGAGCTCGAGCTGCCGCTGCTCGATCTCGAACGCCGCCTGGCGATCGAATTCCTCGGCGCGTGCGCGCACGGCGCGGGCATTCGCGCGCGCTTCACCCACGTCGGCGGCGCGCCGGCCGCCATCCCAGAGCGGCCACGTGAGATTCACCGACACGTCCCACGACGTGTGCCAGTCCTCGCTGCGCGGAAAGATGCGCGGATTCGGCCGTGCGTAGTCGTAGCCGGCGCCAACGGCCATCTGCGGCCGCGCCGTGGCGGCGATCGCATCCGCCCGGGCATCTGCGAACGCCGCGCGCAGCTCGAGCGCGCGCCGCTCCGGGCGGACCGAAACGGGGACACTCACACTTCGTCCCGAATCCGGGACAGGCGGGCCGGGAAGTGTGAGTGTCCCCCGTTCTGGCACGCGGGGTTCGACGCGACCCGGAGGCAGATCGGTCAGCCGGCGGAGATCGGCTTCCGCGATGGCGCGCTGATTGGCGGCCTCGAGGGCCAGCAGTCGCTGGCGCGACGCCTGCGCCTCTGCCGACGAGACGTCGTTGGGCGCGATCAAACCCGACGCGAGCCGGCTGCGGAGATCGCTCACCTGCGCACCGATCGCGTCCAGCGAGCGCGCGACCACGGCCTCGGCTTCACGCGCTGTGACGAGCGCCCAGAACGCACGCGTGATTTCGAGCTTCAGATCGGCGCGCGCCGCGGACAGGTCCTCGCCGGTTGCGGCGTGCTCCGCGCGCGCCGCGCGCTCGAGCGCATCACCGCGCCCGCCCGTGTAGATCGGCCATTGCAGATCCAGCCGCGTGCGGTAATTGTTCGGAATGTCCGGATAGACAACCTGCGGCGGGGTCAGGGGCGCCGTAATCACGAACGGATCAACGTGATTCGTGCGCGTGAGGCCCGCCTGGGCCGCCACATTGGGACGCTCCGCCACGCGATGACCCTCAACGGCAAACGCGGCCGCCTCGCCGCGCGCCTCCAGTTCGGCAATCCGTCGCGACGTTTCCATGCCACGCGCGATGGCCTCCTCGAGCGTCACCGATATCGGTGCCGCAGGCGTCTGCGCGGCAGGCGCCGCCGCCGTCACCAGAATGCACGCGATGGCCGTCACTGCTTGTTTCATGATGATCGTGTCGTCAGATCGATGAACACGTCCTCGAGCGAGGGCGTGATCGCCCGCACGCTGATGCCCTTCATGTCCGCACGCTCGAGCGCCAGGCGCACCGCTTCGATGCCCGCGGCCTGATCCAGTCCGGCCAGCCGCACGTGGGCGCGATCGCCGAAAGTCTGCACGTCTTCGATACCGGGAATCCGCGCCAGACGATCGATCGGCGGACGCGTCCCCTCGACGCTGACCTCGAGCATCTGTCCGCTCACCGCCTGCTGCAGGCGCGACGGTTCGTCGAGCGCGAGCCGCCGCCCTTCGTGCAGCAGCACAACGCGCCCGCAACGCTCAGCTTCGTCGAGATACGGCGTCGCCATGACGATGGTGAGCCCGCGCGCCAGGAACTCCGAGAGCAGCTTCCAGAACTCGCGCCGTGACACGGGATCGACGCCAGTCGTTGGCTCGTCCAGCAGCAGCACCTCGGGCTCGTGGACGAGCGTGCACGCGAGGGCGAGCTTCTGCTTCATGCCGCCCGACAACCGGTCGGCACGGCGGTCGCGGAACGGTGTGAGTTGCGTCATCTCGAGCAACCGATCGCGCGCCCCCCTGTAGCCGCGCACGCCGTGGATTTCGGCGAAGAACGCGATGTTCTCGTCGATCGTGAGATCGCCGTACAGGCTGAATCGCTGCGAGAGATACCCAACCGCGCCGGTGATCGAGCGGTGATCCGCGATCGGGTCATGGCCCAGCACGTCAATCCGGCCGGCGTCGGGACGCAGCAATCCACCCATCAGTCGGATCGTGGTTGTCTTCCCCGCACCATCAGGACCGATCAGGCCGAACATCTCACCCCGGCGAACATCGAGCGTGAGGTCGTGCAGCGCCGTCACCGCCTCGTACCGCTTCGTCACTCGATCGAGAACGATCGCGTTTCGCTCGGTGGTGTCGGTGGCCGCCATCGTTTGCTCCGTGTGAATCCGTGTCAATCCGTGGTCATTACTTCTGTGGCTGCAGCTCGGCCTCGACCGGCATTCCCGGTTTCAGTACGCCGCTGCGATTGTCGGCCGTGACCTTGATGCGGTACACGAGCTTCGATCGCTCCTCGGCGGTCTGCACGTTGCGTGGCGTGAACTCCGCCTTTGGGGAAATGAACGTGATCGTTCCGTCGATGCGCTGTCCAGCGTCGGTGATCAAGGTCGCAGGCTGACCGATCTTCAGCTGCGGCACGAGCGGCTCGTCAACATAGACATTGGCCCACGCGTGGTCGAGATCGGTGATCACGACAATCGCCGCGCGTGGCGCGACCAGCTCACCCGCATCGATCAACTTCGAGGTGACGATCCCGCCAACCGGACTCTTGACGATCGCGTCGCGAAGATCTTTCTCAAGAGCGGCAATCTGCGCCTCCAGCGCGCTGACGCGCGCACGCGCAGCCGCGATCTCCTGAGGCCGTGCGCCGGCCTTCAGGCGGGCCAGCGCGTCGGCCGCCGCGCGGGCTCGATCCTGCGCACCGGTCAGACGCGCCATCGCCACGTCCCTTCTCGTCTTCGCATCGTCGCGCTGCTTGACCGACCCGGCGTTTGCGCGCAACAGCGACTCGAACCGTTCGAGGTCGGCGGTCGCGGCCTCGAGTTCGGCCTGCGCCGCCTTCACCTCCGCTTCTGCCGCTCGCAGTTGTGCCGTCGCCTGCCTGATGTCTTCCGCGCGAGCACCGGCCTGGAGCAGCGCGAGCTGCGCCTGTGCCTGCTCGCGTTCGGCAGTCGCACGGCGCACGGCCAGTTCCGTATTCGAGGTGTCGAGGCGACCAACAATCTCGCCGGCAGCCACGCGCTGCCCCTCGGCAACGTCGAGCGTGATCAGCCGTCCGCCGACTTCAGGCGCGACCCGTACATCGGTGGCTTCGACGTACCCCGTTGCGCGATTCGCGGCCGTGCCGCCACCGCGGTGGCACGCGGCCACCGCGAGCGGCGCGCAGGCGAGCACCAGGAGCGTCGATCTCGTCATGCAATCCGTCCTTCGAGCTGCGCGAGCGTCAGTCGCTGAATGTGCGACACGACAAGCTCTCGCGGAATATCGGCGACGCCGGCGGCGCCGGCCCGCTGCATCTTCTTGCGCACGCGCGCGGTCGCAAGAAAAAACATGAGCGGCGCGATGATGCCGCCGTGCACGAGCATCGGCTGCGCCGGCTTGAATCGTCCCGCGCGACACCCTTCGTCGATGATCCGGCCGAGCGTTGCCAGGACCGCGCGCGCGTAGTTCATCGTGACGACGTCAAGGTGCTCGCCCCCTTCGGCAATCTCGCGCAGCCAGATTGGCGGGAAGTGGGGACGCGCCTCCGCCTCGGCCGCGATGGCCTCTACAAAGCCGCGAATCTTCTCTTCGGGTTCGATCGATGCCGCGGCCACTGCCGCGACGCGGGTGCCGACCGCCATGAACATGTCGCGGAGGATTTCGCGGTAGAGGGCGGCCTTGCTCTTGAAGTGGTAGTAGATCATCGCCTTGTTCAGGCGCGCGGCGCGGGCGATGCGGTCGACATTGGCCCCGGCGTAGCCGCGCGCGGCAAACTCGGCCGCCGCCGCATCGAAAACACGGCGCCGGGAGTCCACCGAAGCCGACCTGCGGGGCCGCGCCATAGTTATTAACTAACTAGATATTTAATTAACTGTCAAGCGCGGCGTCGAGAGGTGAATGGCGAGGGCGTCGATAGAAATTCCGGCTGCGCGTACCACCGAGACCGGGGCGAACGGAGAGGACGGGTCTATTTTTATCCTTAAACAAAGGCCCGATCTCTCCGCTCTCTGCGTTCTCTCCGTGTACGGCAGTGCACAGGCGCCGCACAGGCTACAGCAACTGCGAGAGCCGGGCATAGCCGGCGCGGCTCACCGGCAGGCGCGTGCCGTCGCGCAGGATCGCGATGCGGCTGTCCTTCGCATACAGCTCCACTTTCGCGATCCGGTCGATGTTCAAGACGTACGACCGATGAATGCGGACGAAGCGCGAGGGGTCGAGTGCGGCTTCGACGGCGGCGAGCGTTTGATCCTTCAGGTACTGCTTCCCTTCCGACTTGAACGCGACGTAGTCGTCCTGCGCTTCGACGTAGTCGATGGCATCCACGGGCAGCACGTGGACGTTCGCGCCGTCGCGGATGAGCACTCGCTCCACCGGACCGCTCCGTGGCCTGGCGTCACGAACGATCGCGTCGACGTCAGGCGCAGCGGCCTTCGCGCGCTGCCGTTCGCGCGCGCGTTCCATCGCCTCCTGGAACCGTTCGGCGCTGAACGGCTTCAACAGGTAGTCCACCGCGTGCACCTCGAACGCGCGGAGCGCGTACTGGTCGTAAGCCGTGATGAACACGACGGCCTGGTTGCGCCCGAGAAGCTCCAGGACCTCGAAGCCATCGAGCTTCGGCATCTGCACGTCGAGCAGCACGAGATCCGGCTTGTGCTCGGCAACCGCCTTTACCGCATCGAACCCGTTCGCGCACTCCGCGACGATCTCAATGCCGGCGTCCGTCGCCGCATACTCGCGCACCACTGCCCTCGCGAGCGGCTCGTCGTCCACGATCACGATGCGGAGCTCATTCATACGTCTTCGCTTACGAGTACTGGATGCTCAATGCTGATGCAGTCGCAGGTATCTCGACTTCGACCTTCGGCCTTCGGCATTCGGCATTTCGGCATTCGGCATTCGGCCATTCGGCATTCGGCCTTCGACCTTCGGCCTTCGGTATTCGGTATTCGGCATTCGGCATTCGGCATTCGGCATTCGGCATTCGTAATTGACCGCCTCTCTCTATTTACCCATTGCTTCAATCGGCATATCGATCTGCGCGATGAAGCGGCCGTCTGTCTCTTCCGTGCTCAGCGCGGCGTCCGTGCCATAGAGCGTGCGCAGGCGTGCGCGGACGTTCGGGAGCCCCACTCCAGTGCCACGTCCCCCGGGGCGTTCGCGATCACAGGGATTATCGATGCGAATCCGGAGGACGGCGTTGCCGCGGTTGGCGGCAATCCGGACAACCCCACCCTCGAGCACATGCGCAATCCCGTGTGTGACCGCGTTCTCGACCAGCGGCTGCAGCACGAGCGGCGGCACGAGGCACTCGTCGGCCGCCCCGCCGTCGACCTCGATTTTCAGCCGGTCGCCGAACCGAACCTGTTCGATCGAGAGAAACCGTTTCGCAAGCGCCAGCTCGCTCGAAAGCGGAATGCGCTCGCGCGCGCCAAGCGCCAGCGTATCGCGGAGAAAATCCGCGAGCAGCAGGCACATGCGACGCGCCGCCGCCGGATCGGACGCGGTCAGTGCGCTGATCGATTGCAGGCTGTTGAACAGGAAGTGGGGATCGATTTGCGCGCGCAGCGCACGCAGCTCTGCTTCGCGCGCCATGACCTGCATCTCGAGCCGTCGCCGGTCGGCCTCGCGCGACGCTTCGAACGCCGCCGCGAAGTAGCTGATGGTAATCGCGAGGAGATACAGGAGGAATCCGAAGCCGAAGAACGTTGGCGCGGCCTCGCGGAAGAGGACGGCGACGTTCGTGAGCCCGCCGAACTCCGCAATCGTCGCGAACCAGGCGCGCCCGACGAGCAGCCATACCGCGCTCGACATGAACGCGGCCACCATTGCCGTCGTGACAATGCGGAGCGGGCCGGAACGATCGATGGGTGAACCGGTCGCGACGTACCAAGCGGACAAGCAGAGGAAGCCGTAAGCGATCGACAAGGGGACCGCGATCCCGAGCGCCAGCCCCCAGCCGAACACCCCCTGCAACGCGAGCAGCGCCGCCAGCAGCAGGCCCGGCGGCACCCACATCACGATGTACGCCGCCAGACGCCCTGGCCGGGCCAGGATAGGATGCATCGCAGATTAATCGTCGCCGAGGCGCTTGGGATTCTTGATCGACACGCCCCCCATGACGACGATGCCGCGGAGGATCAGGGTTTTCGGCACCGGCGTCACCGGTGAATGGGTCTTGTCATCGATGCCCCCCATCAGCGGGATCGCGCGGTTGATGACGACCCAGTCCTCCGGCACTTTGATATCGATGCCCCCCCAGAACGCAAACACGTCGATGACCGCCTCGGTGCCGGGCGCGATGGAGGCGTGACGCAAGTCGATCTCGCATCCCCCCATGATCGCGGTGAGATCGGCCCCGTCGAACGTCTGCGTGTTGCTGCGGCGTGCGACGCCGCTCATGATGGCCAGCGCGCTGAACCGCGAATCCCCGTGCACCGCGGGGCCGCGGCGCGCACCACCGAGCCCCCTCCACACCATGTAGCCGCCAAAGAACACGAAGAACAGCGGCCAGAGATCGTGCAACGAGATGCGAATGGCAACGACCCCTTCGAGCAGCATCCATCCGCCGAGCAGCACCAGCAGGAATCCGCCGATCCATCCCTGCCCTTCCCGCGCCTGCCACAGCTTCAGCAGGCCCGCCGCCACCAGCGCTGACGGCCAGAACCGGACGTAGTCCTCGGCGTCAACAACCCCGAGGTTGTCGAGCGTGAAGAGCACGCCCGCGACGATCACGAAGAGGCCGAACAGGGCCTGCGGCGTGAGTCGCAGACGCGGGTCGGCGGCCGGCGCATCCATGGTTACTTCTCCAACCCTCGCGCGACGATGAATACGCCGCCCGCAATCACCAACAACGGCCAGGACGTGGCGTACGTCAGGCCGAACAGGTGCAAGGCATTCACGATCAACCACGCGCCAACCGTCATGAGCCACAGCCCGTGGCGCACGGTGGTGCGGCAGCGACGCGGCGCCGGGGCCATCTGCGCCAGCGCCATCCGCGCAAGACCCAACGCGATCAGCACCATGCCGGGAAACAGTTGCATCGCGCTGACGTCGAAATAGTTCATCCGGTCGACGAGCATCAGGACGCCGAGGACCAGCATGATGAGGCCCACGGTCACGCGGCCCGGATGGAGGCCGCGACGCGCGGGCTTCTCAGGGACGCTAGACATACCGGAGCAGCGCCTGGATCCAGGAACCAACCTGGTGACCGATGGCGACCATCAGGGCTTCGTAGTCGTGATTCGCGACGGTGAGCGCCACTTCGGCAGGCCGCGTGAGCAGCAGCCACATGATCGCGCTTGCCGCGACCGTGCTCGCCACGCCCACCATCGCATTCAGCTGCAGTGCTACTTTGCCGCTCATTGCGTTGTCCTTACAGCCTCAGAATACGGAGCGGGATCGCCCGGTTCCCCCCGTTTCCGGCGAATGACCGCCCGGCGGCGGCAAGCGGCGCCGCGCCGCTGCCGCACCGGGCCACTGGCAACCCGAACCCGGCGAGTGGGGTGAATACAGGGACCAGCCCCCCGTGACCGGAAACTGGGAACTGGCTACTGGCAACTGACTGCGGGACGCTCGCCGTGGGCGGTGCGGCTGGGATAGAATTTCGATTCGCATGCTCAAGCTCAATAAGCAGATTCCTCTGGCCATCGCGCTGGCACTGGTCTTGGTCCGTGCCGCGTCGGCCGGCCCGCTCCAGGACGATCTCAAGGCGCGCCGTGCGCGCGTGATGGAGAAGCTCGGTCCCGACAGCGTCGCCGTGTTCTGGAGTGCTCCCGAGCGCGTCTACTCCGGCGACGTCGAGTACGAGTATCGGCAGGACAGCAACCTGCTCTACCTCACCGGCATTCAACAGGTGGACACGATCCTCGTGCTGATGCCAGGGAACCGCACGCGCAAGGAGATCCTGTTCGTGCGCGAAGCCGACGCGCGGCGCGAGCACTGGAACGGCCACAGCCTGACGCCGCCCGAAGCGTCGGCGGCCAGCGCCATCGAGACGGTGCTGACGGCGAACCAGTTCGAGCCGTTCATGGCAGGCGTGCTGTCAGGTCAGGGCGGACCGGGTCTGGGACAGCCAGACGAAGCAAAGGTGTTCTTCGATGCGCTCGCGCAGTCGCGGGCGACCCTCGCGCTCCTGCTCGAACCGCAGCGGACGCTGACCGACACGCCAGGACCCGCGCGTCAATTCGCCGCGCGGATGCGCGATCGCTTCTTTGGATTCCAGGTGAAGGATTCGACACCGATTCTCGCGGACCTGCGGCAGATCAAGACGCCGTACGAACAGGCGGTCCTTCGGCAGAGTGTCTCGATCTCCAGCGAAGCGCACAAGGCCGGTATGCGCACCGCCGCGCCGGGCAAGTGGGAGTACCAGGTCGAAGCGGCCATCGAATACGTGTACCTCAATAGCGGCGCCATGAGCTGGGGCTACCCCTCCATCGTCGGCAGCGGGCCCAATGCCACCATCCTGCACTACAACGAGTCGCGCCGGCAGATGGAGAACGGTGATCTGCTGCTCGTGGATGCGGCAGCAAACTTCGAGGGGCTCACGGGCGACATCACGCGCACGTACCCGGTGAACGGCCGATTCACGCGGGCGCAGCGCGACATCTACGAGATCGTGTTCGCCGCGCAGGAAGCCGGAATCAAGGCCGCGAAGGTTGGCGCGCGCACGCAGGACATTCAGAACGCGTGCGACGAAGTGCTTCGCGCCGGCCTGGTAAAGCTGGGCCTGGTGACCGAGTCCACCGGCACGCAGTTCAAGATCTGGGCAACGCATGGCGTGACACATTGGATCGGCCTCGACGTCCACGACGTGGGCATCCGCGGCAAGCCGCTCGCGGCGGGGATGGCATTCACGATCGAGCCGGGCATCTACATCCGCGAACAGGCGCTCAACGATCTCCCCAAGACGCCCGAGAACGCCGCCTTCATCGAAAAGGTGCGACCCCTCGTCGAGAAATACAAGGACATCGGCGTCCGCATCGAGGACTCGTTTCTCCTGCAGGAGTCCGGTGCCGAGAATCTCTCCGGCAGCGTGCCGCGAACGCTCGACGCGGTCGAACGATTTCTCTCAGAATCACGTCAGAACTCACAGGCTCGACGGCCGGATTTCTGAGGCCCACTATCTCACTTCACAGGAAGACCGGCCTCGCGCCGTGCTTGCTCGAGCGCGGCGAGCGCCTCCATCACTTCCTTGCGGGCGGCCTCGCGCTCCGATTGCTCTCTCGCGTCGCGGAACTTTCGCAGGGCCTGCTTCAATGCCCACTGCTCCGCGAGCGTCAGGCCAACCTGGGCGAGGAGATGACCGCCGGTGAACCCCGCATACGGTTGCGCGAGCTTCGGCGTCACCATGTCCATGAACTCCTGGTGGGTCATTCCGCCGTACGGCGTCGGCCCGATCCAGAACTTCTCGCCGAGAATGTCCTCGAGCGTCGGCTTCTTCCCGAACACCTCGAGCCGGAACACGGGATTCTGCTCTTTAAGCTGAATGGGCGCAGGTTTCGCCAGAGCGCGTTGGATGCGGTCGAGCGAAACCGGGAGATCGTCGGGAGCGGAGGATGAAGTTGATGCGGGGGTCTCGGTGGTGGGCGGCGAAGGAGGTGGAGTGGCGGGGGCTTGCTGAGGTACTCCATAGAGCGCGAGCGAAAGTAAAAGAGCCGCCGGCATATCTCCTGATTGGACGACGCAATGTTTGATCCGGCCGCAGGGCAGAATCCCAACCGTGGGAAACCCTTTGTCCGCGCACGAACACATTCACGTCGGTCCGCCACGACCCATTGTGCCAGAAAGTGCTGTACTTGCAGGAGTTACGTCCTCGCGCCCAGTCGGCACGTGCTTGGCTGAGCACCCAGACGTGAACTCCCTGGCAAACGACCTCCGCTATGCGTTGCGCCTGATGCGCAAAGCGCCCGCCTTTACCCTCGTCGCCGTTGCGACGCTCGCGCTCGGGATCGGGGCGAACACGGCGATTTTCAGCGTCGTGAATGCGGCCCTGCTGAATCCTCTGCCCTTTCGCGACTCCGATCGGCTCGTGGTGATCTCGGAGACGGTCCGGCGGGACACAGTCGAGCGGCGTGCGCTCTCATATCCCGACTACCGCGATTACCGCGCCCGCACCTCGTCATTCGATGACATGGCCGCGTGGTCCGGTGACACATTCACGCTTTCGACCGCTGACGGGCCGGCACAGCAGGTCCAGGGGGAATTGGTGTCGGCGCCTTACTTCGATCTGCTCGGCGTGACTCCGGTCGCAGGCCGCACGTTCACGAAGGCAGAGGACGAGGCACGCGATGCCCATGCGCTCGCGATCATCTCATACGCGTTCTGGCAGCGGCACTTCGGCGGCGACCGATCGACGGTTGGCCGCGCAGTCCGGCTCAACGATCGCGCATTCACGGTCGTTGGCATTCTCCCGCAGGGCTTCAAGGGACTCGACGACGACACGGACGTCTGGATCCCTATGGGGATGCTGGCGACGGCGGAGCCTGCGCGTTTCTACGATCAGCGCGGGGCCCGGTGGCTCAACGCGATCGGACGTATCAAGAAAAACGTATCGTTCGACCAGGCGGCTGCCGACACTGCAGCCGCGGGCCGGCAGCTCGAACAGGCTTACGCGGACACGAACGCGAAATATGGCGGGGCGATTTTCAGCCTGAAGGCGGAGACCGTCGGCCAGCTGCAGCCGCTGCTGCTGACGCTGCTCGGGGCCGTCGGCTTCGTGTTGCTGATCGCGTGCGTCAACCTGGCGAACCTGCTGCTCGCGCGTGCGACGATCCGGCAGCGCGAGACGGCCATCCGCGCAGCGCTGGGCGCCGATCGCCGTCGACTGGTGCTCCAGTTCATTGCCGAAGGACTGCTGCTCAGTGCCATCGGCGCGGCTGCTGGCATCCTCATCGCGATGTGGTCCATCGATGCCATCGTCGCCCTCGCTCCGTCGGGACTCCCGAGCTTCGTGGAGCCCCGCATGGACGTGCGGGTCCTGTTGTTCGTGTTAGCGGCCACATCGGGGTCGGGC
>JBKOZS010000171.1:0-14703 GCA_046726015.1 Acidobacteriota bacterium
ATAGCGAATGGCGAATGGCGAATGGCGAATGGCGAATGGCGAGAGTCTCGAAATCCCCAAACGCTTACAACCCTGCTGTAACCGCCCACAGTTCAGTCATTCGGGTATTTGGGACGCGCCTGAACCGTTCCCGTAAGTGAAGCAAACTACCGTGTTTTCGTTATGGCTGAGGGCATACCGCTTGCACCATTGCCGCACGGGCATGTTGAAAAGGGAGTTTTAGTCCATGGCTTTGCGAAAAACATGTGTGACGGTAGCGATGTGCGCGATGGCGTTCGCCGCGGCACCACGGTCGGCCTCAGCCGATTGGGTGGTCACGCCCTTCATCGGCTGGAACTTCGGCGGCTCAGCCGACGTGCAGGGAACGGGCGGCACCAGCTTCGAGAACAAGTTCGAAAAGAAAATCGACTACGGCGTGTCCCTGGCATCCATGGGTGCTGGCGCGGTCGGCTTCGAAGTTGATTTCGGGTACTCGCCGAACTTCTTCGAGAGCGGCACCGCGGGCAACAACAACTTCGAGTTTGCCAACGACAGCAACGTCGTCACGTTGACCGGCAACGTGATCGTCGGCGCGCCCATAGGCGGGCATGGCGGATCGATCCGGCCCTACGTCGTCGGCGGGGTCGGGCTCATTCGATCAAACGTGCAGGACGCGGCCGGTGTGTTCGACGTCGAGAACAAGAACGACTTCGGCTTCGACCTCGGAGCGGGCGTGATGGGATTCTTCGCACAGAACGTCGGCCTGCGCGGGGACTTCCGGTATTTCCGATCGTTCCGCGGGACCAGTGACACGGCCACCGGCCTTGGGTTGAGTAACTTCCACTTCTGGCGCGGCTCGGCCGGTGTGACGTTCAAGTTCTAACGCGGCTTATGGCTCAGGACTCAAGGCTTATGGCGGCTTAGGGCTATATGGCTCATGGCGCGACGAGATTCGCGCCGTGAGTCATCGTGACCCTGAGCCACCCTGAGTCATGAGCCCTGAGCCCTAAGCCATTCACGTGTCTCATCAAGCGCCGCGGCGACCGCATCGGGTGCGGTCGACTGCGGCGTTTGTTTCTTCTCGATCGAAGCGCGGGGCGTAATCGCGCTGCCCACGTCTTCTCCGAACAACAGCGAGTGCTCGCGCCATTCGGCGAGCGACAACTCGTCGAACGATCGTCCTTCTTTCAGCAACCGCCGGACGATGGCGCCGACGATCTCGTGGGCGTCGCGGAACGGCACGCCGCGCGCGACGAGGTAGTCGGCCACGTCGGTAGCGAGCAGCAATCCGGACGCGGCTCGGGTCGAGACGCGCGCGTTCGGCTGCAGGCCCCGCAGCACCGACGCAACGGCCGTCAGCGATGCGACCCATGTGTCTTCCGCATCGAACAGCGCTTCCTTGTCTTCCTGCAGGTCCTTGCTGTAACCCGCGGGCAGTCCCTTCATTGATGCGAGCCATCCCGTGAGATGGCCGATCGCGCGCCCGCTCTTGCCGCGTACCAGTTCCAGGGGATCCGGATTTTTCTTCTGCGGCATCAGGCTGCTGCCGGTTGCCGCGGCATCCGCCAGGTCGAAGAACGCGAATTCCTCGGCAGTGAACAGGATGAAATCCTCGCAGAGCCGGCTCAGATGCACCATCCCGAGCGCGGCGGCGTGAAGGAATGACGCAACGAAATCGCGGTCGCCGCTGACGTCGATGCTGTTCCGCGAGATACGCGAGAAGCCCAGTGCCTCCGCAAGAGCGCGCACGTCGATGGCATAGCTCGTCCCGGCGATCGCGCCTGAGCCGAGCGGCAGTTCATCCGCCTCGTCGAGCACGGCGTTCAATCGCTCGACGTCGCGCCTCAACGCTGCCGCGTGCGACAGGAGAAAGTGAGCCACCAGCACCGGCTGCGCGCGGCGCAGGTGCGTGTAGGACGGCATCAGCGCCTGTCCCGCGCGCTCGGCGAGCGCGACCAGCTCGCCCACGGTCGCCGCGATCGCCCGCCGAATCGCGGGGACACGACGCTTCAAATACAACCGCAGGTCGACCGCAACCTGCTCGTTGCGCGATCGCCCCGTGTGGAGCCGGCGCCCCGCTTCGCCAATACGCGCGACGAGTTCGCGCTCGACAAACGCGTGCACGTCCTCGTCGTCCGCCCCGTCGCGCACGCCGGCGTCGAGCACGTCGCGCAGCCCGCGGTCGATTGCCGCCGCATCCTGCTTGGACAACACGCCCGCCCGCGCAAGCGCCGCCGCCCAGGCTGCGCTGCCCCGCACATCGTCTTCGAACAGGCGTCGATCGAACCGAAATGAAGACCCGAATGCGAAGAGCTCGGCGTCGGGATCGCCTTCAAACCGCCCTGACCAGAGATGCGCCATTAACTTGCCCCGAGCGACGTCGAGGGGCGTCCAACAATTTCCGCTGCATTGCGCTTGCGCGCGATGGTCTCGATCGGCAGGCCCCAGATCTTGATGAAGCCCTCGGCCGCGCCATGATCGAACACGTCCCCCGACTCGTACGTCGCGAGCCCGCGATCGTACAGGGCGAACGGCGACTTCCGTCCCACGACGCGATAGTCTCCCTTGAACAACTTCATCCGCACCGTGCCGGTGACGCGAGGTTGGATCGCCGCAACGAACGCATCAATGGCTTCACGCGTTGGCGAGAACCAGAGACCGTTGTAGACGGCGTCGGCATAGACGCGGCCCATCTCCTGCGTCAGCCTGTCGAGATCGCGTGGCACGACCAGGCGCTGAAGCTCCTTGTGCGCCGCATGGAGCACGACCGCCGCCGGCGCCTCGTAGACCTCGCGCGACTTGATGCCGACGAGGCGGTTCTCCATCATGTCGATACGCCCGACGCCGTGCGCACCGGCGATCGTTTCGAGGCTTTCGATCAGCTCGAGCAGCGGCATGTCGATGCCATTCGCGCGAACCGGCACCCCCTTGTCGAACTCGATATCAATGTAGGCCGGCTCGTTCGGACAATCCTGCGGAGAGCGCGTCAACGTGTAGATGTCGTCGGGCGGTTCCTGCCAGGGGTCCTCGAGCACGCCGCACTCGATCGATCGTCCCCACAGGTTCGAGTCGGTGCTGTAGGCGCTGTCGACCATTCCGGGCACCGGAATGTTCCGCGCTTTCGCGTACGCAATCTCGTCCGAGCGCGACATGCCCCATGTCCGCGCCGGCGTGATGAGGCGGATCGATGGATCGAGCGCGCGTGCGGACACGTCGAGGCCGACCTGGTCGTTGTCCTTGCCGGTGCAGCCGTGCGCGATGGCCGTCGCCCCCTCCATCCGCGCGATCTCGACGAGCTTCTTCGCGATCAGCGGGCGCCCGAGCGCGGTCGCGAGCGGGTATCGATCCTCGTAGACGGCGCCAGCCTGGAGTGCCGGCAGGATGTAGTCGCGCACGAACTCGTCGCGCACGTCCAACACGTGCGCGCGCACGGCCCCAACCGCAAGCGCGCGCTCGCGAATGTCGGCGAGCTCGCGCCCCTGGCCGAGGTCCAGCGTGACGGTGATCACTTCTGCGCCGTGCGTGTCGGCCAGCCACGGGATGGCAACCGACGTATCGAGACCGCCTGAGTAGGCGAGGACAATGCGTTCCATGTGGGCTCCGCTCAACTCCGCAACCAGTCTTCGAGCTGTTTCGTGAACGACTGCGCTTCGCGTTCTCCACGACAGATGACGAGGATCGTGTCGTCGCCACCAATGGTGCCGACGACGTCAGCCAGCCGGACGCGGTCGAGCGCGATCGCGAGCGGCTGCGCCTGCCCGGGATCGGTCCGCAGCACGACGAGCTGCTGCACTGATTCGAAGTTCCGCAGGAACTCCGCCACCGCGCGCTTCAGCACCGATTGTTGTTCCCCCGGGTTTCCTGCCTCAGCCGCACCGGGCCGGCGATAGGCCCCGTCGCCCGCCCGCTTAACGAGGCCGAGATCGCGGATATCCCTCGACAGCGTGGCCTGAGTGACGTGAATCCCGCGACCGTCCAACCTTTCTCGTAGCTGCTCCTGGCTGGTGATGGGCTCGCGATCGACCAGCTCGAGCACGAGTGATTGCCTATAGGACTTCATAAATATTCAGCCGAACGACTGATTATACACTCATTGCATACGAGGCTACCCTTATTTTTCTTGACGTTGCCAGGACGATGCATGTATATCTAAAGATTCTGATGAATACTTATGCCCATCCCGTGCGGGTCGGCGTGGCAGGAGCAACCGGGTATACCGGGGTTGAGCTCCTTCGCTTCCTCGCCCGGCACCCGGGGGCGCAGGTGGCCGCCGCCATGGGGTCGCGCGGTTCGGCGGCCCGGCGGGTCCCTGCGTTGGCTCGGTTGTGGGATGCGCCGGTCGACGCGCTCGATGTTGATGCGCTCGCCGGCTGCACGGACGCCGTGTTCCTCGCGCTGCCCGACCACGCGTCGGCGGAGATTGCGCCGGAACTGCTCTCGCGTGGCAAGCGCGTGTTCGATCTGTCCGGGGCCTTCCGACTGCGCGATGCGGAACAGCGCCGGCGCTGGTATCCGCATACGCCCGACGTTGCGGCAACCGTGGTATATGGCCTGACGGAGCGATATCGCAAAGATCTCGCGGCGTCGCCGCTGATTGCCTGCGCAGGGTGTTACCCGACGGCGGCAATTTTGGCGCTGCAGCCGCTCATCAACGCGGGCCTCATCGAGGGACCGATCATCATCGACGCGAAGTCTGGTGTCTCTGGGGCGGGCAAGACCCCGACCGAGCGCACGCACTTCAGCGAGTGCCACGGCAATCTCTCGGCCTACGGTGTGTTTTCGCACCGTCACTCGGCCGAGATCGAGCAGGAACTCGGCGTCCCGGTCACGTTCGTGCCGCATCTCGTGCCCATCGATCGAGGGATTCTCGAAACGATTTACGTGACCTTGCGTCCTGGCGCGTCTGGCGACGACGTCGCAACCGCGCTCGGGGCGGCGTATGCAGACTCGCCGTTCGTGCGGCTGACGGGGCACGAGTTGCCCGAGATCAAGCACGTCGCGCACACGAACTTCTGCGATATCGGCTGGCGGGTGAACGAGCACACCCGGCAGGTGGTGCTCGTGTCGTGCATCGATAATCTCGTCAAGGGAGCCGCCGGCCAGGCCGTGCAGAACTTCAACGTCGCGTTCGGCTTCGATGAAAGGCTCGGGCTGAATTGATTACGGTGCTGAAGCTCGGCGGAGAACTGCTCGAGGACGCAGCAGCGATGCGCGCGGCGTCGGAAGGAATCGCCGCGCTTGCGCGCGAGGGGGCCGTCGCCGTCGTGCACGGCGGAGGCCGCGCCGTCGATGCGGATCTTCGCGCACGTGGCAAGGCGCCGACCTTCGTCGATGGCCTTCGTGTCACCGACGAGGACACGCTGACGACCGTCGTGGGTGTGCTGGCCGGACGGATCAACACGTCATTTGTCGCGGCGCAGACCGCAGCGGGCGTGCGCGCCGTGGGACTCACGGGGGCCGATGCAGCGACCGCGCTGTGCAGTCGTGCACCGGCACTGCAGTCGACGTCGGGCGCGGTCGTGGACCTCGGCCTCGTAGGTTTGCCCGAGCAGAATGGCAGCCGTCTTCTCGAGGATCTGCTCTCGCTGGAATACGTCCCGGTGGTTGCGAGCATCGGGGTGACGCGCGAAGGGGAACTGCTGAACGTGAATGCGGACGTGCTCGCGGCGCACGTGGCACGCGCCGTCCGCGCGAATCGGCTGATCATTGCCGGATCGACGCCGGGCGTCTTCGACGCATCGGGCGCGACATGCCCGGTACTCGACCTGGCGGCGGCAACAGCCATGGTCGCCGCCGGTACGGCGCGCGACGGCATGGTCGCGAAGCTTGGGGCCTGTCTTGACGCGCTGGCAGGCGGCGTCACCGATGTCCGCATCGTCGACGGCCGCGGCGGGCATTACCTGACGGCAAAAGGAACGCGGATTCAACATCATGCTCACGACCTCGTCTGATCCGATCGCGCTCGACCAGCAGCGGGTGCTGCAGGTTTACCGTCGATCGCCCGTGGTGTTCGAGTCCGGGCACGGCTGCTCGCTGTTTACTCGCGACGGCGTGCGCTATCTCGATCTGATCTCGGGCGTGGGTGTCGCAGCACTCGGCCACGCACATCCCGGGCTTGCGCGCGCGATTGCTGAACAGGCATCGACGCTGTTGCACACGTCGAACCTGTTCCATCACCCGCTCCAGTCGGAACTGGCGGCCCGTCTCGCCGATCTTTCCGGCCTGTCGCGTGCGTTCTTCTGCAACAGCGGTGCGGAAGCCGTGGAGGCGGCGCTCAAGTTCGCGCGCCGTTACTGGCACGCACAGGGACAGCCGGAGCGCACCGGTTTCGTCGCCCTCGACCACTCGTTCCATGGCCGGACGATGGGGGCGGTATCGGTGACGTGGGATTCGCACTATCGCGAACAATTCGGCCCGCTCGTGCCCGGCGTCACGTTCGTGCCGGCCGGTGATGCCGCCGCGGTGCGCGCGGCGATCACGAAATCTACGGCCGCGGTCATCGTCGAGCCGATACAGGGCGAGGGCGGCGTGCGTCTGATCTCGCGCCTTACGGCCGACGCAATCACCGAGGCGTGCCGCGCGACGGGCACACTGCTGATTGCCGACGAAGTCCAGTGCGGCCTGGGCCGCACCGGCCGGGCGTTCTACTTCCCCGTGCTCGGCCTGGAGCCCGATCTCATCGCCATCGGCAAAGCGCTCGGCGCCGGCGTGCCGGTGGCCGCCACGCTGTTTACGGAGAAGGTTGCCGCGGCCGCGAAGGCAGGCGACCACGGCAGCACATACGGCGGCAATCTGCTCGCGTGCCGTGCTGCGCTGGTGTTTCTCGACGAGCTCGTCATGGGCGGGCTGATGGAGCACGTCGCGAAGGTTGGCGCCCATCTCGAGGCCGGACTGCGCGCCATTGCCGCGCGTCAGGCGGCGATCAAGGACGTTCGTGGCGCCGGCCTGATGTGGGGCATCGAGCTGGATCGTCCGGCTGCTGCCGTCGTCCAGGCCGCGCTCGACCGGCACTTGTTGATCAATCGCACGTCGGACACGGTCGTCCGTCTCCTGCCGCCGTATGTGATTAGCGTGCAGGAAATCGACGAAGCCCTGCCGCTGCTGGAAGCGGCGATCGCATCGGCGCTGGAGGCGCCGCGCACATGAGCATCCATCTGCGCACGGGAATTGCGGCCGACGCCGCCGCAATCCACGGCCTCATCAACGCCAACCTGAACTCGGGACACCTGCTGCCGCGATCGCTGGAGGACATCACTGAGCACGCGCCTCGCTTCGTCGTGGCGGTTGACGGCGATGTCGTGATCGGCTGCGCCGAACTGGCACCGCTGAGCGAATCGGTGGCGGAAGTCCGTTCGCTGGTCGTCGACGACGGATGCCGCGGCCAGGGGACCGGTGCGTCGCTGGTCACCGCGCTGGCGGATCGCGCGCGCTCGCTCGGCTATGCGACGTTGTGCGCCTTTGCACATCAGCCATCACACTTCCTGCGCCTCGGCTTCTCCATCGTGCCGCACCAGTGGGTGCCCGAGAAGATTGCGCACGACTGCGTCGGGTGCAGCCAGTTCCGTCACTGCGGGCAGTACGCGGTATCGCTCCCGCTGCGCGCCGGTTCTGGCCTGAGGGTCGCGGAAGGGTTCGGCGCGGCGACGCGCACCGTGGGCGCGCCGCGCGCCAGCGTCGAACGCCTGCGGCTTGTTCCGGTTGAAGGCGACGAGGCGGAGCGCGTCCCCGCATGACCGTGGCCGAGCTGCAGGTGACGCCGATCAACGGCAGCGTTGCCGCGCCCGAGGGCCTTCGCGCGACCGGTGTGTCGTGCGGCATCAAGAACACGGGACTCGACCTCGCGTTGATCGTCAGCGACGTGCCGGCCTCCGCGGCTGCAGTGTTCACGACCAACAAGGCGCAGGCCGCGCCCGTGCTCGTCTCGAAGGCTCGGCTTGCCGCGTCCCAGGGACAGGTTCGCGTGATCGCGATCAACAGCGGGTGCGCGAACGCCTGCACCGGGCCAGACGGTCACGCGACGGCCGAAGCCATGGCCGATGCCGCCGCACGGGCGATGGGCGTCGACCCATCGAATGTGCTCGTCGCGTCGACCGGCGTCATTGGCGTGGCGCTGGATCGACAGAAGGTGACGAACGGCATCCAGGCCGCGGCATCAGCGTTGACGCGCGACGGCGGTCCGCTCGCCGCCCGCGCGATCATGACGACCGATCCGTTTCCGAAGGAAGCGGCGGTACACGTCGAGACGCCGATCGGCCGATTCAACGTCGGCGGTATCGCCAAGGGCTCCGGCATGATCGAACCGCTGATGGCAACGATGCTGGCCGTCGTGACGACGGATGCGGCGGTACCACCGGCGCTGTTGCAGCGCGCGTTGACGGAAGTGACCGACGTCACGTTCAACGCCATTTCGGTCGATGGCGAGTGCTCGACGAACGATTGCGTGTTCGCGCTGGCGAATGGCGCCAGCGGCGTCAGCATTGGCGACGCGGAGCTGCCGATCTTCGTTGAAGCCCTGCGGCGCGTTTGCGAGCCGCTCGCGATTGGGATTGTTCGGGGCGGTGAAGGGGCCACCAAGCTCGTCACGATCGATGTCACCGGTGGAGCCTCGCCGGTCGAAGCCAAGCGGGCCGCGCGCGCGATTGCGAATTCGCCGCTCGTGAAGACGGCCATTCACGGCGCCGATCCGAACTGGGGGCGGCTGGTGGCGGTGGCCGGACGCGCCGGCGTGGCTTTCAATCTCGATGGCGCGCGCGTGCAGCTGGGCGACGTGGAGCTGTTCGCGAACGGGCGGCCGTACGACGAACGTGCGCCGGAAGCCTCACGTCATCTGCAGCAGGCGGACGTTCACGTGAAAGTGGACCTGGGAACTGGCGGCAGCGGAAGCGCGCGCATGTGGACCTGCGACCTGACCGCCGAGTACGTGCGCATCAACGCGGAGTATCGAACATGAGCCTTCATGCCGCCTCGCGCGCCACGGCTCGGTGGCAGCCGACGCAGTTCCTGTCGATCCTCGATCTGACGGCGCCAGACCTCGAGGTGTGTCTCGACCTCGCGGCATCGATGAAGGCCGCGCGTCATGCGCGCCGCGCGCACGCGACGCCGCTGCAGGGGCACCATATTGCGCTGCTGTTCGAAAAGCCGTCGCTGCGTACGCGATCGACGTTCCAGATTGCGGTGCGCGAGCTTGGCGGCGACATCATCGAGCCGCCGGCAGAGGTCGCGCTCGGCGGTCGCGAGACGATCGAGGATGTCGCGCGCAATCTCGAGCGCTGGGTCTTCGGCGCCGTCGTCCGCACCTTCGCGCAGGATCGCCTGGAGCGCTTCGCTGCATGCGCGCCTGGCCTCCGCGTCGTCAACGCGCTGACCAACGAGGAACACCCGTGCCAGGCGCTTGCCGACTGCCTGACGTTGATCGAGCGCTTCAACACGGTGGAAGGAAAGACGGTCGCGTTCGTCGGCGATGGCAACAACGTCGCTGCGTCACTCGCGCAGGCGGTCGCCATGCTCGGTGGACAGGTGATCGTCGCCTCACCGACGGGCTTCGAGTTGCCCCCAGGTGTGGTGGAGTCGGTGCAGCGGGTGGCGCGCTTCGGTGGCGGCGTGACGGTGACGAACGATCCGATCGAAGCGGTGTCGTCGGCTGATGCCGTCTACACGGACGTGTGGGCCTCCATGGGCCAGGAGAGCGAAGCGGCCCGGCGACGCGAGATTTTCGCGCCCTACCAGGTGAACGCGGCGCTCCTCGAGAAAGCACCGGCCGAGGCGATCTTCATGCACTGCCTTCCGGCGCACCGGGGCGACGAGGTCACTGACGATGTCATCGACTCTCCGGTGTCGGTCGTGTTCGATCAGTCGGAAAACCGGCTGCACACGCAGAAGGCCCTCCTGGCGCTGCTGGCGTCGTGATCCGAACGGGGACACTCACAGTTCGTCCCAATAGCGAACGGTCGCGCGCCTGAAACGGTGACAGTCACACTTCCGAAACGGTGAGTGTCCCCGTTTCGGGTGGCGGTATGCCGGTTGTGGGAAGACGTGTGAGTGTCCCCGTTTCTGGGGTACTGTTCCCCCATGCGCCAGATGGTCATCCCGCGCCACGGCGGACCCGAAGTCTTCGAGGTCCGCGATGCGCCGGAACCAGTTCCCGGTGACGGCGAGGTCCGCATTCGCGTCCGCGCCGCCGGCGTGAACTTCGCCGACATCCTCGCGCGCATCGGCCTCTACCCCGACGCCCCCAAGCCTCCCGTGGTCGTCGGCTATGAAGTTGCCGGCGTGGTGGACGCCGCGGGCGCCGGCGTCAACCTGCTCCACGAAGGGGACCGCGTGATCGCGCTCACGCGATTTGGCGGCTACTCCGACGCGGTCGTCGTCCCCGCGGCCCAGGCGTTCAGATTTCCCGATGAATTGAGCGATGCCGAGGCTGCCGCGGTGCCCGTGACCTATCTCACGGCCGCGATCGCGCTCTACCGCATGGCGGCCCTGACGTCCGGGGAGACCGTCCTCATCCACAATGCCGGGGGTGGTCTTGGAATCGCGGCCACGCAACTCGCGCGGCTGCGACGCGCGACGGTAATCGGAACGGCATCCGCCGCAAAGCACCACGCCCTGCGCAGCTTTGGCGTCGAGCATGCGATCGACTACCGTCACGCGGATGTCGAGGCCGAGATCAAGCGGATCACGCGCGGGCGCGGCGTCGACGTGATTCTCGATCCGATCGGCGGCCGCAGCTTCCTGGCAAGCTACCGCATGCTGGCGCCGCTTGGCCGGCTCGTGATGCTCGGGATTTCGTCCATGGCATCCGAGCGACGGAACGCCTGGCGCGTGTTCCGATCCTGGTGGGGAATGCCGTCCTTCAATCCGTTCTCGATGATCAATCGCAATCGCGGCGTATTCGGCTTGAACGTGGGGCACCTCTGGGAAGAGCGCCGCGCGCTCCAGCCGCTGATGGATCTGCTGCTGACGGAATTGAGCGCAGGCCGCCTCCAACCCATCGTGGCGAAGACTTTCCCGCTCGATCGCGCAGCCGATGCGCACCGGTTCATCCAGAGCCGCGCCAACATCGGCAAAGTCGTGCTCACCACATAGATGCGAATCGGCGGCCGAGCGATCCCGATCGTGATGGTCACGGTCGCGCTCGTCGCGCTGACCTGCGCGTATACGTGGCCGCTGCTCCTTCACACCCGAACGTCAATCCCGGGCGATGCGAATGATCCCTTGCTCGTGACGTGGATGCTGTGGTGGTCCACCAGGGCCGTCCCGCTCACGGAACGATGGTGGAACGCGCCGGCCTTCTATCCCTCGACGGGCGTGTTCGCATTCTCGGAGCACATGCTGGGTCTCGCGCCGCTGTCGATGCCAGTGATAGCGGCGACGGGAAGCCCGCTGGTCGCCTACAACCTCGCGTTCATGGTGAGTTACATCGCGAGCGGCCTCGGCGCATATTTCCTCGCCTACGTCTTGTGCCAACGGCATAGCGCCGCATTTGTCGCGGCCGTTGCGTTCGCCTTCGCGCCATATCGGCTGTCGCACACGGCCCACCTGCAGTTGCTCTCGTCCTACTGGATGCCCGTCGCACTGGCGGCGCTGCATCGCTATGTGACGACACTCCGCAAGCCATGGGCATTCCTTTTTGCGGCCACATGGCTGTTCCAGGCGCTGTGCTCCGGCTATTACTTCTTCTTTCTCTCGATGCTGGTCGTGCTGTGGCTCGCCTGGTTTGCCGTGGGTCGATTAAGGGTCCGCCAGTTCGTGATCGTTGGAGCATGCTGGTTGCTCGCCGCGGTGCTGATGGTGCCGCTGCTCCTCGGGTATCGTCGTGTGCATGGAGAGTACGGACTGAAGCGATCGCCGGTGGAAATGGTGAACTACAGCGCCGACGTTGCGGGTCTCCTGTCTGCATCACGAACGTCGCTCGTGTGGGGCCGCCTGCACGAGGTCGACAAGCTGGAGTCCGAAATATTTCCTGGCCTGACCATTCCGCTGCTGCTCGTTACGGGTGCCGTCATGGCGTGGCGAGCGCGAGCCGTGCAGCGCACAGAACCCGCCGTCCCGCGGCGACGATCTGAGATCGTGTTCTATGCATCGGCGGCACTGTCGATGTGGCTGCTCGCGCTGGGGCCGTCGCCGCTGCTGAACGGCAAGCCGCTTGGCGTCCCGGGGCTCTATGCCCTGCTCATGCCTCTGCCCGGCTTCGATGAAGTGCGCGTCACGGCTCGGCTGTGGATGCTCTCCGCCCTGTGCCTCGCGGTCGTCGCGGCGCTGGTGATCGCCCGGATCGAGTCCGCGCGGGCGCGACGATGGGTTACCGCTGCGGCGGTGGTGGGCATTGTCGCGGACGGCTGGCCGGGGACCTTCGCGCTGTCAACTCCCCCGGCATTTGTCCCGCGGCCCGCAGGTGTCGTCGCTCGCCTGGGTCTTCCGTTGCCGGAGACGGAAGTAGAGTCAATGTATCGGTCGATCGGCGACGAGCTGCCAGTATTCAATGGCTACAGCGGCTACGTGGCGCCGCAGTATCCGGCGCTACGCGACATGCTGGAGCGTCGGGAACCGGAGATCCTGCCGCGCCTTGCGGCGTACGGACCCATCGAAGTGACGGTGGAACATCAGCGGGATCTCGACGGAGCGTGGCGTCGATACGTTGAGTCTGCGCCGGGGGCGCGACTTCTGATCGCGCGCACCGACCTGAGCGCGTACGAGCTTCCGCATCGTGAGTTTCCGCCGCCGGTCGTCTTGCGAGGGCGAGTGCTGCCAATCGCGCAGCTCACGGCGTCCGTCAATCAACCGGACGTGAACGCGGTCAAGGACAACGATCTCATTACGCGGTGGCATTCGCCGCAGCAGCACGGCAACGAGAGCGTGACCGCCGATCTCGGGTCGGCCCGGCACGTCAGCGGCGTGCTCCTTTGCCTGGGCACCTACACGTCGCAGTATCCCCGCGACTTGAGCGTTGACATCTCATCCGATGGCGTCACGTGGTCGACGCGCTGGTCGGGGCGGACGGCGATGCTCGCGTACGCGGGAGCGCTCGCCGATCCGCGAGCCGTGCCGGTCGCGATTTCAATCGAGCGCGACGCACGGTTCCTCCGCTTCCGCCAGACCAGCGCCGAAGAAACGCGCGGGTGGACGATCGTCGAGCTGCTGGTGCTTGGATGAAGTCGCGCGCCGGAACCACGGGGATCTTCGCGGTCGTCTACGTCCTGCTCACGCTTGCGTATACCTGGCCGCTTCCACTGCGGCTGGGCAGCGTGGCCCACGATCTCGGCGATCCGTTGCTGAATACGTGGATCCTGTGGTGGTCGGGCACGCAGGCTGTACCACTAACAACCAGCTGGTGGAACGCCCCACAGTTCCTGCCCGCGCCCGGTGTGCTGGCGTTCTCGGAGCATCTGCTCGGGTTCGCGCCGGTCGCCGCGCCGCTGATCGCGATCACACGCGAACCACTGGTCGGTTACAACGTCGCGCTCATCGCCACGTTCGTGCTCAGCGCGCTCGGCGCGCACTTCCTCGCCTACACGCTCACTCGCCGTCACGATGCGGCATTCGTTGCCGCGCTTGCGTTCGCGTTCGCGCCCTACCGGCTCGCGCAGGTGCCGCACATCCAGGTGCTCTCGTCGTTCTGGACACCTGTGTGCCTCGCCGCGCTGCACCGCTTCACCGAGTCGCGACGACCGACGTGGGCGGCGGTGGCCGCTGGCGCCTGGTTCATGCAGGCGCTCTCGTGCGGCTATTACCTGTTCTTTCTGTCTACGTTGCTGGCGCTGTGGCTGCTCTGGTTTGCGGCCGGCCGGTGGTCCTGGCGCCAGTTTGCTGTCGCCGGCGCCGCATTCATCGTGGCCGCCCTCCTGCTCGTGCCTGTGCTGTCCGGGTATCACTCAATCCTGCAGGGCACCTACGGCTTGAAGCGGGCGCCGAATGAAATCCGCTTGTTCAGCGCGGATGTTGCCGGCCTGCTCTTCGCCACGGACGAACTCCTCGCCTGGGGCTGGGTCCACGCGTTCGAGCGGCCGGAGTCGACGCTGTTTCCCGGGCTCACGATCGTGCTGCTTTCAAGCGTTGCCGTGTCGCGGGCCCGGCCGTTCGCGACGGAACAACGGGACGGCACGGCGCTGCACGCGGTCCGGATCCTCGTCGCGGTTGCGTTCGTGGTGCTGATTGCCGCGTCAATGGTGCCAATCCTGCACGGGCCGTGGCGCCTGACGATCGGCGGCGTCCGCGTGCTGTCGATCGCACGCGCCGACAAGCCATTTTCGCTGGCGCTCGTTGCGGCCCTCGCGTTCATGTTCCTGCTGCCGCGAGTGCGCGATGCTGTGCGCTCACGGTCCGCACTCGGGTTCTATCTGCTCGCCGCGTTTGCGATGTGGATGTTCGCGCTCGGCCCGGATCCAACGTTCCTGAACCAGCAAGTGCTCTACCAGTCGCCTTACGGCTGGCTGATGCGATTACCGGGATTCGACGGTCTCCGCGTTCCCGCACGTTTCTGGATGATGTCGCTTGCCTGCCTGGCCATTGTCGCGGCGCTCGCAGTGGATCGGATCCATGGACGGCCCCGGCGACTTGCGATCGTTGCGGCGGCCATAGGGCTGCTCATCGACGGCTGGCCACGGACTTTCATCGTGCTTGCCGCACCAGACCTTCGACCGTCTCCGGCCGGGATCGTCGCGCGTCTCGACCTTCCCATGTCGGACGATACGGATGCGCAGGCACTCTACCGCCAGATGTTCGACCGCG
>JBKOZS010000172.1:0-3575 GCA_046726015.1 Acidobacteriota bacterium
CTGATTCCCGCTGATTTGTTCAATTCGGCGAGCGATGCGGTACCCGTGCAACGGTCCCATCGCCTCCAGGGTCTTGATGACCATCAAGCCGAGGGTCCCGTAGAGAACGTCGCTCCTGTCGGGCGTCATGTGTTGGAAGCCTACACCTCACATGTGTTGGCCAGTCAACCGGTTCCACCGGTGCGGGTTCGTGAGCATGTGAGAACGGTCGCCGATTGCACCGGACACAGCCCAACGAGGCCCGAATGCGAATTGCTGTCTTCCCGCGCATCTGCGCACACTCACAACAGTCTAAGCAGTGGGAGGTGCCATGTGGGACAGATACGATCCGCGAGACGGTAACCGCGGTCACGACGACGACGGCCGCGAACGCAGCCTCATTGGCCGCGGCGGCACGAGTGATCGGAGTTGGCGAAACGAACGCGATCCCCGCGACGTGTTCACGAAGGACCTCGACCTGCCACGCGGCCGTGAGCGGCCAGTGCGGGAGCGCGATCGCGTGTACGAAATCAACGGCACCGAGAGCCGAATGCTCGCCACCGTCGGCGCCTTTCGCGTCGTCTCCGAGAGCGATCTCCACGACGGCCGTGAGGACACGCGCAAGGGCCTGCGTCACCTTGAACGAGAGGGCCTGATACGGACTTCTCCGCTCAGCTCAGACGACCGCGCCGTCGTCCTGACAGACCGCGGCCGAGACCTGCTCGAACGGAATCGACACGAACGGCAGGACCGCACCTGGGAGCCGCGCCAGACGTTCCACGCCGGCCTCAGAAAGCCGCGCGAACTCACGCACGACTCGAAGGTGTATCGCGCGTACTTGCGCGTCGCGGAGCGACTGCGCGAGAACGGCGGGCAGGTGAACCGCGTCGTCCTGGACTATGAACTCAAGCGCGACTATCAGCGCTTTCTACACGAGCGCAATCGAGGCCGGAAGGATTGTGATGGGAGGCCGGACCGGGAGCCGGAGGAGATCGCACGATGGGCGCGCGAGCACGACCTGCCGTACGACGACGGGCACGTGCACTTGCCTGACGCGCGGATCGAGTACGACGACCGCGATGGCCGTTCGCGTCACGAAGACATCGAGGTCGTGACCGGCCACTATCGCGGCGGCCACGCCTGCGCTGTTGCCAGGTCGGGTTTCAGCTGTTACCGAGCGATCGGCAGCATGGTCGGCGGATGCGCGAGTACCGGCAGGCGAGGAAGTTCACGACATCCGAAACTGGCAGAGGAGCTGCTGGCATGAACCTGCCGCCTCCGCCCGACCGATGGACGATCGAACTGGCGAACGCCGAGCGTGTGAACGCCATCGCGTCGTTCGGCTTCACGGAGCGCCATGCCCGATTCCTGATGAACGTGCTGCTGCACTCTGGTGTTTTTGTCGAGCGCCAGTACTGCGCCTACGCTGGCATTGTTCACGGCCAGAAGAGCACCGATTTCATCAGGACGCTTGTCGAGCGACGATTTGCGACGCCGATCGCGACGGGGAAGCTCCATCGCGGTCGGATGTTCCACGTCCATTACAAGCCGCTCTGGGCGGCCGTAGGCGAGCCTGACAACCGCTTCAGGAAACCGGCCGCCCCTGGCCGGATGATCGAGCGCGTAATGCTACTTGATGCGGTGCTCGACGAGCCAGACTGCACCTGGCTTGGTCCGGCCCGCGACAAGCGACGACATTTCATACGTCACTTGGAGAGCCGACTCGACGCCCGGGAATACCCGCATCTGACGTTCGGCGACGGCTCCGAGAAGAGCGTGCGCTACTTCCCTGACAAGCTCCCGATCGGAGTGCTGCCGGGCCTTGACCATCACGCGTTCGTTTACCTGGTCACGAGCGGGTCACCGATGGACTTCCGGCTGTTGCTTCTGCGGCATGTGCCCCTCTTGCGTGTGCTCTTCCGTTGGACGATTCGGCTGCTGTTTCCACGGTCTCTTTGGAGGCGCGGCTGGTCTACGAGCACGCCGCGCGCGAGCACCTCGGCGTGCGTCTGGAACCGGCGAACGTTCAGGTTCTCGAGTGGCTTTTCCCTGAACGGAAACGCCTCGCCGAACCCGGCGCCGGCCCGGCTGACGAGCGCTATCTAAAAACGTCGAAGAACTTCGGAGCGCCCCGGTTCAGAGCGCTGTACCGCCAGTGGCTCGAAGACCCGACCAACACGTTATGGATGGCTGGTTCCACCACGCTTGCCGACGCGCTCGATCGCGATCATGGCCGCGTTGAGTGCGTCGAGCTCTCGCGCCAGTACCTTCATCTCTCTCCCCTGGTTGACGTCGCCTGACAAGCTACAGCTGAGGACGACCTCGGGGACGACCTCCGGAAATGAGGTCGTCCCCCGGTCAACGAGGATCCCCGCCCCTCAATCTGCCAATCGAGCGTCGCGGCGGGCGCACTCAATGGCCGCAGTATTTCGTTCGTGCGCAGGGACTTCGCTGTGGAGCGCGCGGTCGCTCGATGATACGGGCGGCGCTCTTTGCCGCCCGCTGTCCCTGTCGCAGTCAGAGGAGGAAACCATGGCGTGAGCGACCCCGCTGCGCGCGCCCGACGTGGCCCCGCGCCTGTCCGGAGGGGTCGCTCACGCCATGGCTGTCTCTGTCGCTGTAGGTTGTTGACCACAGTGTATTCGGCGGCGAGAAGCGCCGCGTGTTTGCCGCATCGAACGCGCTCGGTTCGGACTCAGATCTTCCGGACGATCCGGCCCTGTTCGTCCGGAAGAATGTTGGCCGCAAGCTCGTCGCGTTGGCGCGCGCTTGCCGGGCCAGTTGCTGTCCTCGAAACGGTGGCTCGCGCGCGTTGCATTCGATGTCGGTTTCCGACCGTCGTGATCGCATCCGGCGTTACGTCAACGCCACCGGCCATCACGACGACGATGCTGCATCTGTGCTCGGCACCGTGCAAGGCGCTGCGCTTCGCTCCGCCCGCGCCTACGCGCGGCCTTCGGGCCTTGACCGTGCCTGCGCGCAGATGATCGGCGGGCAATTACGTGATCGCCGTCGCATGCTCTTTCCGTCCGGAACAAACGGCGCATTGATCGATCCATCGGACGGTCTTGAGAAGCGCTCATACATGTTCGATCGTTTCCGGACACGTGCGTTCCGTCCGCTCGTTGAGGTTCACTTTTCGCGATTTTGCCCGTTGACGAGCGTTGCGAGCGGCGCTAGTCTGTTCGCATTCGAGAGGTGCTGCGACGCACCACCCTCCGCTTTCGGTCACCGACGCGGAGCAGTCGTTGATCGTCGCCCTCAGGGCCTCAATCAACAGCTACCCTGCGACGAGCAGGGAAACGATCGGCGATGCGCACGCCGATCCTCAGTCGCCGAGGCGTCATGAATGCACGGTTGGTGATCGTGAGGACAGCACCACCAACTACATCGTGCTGGTTGAACGCTTCGACTCGCATCGATCATTGAATCGCTGCGAGAAACCGTCGGGCTCAGCCCCTCGGTCCCCGATGTCGGTCTCAGGCCCTCATCAGCGCTTCTGATCCAGGGCGCGCTCGCTTCAAGCAGCGCGCCCAGCGCGAATCTCTCATCACCACAGATCAACGGCACGCGATCACGCGCGTGCAGGTCGGGAG
>JBKOZS010000173.1:0-37172 GCA_046726015.1 Acidobacteriota bacterium
CTCGCGGCACGCCCGGCCTGGCCGCGTTCGCTGAAGCTGCGGCGAGCCGGGCCTGCAGGTGGATCCATTTGTAACCCATGGCTGTTATTACCTATCTGGAGGCTATCCGCCAGGCGCTGTTCGACGAGATGTCCGCCGACGAGCGTGTGTTCGTCATGGGCGAAGACGTGGGCACCTACGGCGGCGCGTTCAAGGTCACCGAGGGGCTGCAGGAGACGTTTGGCGAAGCGCGCGTCATCGACACGCCGATCTCCGAGATCGCGATTGTCGGGTCAGCGATCGGCGCCTCCTACATGGGCATGCGCCCGGTGTGCGAGATCCAGTTCATCGATTTCATCGCCTGCTGCTTCGACATGCTCACGAACTTCGCGGCAACCAGCCGGTACCGCAACGGCGCGGGCGTGCCGATCGTCGTGCGCGGCCCCTGCGGCGGCGGCGTTGGTGGCGGACCGTTTCACTCGCTGAACCCCGAGTCGTTCTTCCTCAACACGCCCGGCCTGAAGATGGTGGAGCCCTCAACCGCGCACGATGCGAAGGGACTCCTCAAGGCGGCGATCCGCGACGATGACCCGGTGCTCTACTTCGAGCACAAGTTCCTCTATCGGCGCATCAAGGACGAAGTCCCCGACGAGGACTACATCGTCCCGCTGGGCAAGGCGGCGGTGCGGCGGGAAGGATCGGACCTCACCATCATCACGTTCGGCGCGATGGTGCACACCGCGCTCGACGCGGCCAAGCAGCTCGAAGCTGACGGCGTGCAGGCAGAAGTGCTCGACCTTCGCAGCCTCGCACCGCTCGACCGCGAAGCGATCCTGTCGTCGGTGGCCAAGACGAGCCGCGCGCTGCTTCTCTACGAAGCGCGGCGGACGGGCGGCATCGGCGGAGAGCTCGCGGCGATCATTGCCGAAGAGGCGTTCGAGTACCTCGACGCGCCGATCATGCGAATCGCGTCAGAAGATGCGCCCGTGCCCTACGCGCCCCCGCTCGAAGCCGCGTTCCTCCCGAGCGTGGATAAAGTGGTCGAGGGGGCACGCAAATTGGTTAAATATTGATATGCCGACAAACGTGGTGATGCCCCAGATGGGGGAATCGATCGCCGAAGGCACGATCGTCCGGTGGATCAAGAAAGTGGGGGACGCGGTCGATCGCGACGAGCCCCTGTTCGAGATCTCCACCGACAAGGTGGACGCGGAGATCCCCTCGCCGGGCGCAGGCGTGTTGACCGAGATCAAGGTCAAGGAAGGCGAGACCGTTCCGGTCAACTCGGTGGTTGCCGTCATCGGCGCGTCGGGTGAGCAGGCCGCCGGCGCCCCGGCACCAGCACCACCAGAGCCCCCGCCATCTGAGTTGCCCGAAGCGGCGGTCGGCCAGGCCGCCTCCGCGGGTTCCGCCGCTTCCACCTCCGCGGCTCACGCCGCTACGGTGGACAGGTCGGCGGGCCAAGCCGAGAGCGTGCCGGCGAGAACGGAAGGCACACACCGCGGGACCGAGCAGGTCGGCGGCGGCGGTGACGCGGGCACGCGTACGAAGGAAGATCTCCGGCGGCACAAGTCGTCGCCGCTCGTGCGGCGCATCGCGCGCGAGCACAACGTCGACATCCAGGGCATCCAGGGCACCGGCATCAGCGGACGCGTCACCAAGCAGGACATTCTCGGCTTCATCGAATCCGGCAAGGGGCGCATCGAGCCTGCGATGCCCGGCATGCCGGCGCAGGCAAAGGGGCCCGTGTTCCGCCCCGGCGAGCGCGTCGAGATCGTCCCGATGACGATCATGCGCAAGAAGATCGCCGAGCACATGGTCCTCAGCGCGCAGACGTCACCGCACGTCTACTCCGTCTACGAGGTGAACTTCGGCCGCCTTGCGCAGCTGCGCGAGAAAAAGAAGGGGGAGTACGAGCGCGCCGGGGGCAAGCTGACATACACCGCGCTGATCGCCAAGGTCATCGTCGATGCGCTCCGCGAGTTTGCCGTCTTCAACGCGTCGCTCGACGGCAGCAACATCGTCTACAAGAAAGACATCAATCTCGGAATTGCCGTGGCGCTCGACCAGGGGCTGATCGTTCCGGTGATCAAGAACGCGGACGAAAAGAACCTGCTCGGCCTCAGCCGCGCGATCGACGATCTCGCGGTGCGCGCGCGCTCGAAGAAGCTGCACCCGGAGGAAGTCCAGGGGGGCACCTTCACGATCACCAATCCCGGCGTGTTTGGCGCCGTCTACGGCCTTCCGCTGATCAATCAACCCCAGGTGGCGATTCTCGGCGTCGGCGCAATCGAGAAGCGTGCGGTCGTGATCGATGATGCGATCGGCATCAGGCCGACCTGTCACCTGTCGCTTGGATACGATCACCGGTTGATCGATGGCGCAGACGCGGGGCGGTTCCTTTCGTACGTCAAGGAACGGCTCGAGCGATTCGACGAGTCATGGATGTAAGACGGCTCGGGGTCGTCGGCTACCAGGACGCGCTCGATCTCCAGCAACGGCTCGTCGAGGATCGCAAGGCGGGGCGCATTGGCGATCAGCTGCTGCTCCTCCAGCATCCGCCAGTCATCACGCTCGGCGTGCGGACGCGCAACGATCGGTCGCACGTGCTCGCGACACCCGAGTTACTGTCGGCGCACGGGATCGATCTCTTCGAGACCGGCCGCGGCGGGGACGTGACCTATCACGGTCCCGGTCAGCTCGTCGGCTACCCGATCATCGACCTCAAGCCCGATCGATGCGACGTCCATCGTTACGTTCGCGATCTCGAAGAGGTCCTGATTCGCAGCGTCGCCACGTTCGGCATCACCGCTGAGCGCGTGGCCGGCTTGACCGGCATCTGGGTCGGGACCGAGAAGCTCGCAGCGATTGGCGTCCGCATCTCGCGCTGGATCACGAGTCACGGGTTCGCGCTCAACGTGAGCACAGACCTCGACCATTTCCAGTTCATCATTCCATGCGGCATCACCGACAAGGGAGTCACCTCCATCGAGCGCCTGCTCGGCCGGAAAGTCCAAATGGCTGAGGTCGAAGAGGAAATCGCTCGACAGTTCGCGGTGGTTTTTCCCCGCGCAACTGCTTCATCTGCTGCTCCTTAGCCCGATTTTCCGATGACGGAATAAGCGTCCATCCTCTGGTGTTCTGAATGAACACGGAGGCCCACAGATGCGTCAGCAGCAGTCAGAACGCGATCTGATCGGCCGCATGCGCGCCGGAGACGGCTCAGCCGTTAGCGATCTGGCGTCCCTCTACGGTCCGAGGATTCAGCAGCTCGCGTTCAGGTACCTCAGAAATTGGGAAGACGCGGAGGAGGTGTCGCAAGACGTCCTGATGAAGGTCTATCGAAAGATTGAGGCCTTCCGCGGCGACGCGGCGCTCTCTTCGTGGATATATCGAATCACGTTCAACACGGCGATGTCGCGCCTTCGCACCGCGCGATTCAGCCGCCCGGCGGAAGTGCAGCCAGCCGAGATCGAGACCGAGACGAGCGAACACGTGCGGCCGGAACCGGCCGACTGGGGATCGCTCGCCGACGACCAGGTCATGCGCGGCGAGATGCGCAAGAAGCTCGTGGAAGCGTTGACGCATCTTCCGAACGTCTATCGCATTCCCGTCCTGCTCCGGGATATCCAGGGGTTGTCGACCGAGGAAGCCAGCGCGGTCCTGCGGATCAAGCCGCAGACCTTGAAGTCGCGGCTGCACCGGGGACGGTTGATTCTTCGGAAGCACCTGGGAGATTTCGCGAACGGACTCGACCTGCACGGCAGAGATGCCGTGAACTGACGCGGAGACGCCTCAGGCTCAAGGCTCATCGCAAGTTGCTGAGCCCTGAGCCCCAAGCCTTTGAGCCGCGTCAGCGCAGGCCGTTCTCGAACGCCGTTCGTTCGTGACGGCTCAAGGCCGGTTCGATCGTCTTTCCAATTCCACCCTTCACAATTTCCACTGGAACCGCGGCAATGAGGTTGCGGCCGGCGCCGGTCACATCGACGGCCGCAAAGCACGTATAGCGACGGCGCGATCCATCGGCGAGCGCCTCGGCCACGCGCGCACCGGCGCTCGCGAGCGTGTACGGTGACGGCGGCCACAGGGCAGGAAGCCGTGACGAGATCGCCGCCATATGATGCGCCGCGAGCGTTGCCGCGATGGGCTGATTGAACGCGGTTGCCGCATTCCAGCCGATCACGGCGTCACGAGGCGGAACTCCCGCGACGCCAATCGAGATGTCAGCAGGGCTCGCGTCGAGGAGTGCCGCCGTAAACGCGCGGACCGATGATTCGAGCGCGAGCGGCGCCGAGCCGATCAGCCTTCGTGCGTCGATGTGCAGTTCGGTGCGGCCGCGCATCATCAGTTGACGCTGCGAACCGCCGGCAAAGAGAATCGGCGCCGCGGTGTCGAGCTTCACGAGTTGCCTGAGCAGCGCCAGCCCCGCTTCTCCTGCGATTTCTCCCCCGGCCACGAGGTCAGCCAGCACGATCGCGTCTGCGCCGGCTGCGGCAGGAATGCTCCCCGCGGCTGTGACGCGGGTGCTGAACTGTTCGACTGGCGATGACTGGAAAATGTCGAGCGCCTTACCGTCGGCGATGCGTCCCTCGGGATCGATCAGGCGCACGTCGGCGACGCGGCTGCGCCCCGCCAGCCTGTGCGCGAGCGCGCCGCCAAGCGGGCCGGCGCCGATGACCGCGATCAACGACATGCGAGTGCACTATTGTAGTAGGAGGCTGGGCACCGGAACAGGTGCACCGAGCACGGGGCACTTTGCACTCAGCATCGACAAGGATCAGACGATGGCGGTGGCGATCGTTACCGGCGGTTCGAAGGGCATCGGCTTCGCGATCGCGACGGCCTTGGTGTCGAAGGGCCTGCAGGTCGTGATCACGGCACGGAAAGATGACGAGTTGCGGAAGGCGGTTGACGCGCTGGGCGGTTCGAACGTGCACGCCGTGCGCGGGGACGTTCGCAAGCACCCGGATGCCGAACGCATGGTCAGGGAATCCGTGCAGCGCTTCGGCGGGCTCGACGTGCTCGTGAACAACGCCGGTATCGGCAAGTTCGCGAACGTCTCCGACATGTCGATCGAGGAGTGGCAGGATGTGATCGACACGAACCTCTCCGGCGCGTTCTATTGCTCGCGCGCGGCCATTCCCGAAATGAAACGGCGGGGCGGAGGCTACATCGTCAACATCAGCAGCCTTGCCGGAAAGAATCCCTTTGCCGGCGGCGGCGCCTACTGCGCATCGAAGTCGGCGCTCAACGCGTTCAGCGAAGCATTGATGCAGGAGGTCCGCCACGACAACATCCGCGTCAGCTACGTGATGCCCGGCTCGGTTTCAACAGGGTTTGGCGATCGCGGCCCTGGCGGCGAAGCCGACTGGAAGATCAGGCCCGAGGAGGTCGCGGAGGTGGTCGTCGATCTCATCACGCTGAACCCGCGAAGCCTTGCCAGTCGTGTCGAGCTCAGGCCGTCACGTCCGCCGCGCAAGGGATGAGCATGACGTCCACGATCGCGCATTACAACCTGCTCGAGCCGATTGGACTTGGCGGTCTCGGCGAGGTGTACCGGGCACGCGACACGCGCGTCGGACGCACGGTCGCGCTGAAGGTGCTGCCCGACGCGCTCGTCAACGATTCGGCGCGGCTCGCGGCGATCCTCGAAGAAGCGCGCGCGGCGACGGCGCTCTCGCACCCGAACATCGCGACACTGTTCGATGTCGGTGAAGCGGACGGCCAGTACTACCTCGTCTATGAATTCGGGTCAGGCCGGACGCTGCGCGAGGAGATGACCGGTGGCGCCATGAATCCGCGGCGCGCGCTCGACCTCGCCGTGCAGCTCGCTGACGGGATTGCCGACGCGCACGCGCACGGGATCATTCACGGCGACCTCCGCCCCGACACCGTCATCGTCACCGCGAAGGGGAGCGCGAAGATCCTGGAGTTCGGCCTCACGCGCTGGACGCGCGGCGGATTGATGCGAGTCGCGGCCGCGCGCGACCCCGATTCGCTGCCGGCGGATGCTGTTTCAGTGCTTGCGTATCTCTCCCCGGAGCAGGCGCTCGGCGGCACGATCGATACACGCACCGATGTCTTCAGCCTCGGCACGCTGACCTACGAGATGATCACGGGCCGCAATCCCTTCGTCGCGGCAACGCCGGGGGAGACGGTCGTCAACGTGATCCAGGGGAAAGTGGCGCCGGCCTCGGCTGTCGTGAGCGGCGTGCCGAAGGAGATCGACGAAGCGATCATGCGCGCGCTCGCGCGCGATTTATCGGAGCGCCATCAGAGCGCGGCGTCTCTGGCGGCGGAGCTGCGAAGCGTCGGCGCGATGCTCGACGTCCGCACCGGGGACGCGCACGAGCCTTCCGTGCTGATGCCGCTCGACGAGGGCCCCGACAAGGCGGCCTCACGCCTGCTGCTGGCCGCGCTCGCCGCGGCCGCGGGGGCGGCGGCACTGGTGTGGTGGCTCCTTACGCGGTGGTAGCGTGTCAATGACGAATGACGAATGACGAATGACGAAGGGCGAAGGGTCCTAGACCCGCCATGAGCCGCCGAGGCGTTGACGTCAACCCTGCAACACCTTCACCAGCATCTCCGCATCGATATTCGCCCCCGTGAGAATCACCGCGACTTTCTGACCACGTAAATCCACCGCACCGGACAACAACGGCGCGACACCTGCGGCTGCAGCTCCCTCCGCAATGAGGTGCTCGTGTGTGACGAGTCCGGCGAGCGCCGCGCGCAACACAGGTTCCTCCACAACAAGGATCTGGTCCACGACGTTGCGGACGATGTCGAAGGTGATCGATTCGGGATCGAGGTTGCCGGTCAGGCCATCAGCCAGCGACGGACCGACGTCGATCGGAACGATCCTGCCTGCCGCAAGACTCTTTGTGAATGGAGATGATGCCGACACTTCAACGCCGATGATCCGCGTCGACGGTGACGACGCCTTCACGGCAATACCCACACCGCTGATCAGCCCTCCGCCGCCAACCGGAACCACGATCGCGTCGAGGGACCGGACGTCTTCCGTCAGCTCGAGCCCGCACGTGCCGGCGCCAGCGATGACGTCAGGATGTGAGTACGGCGAAATGAACACGCCTCCACCGCCCGCCGCGTGCGCCTTGGCCTGGCGCTCGGCCTCGTCGTAATCTGCGCACGGTCGCAGGTCGGCGCCCGCCGCGCGGATCGCGTCAACCTTCGCCTTCGGCGCGTTCGACGCGATGAACACCGTCAGCGGCAGTCCAAGCTCCCGCGCGGCGTACGCGAGCGCGCGCCCGTGATTGCCCGCCGATGCGGTGACAAGGCGCAGCTCCGCAAGCTGCCGCGCTTTCAACCGCAGCGCTGCGTTGAACGCACCGCGAATCTTGTACGAGCTGGTCGGCTGGACGATCTCGAGCTTCAGGTGAACGTCTGCGCCGGTGATCTCCGACAGCCATTCAGATCGTCGAGCCGGTGTCCGCAGCACATGACCCTGCAGGCGCACCGCCGCATACTCGACGTCGTGAACGGTGATGTCGCGGTTCATCCGCGGCTGAGGATCTGGGGCAGCTTTGCGGCGAATGCGGAACGGGGCAGGACTTCGTCGGCGCCGGCGTTGCGGGCCGCTGCGATCAGTTCTGCGTGCACGTGCGAGGCGAACCCGATCGTCGGCAGATCCCGCGTCGCGGGATCGCCCTTCAGCGCCGCGATGGTCGCAATGGGATCGGCCTTGGAGCTATTGAGATCGAAGATCGCGAGATCCGGCTTCAGCTCGCGTGCCTGGGAAAGAATTTCTTCGGGGGTCTGCGCAAACTTGATCTCGGCGCCAACATGCTTGGCCACGGCGCGGATTTTCGAGCGAAAGAGGAAGTCGTCAACAGCCGCAAGAATCGTCACGGTACGATCATACATCTGCCGCGAGAGGCGCGAGGTCCGAGGTCCGAGATCCCAGGGAAGTTCCTTTAGGGTAACCGTTCCTCTCGGTAAAGTGCCGCGCCGTTGCGAACGGCGGACACGACGAACGTAGTCAGCAGGCCGGCGATCCCGACGGTGCAGCCAACGTCGAACAGCAGCCAGCGGTGGCCAAACAGCGTCACCGTATCGGAACGCATCAGTTGCAGCACTCCAATGGACAAGAGGATCCGCAGCTCGGTTGGCCCGATGCGCCAGAAGGCCAACCGGAATGTCCCCCGTGCGTGGGCCGCAAGAGCGATTTCAATGAGCAGCAGGAAATAGGCACAAAGGAATCCCAACGCGATGAGTGGCGTGATATGCCCGCCGAGCGCGAGACCGCCAATCAGCGCCGCAAACCCGACTGCATCGAGCACGTGGTCGACGTAGTAGCCGTATCGCGGGCGTTCCTGGCGCCGGACGCGGGCGAGTGTGCCGTCGAGGCTGTCGCCAAACCAGTTGACGGCCAGGAGGAGGATGACGAACGGCAGCGCGTAGCCACCTCTCCAGAAGCACGCCCCCACGCCCACCATTGCGAGCGTCGCAAGTGTGGTCAGATGATCCGAGTTAATCCAGGCCGGGAGCCGCTTCGCCATCCACACGAGGAGTCGCTTTTCGACGTCCGCCAACACGCTCGTATGCAGCCGAACGGCCTGCTGATACGGTGGATTTGCCATCATGCCCCGTAAGGCGCAGATGGCCGTCCGAACGGCTCAACGTCATGACGAACCTCGAACCTCGGACCTCGGACCTCGGACCTCGGACCTCGGACCTCGGCGCCCTTCGCCCCTCGCTTCTCGACGCGCCTCGCGCCTCGCACATCGCGCATCGCGTTATGCTCTATCAATGATTCTCGAGCGGCGGGCCGTCGATCCCTTCTTCAAGAACGGATTCGTCCTGGGATGCGAAGAGACGCGGGAAGGCGTGCTCATCGATCCCGGCGACGAGGTCGACGAGCTGCTCGCGGCCATCCAGCAGCATCGCCTGAAAGTCGACAAGGTCCTGCTCACGCACGCGCACCTCGATCACGTCACCGGCGTCGGCCGCGCGAAGGCCGCGCTGGGCGCGCGCGTGTGGCTGCACCGCGACGACAACTTCCTCTACGACGCCGTCGTCCAGCAGGGGCAGATGTTCGGCCTGCGGGTGGAGCCGCAGCCGAAGGTCGACGAGTTTTACGACGGGGAAGGCCCTCTGCGCTTCGGGCGGTACGAAGTGCACGTGCACCACACGCCGGGACATTGCCCGGGCGGCGTGTGCCTCGCGGTGAATCGTGAAGGGGATTCGGAGAAGACGCTGTTCGTGGGAGATACGTTGTTCGCCGGGTCGATCGGTCGAACCGATCTTCCCGGCGGCAGCCTCGACACGCTGCTTCAGTCGATCAGGAACGTGCTCTTCGCGTTCCCGGAGCCGACGGTCGTCCACTCAGGGCATGGCGAGCCGACGACGATCGGCCGTGAGAAGCGAACGAATCCATTCCTCCAATAGCCGCGACTACTTCTTGATCGGGTTCTTCGTGCTCGGCTCCTTGTTCGACGGCTTGATTTCGAGGTTGTTGACCACGTCGGTCACGCCCTCGATCGTCTTGACCTTTGCCGTCACCTTGTCCTTGATGGCCTGAGACGCCGCGTCACCCTTGATGGTCACGACGCCCGCCTCAGACTTGAAGCTCAGGTCGGTCGTGTCGCGGTCCCACTCGTCGTCTTCCTTGAACGCCTTGTCGAGCCGTTCCTCGATCATCTTGTCGTTGTTGGCCGTGTCGACGCCTTCAACCTTGACCTCGTTCACGACTCGACCGCTCGTCCCGACGACTTCGTTCGCGAGCACTTCGGCGCGCTGCTTTTCTGCCTCGGCCTTCACTTTTCCGTCGAGGTGCAGTGCCTTCTCATCTTCCTTCCACTTCGCGTTGACGTCGTCGAGCTTGGCGTCCTTCAAGCGATCCTGCACGCGTGCTTCGTAGTCGGGCTTGTTCGCTTTTTGTTCACACGCGGTAAAAACCGGCGTGGTAGCGATCAGCGCCACGAGCGGAAGCGACCGTAACAATGCCTTCACATCTGCCTCCTCTTGAATATCTCTTGAGGAGATACAGCAAAGACGTCGCCGACTGCCCGCGGCTAGTCGCCTGGCTGTTCAGCTGATGCGGAAACCATGAGCTCGATGCGTCCGACGCCGAGCCGATCGCCGCCCTTCAGCCGTGCGCGCTCGACACGTTCGCCGTTGACGAACGTCCCATTCGTGCTCTCGAGGTCGACCACTTCGAGCTCTGCCGCGCCGGCACTCAGCTGGCAATGCAGCCGCGACACCAGCGGTGCATCGACGATGAAGTCCGCGCGCGTCGCGCGGCCGATGGTTTTGATGTTGCCTGGAAGGATCCGGAACGTGAACGGAATTTCGGCGTTCTCAGCGGTTCTCAGCAGCCACATTTTGGAGCAGATCCTTTATTCGGGGATGCACCACTTCACCGCCGCGCGTGAGGAGCGTCTCGCGCGTGATTTCATCCGAGAGGTCGAGTTCGAGCGCGGATTTCGTACCGCCGTCCTTGCCGAGCAGGTGATTCATGAAGGTCGTGATGTTCTTCGCGTACATCTGGCTGGCGTGATTCGGCACGAGCGCCGGCGGGTTCGACGGCCCGACGATCGTCACGCCGTTGTGGACGACGAGGTGATCGGGACGCGTCAACTCGCAGTTACCGCCACGTTCAGCGGCAAGGTCCACGACGACCGACCCGGGCGTCATGCCGTTGACCATTTCCTCCGTCACCAGGATCGGCGCCTTCCTGCCGGGGATTAACGCGGTCGTGATCACGACGTCACTGGCGGCGACGACCCGGAGCATCATCTCGCGCTGCCGCCGATAGAACGATTCGTCCTGCGCCTTCGCGTAGCCCCCCTTGTCTTCGGCATCGGCGGTTTCGAGCGCCATTTCGACGAACCGCGCACCAAGGCTGAGAACCTGCTCCTTCACTGCGGGCCGCACGTCGTACGCTTCCACCTTCGCGCCAAGCCGGCGCGCCGTGGCGATCGCCTGCAGTCCGGCCACGCCGGCGCCCACGATGAACACCTTGGCCGCGCTCAGCGTGCCCGCTGCCGTCATTAACATCGGGAACATGCGCGGCAGATGAATGGCGGCGAGGAGTACTCCCTTGTAGCCGGCGAGCGTGGCCATCGACGAGAGCGCATCCATGCTCTGCGCGCGCGTGATGCGCGGCATCAGTTCCATGGAGAAGGCCATCGCACCCGTGCGCGCGATCGCTTCGACGGCGTCGGGAGACCCGAGCGGATCGGCAAAGCCGATCACTGCCTGGCCGTTGCGCAGCATCGAGAGCTCCGCTGGCACCGAGCGAACCTGCAGAAGGATGTCGGAGGAGGAGAACACGCTGGAACGTGACGCGATCTGCGCGCCCGCATTCCGGAACGCCGGATCGGGGAATCCCGCGGCCGTGCCGGCGTTTTCCTCGACGATCACTTCCAGTCCCGCCTTGCGCAGCGCTGCGATCGACGAGGGAATCAATGCAACCCGCGTCTCGCCCGGCCACGTTTCCCTCGGAATGCCAACTCTCATGCGGGCAGTCTAGCAAAGGTGTGCCAAAGGTGCGCGGGGCGCGCCTGACCATCCGGCGTCCGCACTAGAAGCTTTTCTTGACCCACGCGTCTATCGCTTCGGCAACCTTCGCACTGACGACGCGGTCCTTCAATTGCCCGTACTCCGACACCTCGCCGGTCGTTGCCGGCACGAGCAGGTGGTTGACGCCTGAAATATGCGTCACTTCAACCGGCGGTGCCTTCTTGCGCGCTCGTGCGAGCTCCGCGAGGCGGTCGGCGTTCGCCGGCGCCACCTGCGTATCGAGATCTCCCTGGATGATCAAGAGCGGCTGACGCGCTTTCGCCAGCACCTGCGCCGGATCGTAGGTGAGCATGCTGCGGAACCACGGCGTGTCCGCCTGCCGGCGCACGTCGGGCGGCAGGTCGTCCAGCCCCTTGCCGGATACGACCGCCTCCTGGATTTTCTTCTGCAGGTCGATCTTGACTTGTTTTTCTTCGGGAGACAGCGACATGCCCTCGAGCACGTGACGCTGCTGCTCGAGTACCAGCTCCGCGCCAGTCGAGCCTGGTCCGGCAATCGAGACGACGCCGTCGATCGCCTTCTGCCTGGATGCCGCGATCAGCGCGACCGCAGCTCCTTCGCCGTAGCCGACGACGATGAGCCGTCGATCATCGACGTCTTTGCGCTTCTGAAGCGACCGCAATGCCGCGACCGCATCATCCGCGTAGTCGTTGAGCGTCGCGTTTTCGGTTCTGCCGCCGCTTTGACCGACGCCGCGCTTGTCGAAGCGAAGGACGACGTGGCCGCTGTCGGCGAGCTGGCGAGCGAGCTGCGCAAAGATCGGCACGCCGGCAATCATTTCGTCGCGGTCGGTTGTTTCCGAACCTGCGACGAGCACCACGCCAGGGTAGCGAAGCCTGCCGGCGACGGTAGGAGGCGTCGTAATGGCGCCCGCCAGATTGAACCCGTTGGCCGGGATCGTGACCGCGGTGTCCGTGGGATTGCGGACCGCTTCCGGACGCACCGCAACGCTCGCGGCATCTTCCCGGATCACCTGCAACCCGATCGCCGGCAAATCAACGCGAACGAGCCGGGCATGGTTGTCGACGGTGATTGAGGCGTCGACAGGGTTTGGCGAGTAACCGAATGTCACCTCGAACTTGCGCACCGGGATCGATCCGGCCGGACCGGCGAGCGTCTGCGCGGAGACCGAGCGGACCTTCATCTTGATCTCGCCGCGCGGTACGAGGTAAACGGGCAGCTCGCTATCGACTGCAGCCGTCGACAGGCGCGCGGCCAACGCCTCGTAGCCAGCGAAAAAGTTGTCCGGCAGCACGATGGTGCGGGCGGTGATCTGGTCCGACTTCGAGCCTGTGACGCCGTTCTGCGTGACCTCGTTGATCGCGGTCGTCAGCGCGAACGACGAAGCGAGCGCAATCGGCGAGTTCTTCAGGATCGCCTCGATCTTGAGCTCGAGCGGCTGCCAGTCGGGCGCGTATTTCAGTTCGAACCGGGTAATCCTGAGATCGATCGGCGCTCCAAGCGTGCCGCTCGACGTGATGATCCAGCCGGAGCTCCCGCGCGAGAGCGTGACGTGCTCGCGCCCGACGGGTACGCCGCGGACGGCCACCGTGAACTCCGCGTCGCCGGTCGCCGGCTCGGGCGCGGCTGGCGTCTGCGCGAACGCCGGGCCGGCCGCTAGAAGCACCGCGGCGAGGGCGGTACAATGAAATTGCATTGAAACAGGATAACAGCACTGGCTACGCCGCGCTGCGCACCGGCGCCGGCATCATCGATCGGTCGACATTCGGGCGCATCATGCTGACCGGCGCGGACCGCCGCAGCTACCTCCAGGGCCTGCTCACGAACGACATCGCCGCGCTCGAGACGCGCACCGGCTGCTACGCGGCGCTGCTGACCGCGCAGGGCCGGATGATTGCCGATATGCGCGTCCTCGAGCTCGGCGACGGAGTGCTGCTGGACGTCTCTGCCCACGTGACCGAAACCGTGCGCGCGCATCTCGACCGGTTCGTGTTCAGCGAGGACGTCGAGGTCCGCGACATCACGGCCGAGCGCTCGGAGATCGGCGTTTACGGCCCGGGCGCTGCGACAATCGTGTCGCACGTCTCGAACGTCAGCGTCGATCGCCTCCCACTGTTCGCCAGCACGCAAGCGCAGTTCAACGGATCACCGCTGATCGTCGTCCGCAGCGACGAGGCCGGTATCGGCGGGTATGACCTGATCGTCGATCGCGGGGCCGCGGAAGCGCTGACGCGTGCGCTGGTCGATGCGGGTGCCGCGCCGGTCGACGAGGAGGCTGCCGAAGCGGTCAGGATCGAGGCCGGCCGTCCGCGTTTCGGGCAGGACATGACCGAAGACACGATCCCGCTCGAAGCGGGGATCGAGGATCGCGCGATCTCGCGGACGAAGGGGTGCTACGTCGGCCAGGAAGTGATCATTCGTGTGGTCGACCGCGGCCACGGCCGCGTCGCGCGGCGGCTGGTCGGCCTCTCGCTGCCGCCGGGATCCGCCGTGCCCACGCCGGGCGCGCACATCACCTCCGGCGAGCGCGACATCGGCCGCATCACGAGTGCCACCGAATCGCCGTCACTTGGCCATCCGATCGCGCTGGGGTATGTGCATCGGGATTTCGTCTCGCCGGGAACGAAGGTCGCGATCGGGGACACCCCCGCCGTTGTTGCGGCCACTCCTTTCGTGACAACGAGCTAGTCCGCCACGGCACGCTTCCCCGCACGCCGACTCGCCAGCAGCGCGATCAACTCATCGTCCGCCGGCGGGAACTGCAGCGAGCTCAGTTCGTCGCGCGCGACCCAGCGCATCTCCTGGCCAAGTCGTGGCGTCGGCTCGCTGGTGAGACGGCAGGCAATGAAGTGCAGCTCGATCGATCGCTCCGGATAGTCGTGCGTGACCGCGAGCAGTTCGTCGCCGACGGCCGCATCGGTGCCAAGCTCCTCGAACAACTCGCGGCGAAGGGATGCCTCCAGCGACTCCCCGGGTTCGCACTTGCCGCCCGGGAACTCCCAGTGGCCTTCGAGGTGCACCCCTTCGGGGCGGCGCGTCACAAGGTAGCAGCCGTCGCGCTCGATGACGGCCGCGGTGACCACCAGCCGGGTCATGCGCGTTCGTTGTCGGGATTGTGAGGATACGCGGCGCAGGCAGCGCGCATGGGGCAGATAAGACACTTCGGCCTGCGCGCGACACACAGCGTTGCGCCGAAATCCATGAGCGCCTGGTTGAAGTCGAACACATTACGGTGCGGCAGCACCGTGCGGGAAATGTCCCACAGCATGCGTTTCATGGCGTGCGCCTTGGGATTGCCGCGGCCCACGAACACACGGAACAGCACGCGCGCGACGTTGGTGTCGAGAATCGCGGCGCGCTGCCCGAAGGCGAAGCTGAGCACGGCGCCGGCGGTGTACTCGCCAATCCCCTTGAACGATCGCAACGTCGCTTCATCGGACGGCAGCGACCCGCCGTAGCGCTCGACCGATTCGCGTGCGATCGCGTGAAGGCGGCGAGGACGAATGTTGTAGCCGAGCGGCCGCCATGTGTCCGTGACGTCCTCTTCCGGCGCGGCCGCGAGCGCCTCGAACGTGGGATATTTCCCGAGCCACTCCTCGTACTTCGGCAGCACGCGGTCGACCTGCGTCTGCTGCAGCATCACTTCGGACACGAGGATGTGGTAGGGATTGGTCGTCCGTCGCCACGGAAGATCGCGCCCGCTACGTCGGTACCATGCGAGGAGACGTCGGCGAAATTTCTGCCGCGAAGCGGGCGTGACATGAACGCCGGATCGCGCCTCCACCTTCGCGCTTCGCGCTCCGGGGGACACGTCGGCCTTGGAACCTCGACCCTCGGCTTTCGACCGGACCTCGGGCTTCGGACCTCGGACCTCGTGCCCCGGACCTCGGATCTCGGGCCCCGGACCTCGGACCTCGGGCCTCGGACCTCGGACCTCGCGCCTCGGACCTCGGACCTCGGGTTTGTTCTTTATAATCGTCAACCAGTGAAAATTTACACCAGGACGGGCGACAGCGGCGAGACCGGGCTGTTCGACGGCACGCGCGTGCCGAAGTCCGATCCGCGCGTCGCGACGTACGGGGACGTCGACGAGCTGAACGCGTGGCTCGGTCTCGCGCGTGCGTCGCTCGACGATCCGGAACTGGTGCAGATGCTCGAGCGCATTCAGCGCGACCTGTTCGCCGTCGGCGCGCGGCTTGCCGATCCCGCGCACCGCATCGCTGAGCGCGTGACGAAGGCCGCCGTGTCAGCGGAGGACATCACCCGCCTCGAGCAGTGGATCGACACGCTCGAGGCGCCGCTGCCGCCGCTGCGGCGATTCATTCTTGCGGGAGGATCGATGGGCGGTGCAACGCTTCACGTCGCGCGGACGGTCTGCCGCCGAGCCGAGCGCGCGATGGTGGCGCTGGAGCAGTCGAGCGGCCGTGAAGCGTTTGAGCCCGAACTCCTCACATACGTGAATCGCCTGTCCGATCTGCTCTTCGTCATGGCGCGCGCCGCCAACCATCGTGCGGGCGTCGCAGATCTCGAGTGGTAAATGGCCGCAAACCGCGAACCGTGAAACGCGAACTGCAAACTGTGAACTGCAAACCGTGAACTGCCAACCGTGACCCGCGAACTGGCCTACGATTATTGCCAGCGTCTCGCCCGCGAGCATTACGAGAACTTTCCCGTTGCCTCCTGGCTCCTGCCGCGGCGCATGCGACCGCACGTGGCGGCGATCTATGCCTTTGCGCGCATTGCGGACGACATGGCCGACGAAGGGCAGCGTCCCGCCAGCGAGCGTCTCGCGGATTTGCAGCGATGGCGCGATCGACTGCACGACGCGGCGCGGGGCATGGCCGGGGATGAAGCGCCGCACGCGCCGGTATTCGTCGCGCTGCAGCAGACGATTGCGGAATGCCGGCTGCCGGTGTCGCTGCTCGATGATCTCCTCAGCGCCTTTGCGCAGGACGTGACCGTGACGCGCTACGAGACGTGGGCGGACGTGCTCGACTACTGCCGCCGCTCGGCCAATCCGGTCGGCCGGTTGGTCCTTCGCGTGGCCGGCTGCGACACGCCGTCGATGGACGCGGCATCGGATGCGGTCTGCACGGCGCTTCAGCTCGCCAATTTCTGGCAGGATTTCGACGTGGACTGGCGGAACGGGCGCCTCTACGTGCCGGCTGACGTGTGGCGGGCGGCTGGCGCCCGCGAGGCGGACCTCGACGCGCGGCGCATGACGCCGGAATGGCGCGCGGCGCTCGCCGAGATGTCGCGCCGCACCCGCGCGCTGTTCGCCGACGGACGTGCGGTGTGCGACGGCGTGCGCGGCCGGCTTCGCTGGGAACTCCGTGCAACATGGCTCGGGGGCACGCGCATCCTCGACAAGCTAGACGCGTCGGGATACGACGTGTTTGGTTCGCGCCCGACCCTGTCTGCCGCCGACGGACCGTGGTTTGTGCGGCAACTGTTAACGTGGTGGGGTTGCGAAGCGTTGTCCTCGACCGCCGGACCTCGGACCTCCACCTCCACCTCCGCGCAAGGCGCTACGGTGGACAAGTCGGACCTCGGTCCTCGGCAGTGACATGGCCCGCGATACCAGCTTCTACTATTCGTTTCTCGTCCTGCCGCCGCACAAGCGCCACGCGATTGTCGCGGTCTGGGATTTTTGCCGCGCGGTGGACGATGTGGTGGATGAGGCGGGGGTGGGAGATGCGGCGGGAGAGGTGGCGCGGTGGCGGCAGGAACTGGCGCAGTGCTACGACGGGACGGCGCCGCAGACCAGGCAGGGACGCGCGCTGCAGCCGTTCATCTCCGAGTTCGGTCTTCCGCGCTCGGCCTTCGATGCGCTGATTGAAGGCGTCGAGATGGACCTGCACACCGACCGCTACCCCACGTTCGCGGATCTTTACCAGTACTGCATTCGCGTCGCATCGGCCGTGGGACTGATCTGTGTTGAGATTTTCGGCTACCGCGATCCGGCCACCCGCCAATACGCGACCGATCTCGGCGTCGCGCTGCAGCTCACCAACATCCTGCGCGACGTGCCGGAGGACCTCGCGCGTGGCCGCGTGTATATCCCGCTCGAGGATTTCAGCAAGTACGGATGTCGCGAGGAGGATCTGCGCGGCGAAGCGGCCAGCGCCGGCCGTGGTGTGCAATCGGGTGCGGTAAAACGGCTGCTCGCATCCCAGGCGCAGCGGGCCCGCGAGTATTACGCGCGCGCCGCCACGGCGCTCCCGCGCGAAGACAGGCGCCGCCTGGTTGCCGCCGAGATCATGGGCGCGATCTACCGCGCCATCCTCGGCCGCATCGAGCGCGCGGACTACGACGTGTTCACGAGGCGAATCCGCGTGCCCCGCCCCGAACGCGCCCTGATTGCCGCTCGCACGTGGCTGGGGTGTCTCGTGTAATTACAATCGAAGATTCGAAGGAAGACGAAGGAATCGAAGGAGAAACATTAAATGAGCTTGTCGAAGCCTTCGAAGCTCCTTCGAATGTCCTTCGAGAAATAATTGAGTTGAGCTCCTTCGATTCCTTCGACAGTCCTTCGATGCTTCGATTGTCAGGACAGTGACATCCAATCATTTTGACGCAGCCGTCATTGGCGCGGGCGTTGCGGGGCTCGCGGCAGCAAGTGCGCTGGCGGAAGCGGGCAAGCGCGTGCTCGTGCTCGAGGCGCGTGGCGAGCTTGGGGGGCGCGCGACGGCGTTCGTCGACCGCGCGACGGGTGAGCTCGTCGACAACGGGCAGCACGTCCTGTTCGGGTGCTACCACGAGACATTCGCCTTTTTCCGCCGCGTCGGCGCAGACAAGAACGTGCGCGTGCAGCCGTCGCTCGAAGTGCCGTACCTTGACGAGGACGGGAATCGTTCGGCACTGAAATGTCCGCCGCTGCCATCCCCGCTGCACCTGCTTGGCGCGATTCTCGAATGGGACGCGCTGTCGTTGTCCGATCGGTTTCGCGCCTTGAAGCTGGCCGCACCGTTACTGCGCGCGCGACGCAACGGCATTGGCGACGCCGCGAGCGACGAAACTGTGTCGCAATGGCTCACACGGTACGGTCAGCACGGCCGCCTGCGCGAGTGGTTGTGGGAGCCGCTCGCCGTCGCGGCGCTGAACCAGTCGCCGTCGGAAGCGGCGGCCGCTCCGTTCGTCCGCGTGCTCGCGCTGATGTTCGGACCGGATCCACAGGATGCGTCGCTCGTGCTGCCGACCGCACCGCTGCAGGAGATGTACGCGCTCCCCGCGCGCCGGTTCATTGAAGCGCGCGGCGGCGACGTGAGAACCCACGCGCTGGCGCGCGTGCAGCTGGCGGGGCAGCGGATCGGCGGCATCGACGTGCGTGGTGAACGGATCGACGCGCCAATCGTCATCGCGGCGGTGCCATGGTTCGCGCTCGGCCAGCTCTTCACCGGCGCATCTACCTTGATGGACGCCACGGTTGCCGCTGCCTCCCGCATGACGTCGAAACCCATCGTCACGGTCAACCTGTGGTACGACCGCGCGGTGATGGAGGACGCGTTCGTCGGCCTGCCCGGGCGCGCCATGCAGTGGGTCTTCGACAAGCGGCAGGCGTTCGGCGAGCGCGCCTCGCACCTGTCCCTCGTCTCGAGCGGCGCTGACGACCTCGTGACGCTCGACAACGACGCGCTGGTCACGTTGGCCGCCCGCGAGGTCTCGGAGTCGATTCCCGGCGCGCGTGACGCGCGGCTGCGCCGCGGCACGGTCATCCGTGAAAAGCGCGCAACGTTTTCCCTCGCGCCCGGCCAGCCGCCGCGCCCGCCGGTAGAAACGCCCGTGAAAGGCTTGTTCCTGGCCGGCGACTGGATCGACACGGGATTACCGGGCACGATCGAGAGTGCCGCGCTGGCGGGACATCGCGCCGCGAACAAGGCTCAGGGCTCAGGGCTTGAGGCTTAAGGAAATACTCTTGAGGGCTGACTCCTCATTCCGCGCCCGGCATTCTTAAATCGTCATTCGTCATTCGTCATTCGTCATTGACATGCAATCAGTTGTCATCCACTACCAGGAGATCGCGCTCAAGGGGAAGAACCGTCCCTGGTTCATCGCGAGACTCGTGCGCAACATTCGTCGCGCTCTTTCCGATCTCGACATCCGTGACGTCCGGGTGCTGATGGGACGCATACAGGTTGTGCTCGGTCCGTCCGCGACGTGGGAGTCGGTGCGCGAGCGCCTGGGGTTCGTGTTTGGGATTGGCAACTTCGCACCCGCCGGGCGCGCGCCACTGGATGTCGATGCGATTGCCGCGGAGATTCTCAACGATCTCGGACCGGAGAATCCGGAGACGTTCCGCGTGTCCGCGAAGCGCGCTGACAAGCGCTTTCCACTGACGTCACCGCAGATCGAGCGCGAGGTCGGCGGACGCATCAAGGAGGCGCGCGGCTGGCTGGTCAATCTCGATCGGCCGGCGTTCACCATTCATGTCGAAGCGCTGAGCACTGAGGCGTTCTACTCGTTCGGGAAGGAACGCGGCCCGGGAGGCTTGCCGGTCGGTGCGAGCGGACGCGTGGCGTGCCTGCTCTCGGGCGGCATTGATTCACCCGTCGCGGCGTGGCGCATGATGCGCCGCGGGTGCCGCGTGCATTTCATCCATTTCCACAGCTATCCGATCCTCTCGCGCGCGTCGCAGGAGAAGGCGCGCGAGCTGGCGCGCCTGCTGACGCGTTACCAGTTCGACTCGCGGCTCTTCCTCGTGCCATTCGGCGAGATCCAGCAGCGTGTCGTCCTCAGCGTGCAACCGCCGCTGCGCGTGGTGATCTACCGCCGTTTGATGCTGAGGATCGCGGAGCGGATCGCGCGTCAGCATCGCGCGCAGGCGCTCGTCACCGGTGAGGTCGTCGGCCAGGTCGCATCGCAGACGCTCGAGAACCTCGCCACGATCGGCAGCGTGGCCGGCCTGCCCGTCCTGCGGCCGCTGATTGGCATGGACAAGGACGAAATCACCGCGGAAGCACAGCGCCTCGGGACGTTTCCCATTTCGATCATTCCCGACCAGGACTGCTGCACGCTGTTCACGCCGCGTCACCCGGCCACCAGGGCGCGCCGGCACGAGATCGAAGCCGCCGAAGCCGCGCTGCCCATCGACGACGTCGTCAACGAGGCAGTGAACGCGGCAGTGCTCGAAGACTACCGGTTTCCCGGGGTCTGACGCCGCACGGCGAGACGCGCTACCCACGAAGATCACGAAGACCCGAAGATCACGAAGAAAAAAACGACAATTATGTACGTGCCTCTCTTCGAGGCCGTTGAGTCTTCGTGCCCTTCGTGAATAAGCCGTCGGCCGTGTCAGTGGAGGTTATACAATCAGGGGCTCCACACATCGAGGAGTTGAGAACGTGAAAATGACACCTGGCAAGATGGCGGGCATGAAGGCAGTCTCGAATGCGCGTGGCGTGATTGCGGCAGCGGCAATGGATCAGCGCGGCTCGCTGAAGAAGGCCCTCGCCAAGGAGCGCGGCGGCGACGTCAGCGACAAGGATCTCGAAGAGTTCAAGTCGCTCGTGACCGAGGTGCTGACGCCGCACGCGAGCGCGATCCTGCTCGACCCCGAGTGGGGGCTTCCCGCAAGCAAGCGACGCGCGAAGACCGCCGGCTTACTCCTCGCCTACGAAAAGACCGGCTACGACGCCAACACGCCGGGTCGCCTGCCCGATCTCCTCGACGACTGGTCGGTCCGCCGGTTGAAGGAAGCAGGCGCCGATTGCATCAAGATCCTGCTCTATTACACGCCGGAGGACCCCGGGTCGATCAACGAGAAGAAGCACGCGTGGGTCGAGCGGATTGGCGACGAGTGCCGCGCGAACGACATCCCGTTCTTTCTCGAACTGGTCGGCTACCAGGAAGGGGCCGACGAGAAGGGACCCGAGTTCGCGAAGAAGAAGCCGGAGATCGTCATCGGCAGCATGCGCGAGTACGCGAAGGATCGCTACGGCGTGGACGTGTTGAAGGTGGAAGTCCCCGTCAACATGAAGTACGTCGAGGGCACGCGCGCGTTCGGCGGAACGAAGGTCTACACGGTGAAGGAAGCGATCGACGCGTTCAAGCGCGCGGCGGAAGTGGCCAGCAAGCCGTTCATCTATCTGTCTGCGGGCGTGAGCAATGCCGAGTTCACCGAGACACTCGAGCTCGCGGGCAACGCCACCGTGCCGTTCTCGGGCGTGTTGTGCGGCCGCGCAACGTGGAAAGACGGCATCCCGATCTACGCGAAGCAGGGGGCCGCGGCGTTCCGCAAGTGGCTGGAGAGCGAGGGCGTCAAGAACATCGAGAACGTCAACGAGCGCCTGAAGCCCGCGCGCCCGTGGTACGAGTTCTATGGTGTGAAGAGCCCGGACGAACTCGCCCTCGCGCGCTGACGTACACGGAAAGGGCGAAGAGCACGCAGAGATCGGCACAAAAAAACAAAACCAAAATAATGAGCCGCTCTCTCCGAACTCTCCGAGCTCTCGGTGATAACTAGCGTCGCCTCAAGATCTCCACACCGCTGACCGCAATGGAGCAGACACTGCCCGAATAGGGCACGCGGATCGAGTCCACGCCGAGTTCAGCGGTGCCGGTCAATTCGATCGGGCACGAACTCTGGTTGGGTGCGGTTGCAGTCCCATTCGCCGACCAGTTCACGGTCGAACCGCCCAACGTGCCCTGCGCGGTCGCGGCCACCTTCAAATCGTTCGGGCATGTCGCCGTGAACGATCCTTTGGCGCTCGTCGACGTCTGCTCGGTCACGTTCCACCGGAAATCCGTGCACGACGAGGGGGACGGCACCGCGCTGACCGACGCCCAGTTTCCCATCAGCGCGCTGATGCCGGTGTTCGACGGCCCCGTGACCGTGGTGGAGCGCTCAAAACCTAAACAGCCTGCCGCGGAAACCGCCGCCGCGAGACCGAGTGCAAGAAGGAGTCTTTTCATAGCCATCCCACGGGCCAGGCGTACGCCTGGCGCCAGAACAAGAATCTTTCAGCTGTTTCGCAGGGATACCCAGGTCGTTGGGGACCGACAGTATAGCAGAGGGTGCGCGGGGTGCCGCTGGCGCGAGGTGCTAAGTGCTCGGTGCTCGGTGCTGGGTGCTCGGATCTCGGACCTCGAACGTCGGACTCCGGTCCTCAGACCTCGAACCTCGGACCTCGGCGTCGATCTGTCGCACCGTGCGCGGCCGGGCACGATAAGCTAGGCACGTGGACTACCGCTTCTGCCCGAGATGCGGCGGATCGCTAGAGAAGCGCAGCCTGCGGGCAGTCGATCCTGAGCGGCTGGTGTGCACGGCCTGCGAGTTCGTGTTCTACCTCGATCCGAAAGTGGCGGTCGGCACGATCATTCGGATGCCGGACTCGCGGCTCGTGCTGGTGCGGCGCGCCATCGAACCGGGTTACGGGCTGTGGGTGTTTCCCGGCGGCTACGTCGATCGCGGCGAGGAGCTTGCCGCCGCCGCCATTCGCGAGGCGCGCGAAGAATCAGGCCTCGACGTCTCGCTCGACGGACTCGTCAATATCTACTCCTACGCCGGCACTGCTCCCATCATCGTCGTCTATGCCGCCACCGCCCTTGGCGGAGAGCTGTGTGCAGACGATGAGTGCCTGGAAGCGCGGTTGTTCGAGCCGGACACGATTCCCTGGGACGAACTGGCGTTCCGCAGCACCAGCGAAGCGCTGCGTGACTACTTGCGTGGCGTGCGGATAGGCGTCACTTGAGGGCCCGCACCGAGCACCGAGCACCGAGCACCGGGCACCGGGCACCGGGCACCTAGCACTTAGCACCCCGCACCCCCGGCGCATCCGCCGCACCCTGTGAAATAATCGACGGCTATGTCGATACTCAAGGTCGCGCGCATGGGTCACCCCGTGCTCCGCGCGCGCGCGAAGACGATCGATCCCGGCGACATCAAATCGCCGCGCATCCAGCAGCTGATCGACGACATGTTCGAGACAATGAAGGAGTACCAGGGCGTCGGGCTTGCGGCGCCGCAGGTGCACGTCTCGCTGCGGCTGTTCGTCGCGGGATTCTCTCCCGAGCCGGGCCTCGAGCCTGACGAGGACGAAGAGGATCGCGAACAGGAGCGCGTGCCGATGATGGCGCTGATCAACCCCGAGATCACGCCGCTGGGGAGCGCCAGTGACGAGGACTGGGAAGGCTGCCTGAGCATTCCCGACATCCGAGGGAAGGTCCCGCGCGCGCGCGAGATCGAGGTCAAGGCTTACGACCGCAACGGCCGGCGTATCAACATCCGCGCTCGCGGCTTTACCGCGCGCGTGATCCAGCACGAGACCGATCACCTCGACGGCGTGCTGTTCTTCGACCGGATGAAGTCATTCGACACGCTGACGTTCCTCGACGAGTTCGGCCGCTTCTGGAACTCGAGACGTCACGTGATGGAGGAGTGAAACGGCTCACGACTCAGGGCTCAGGGCTCAGGGCTCAGGGCTCAGGGCTCAGGGCTCAGGGCTCAGGACCGGCTCAGGGCTCATGGGTCATGGCGGCTCAAGTCAGTGGGAAAGCCCTAAGTCGATGTGCCCTAAGCCAGCCTTGAGCCTTAAACCGTAAATCCTAAGCCTTTCTCTTGCGCTCCAGTTCGCGTTCCGATTTCAAACGCTCCAGTTCGACTTCGGAGTGATCGACGAACGTCATGGCGGCAGCGACCGCCCTGTGGCCGGCACGCTCGGCGATGAGCGTGTGCATCTTCTGGCACACGCGGCGGTAGGCGGGATGCCCTTGCGGAGCGGTGCGCAGTTCGATGAGGTGCATCGCTTCACGCGCGTTCATGTCCAGGTAGAAGCGCACGCGATAAGCCATCGAGACCGCGTAAGGCGCGACGTGCGTCAGGCCGGACGACATCAGGTCCTCGTACAGCTCCGCGGACGCGTCCATCACACGCGTCCACTCGTCGAGCACGCCGGCATCGCGGACCGCATCCGGTTCCGAATATCCGTGACGCGTGGAGAGCGGCTGCCACTCGAGCGTGAGCAGCCGGTGGCGCTGCAGATCCCGGAACGCGCCGTAGTCGGTGAGCACATCGAAACGGTACGCCGTCCGTTCGAAGGCGCGCCCCGGCCGATGGCGGCGATTGCCTCTGTCGCCGACGTAAGCCTGCAGCACTTCGGCCCGCCTGGCCGGTGACATCCGCCGGGCGACCGCCATGAGCTGGTCGTCAGGCAGGTCGGATACTGCGTAGAGCGCGGCTGCCACGATCTTGATCTCGCCATCACGATCGAAATCGGTCAGCGACACCTCGTCCCGCGGCTCCGCCTCCACATCGTCCAGGAACTCAGCGGCGACGCGGTGCGTCGCCTCGCGCGTGTCGGCAAGATACTCGCTCCAGCGTCCGCCGCGCTCGGGCTGATCGACGCGCGTGAGGAACGCCGGCATGATCTTGCGAAGCTCCTGCAGTATCTGGTCGGCGCACTCGCGCGCTTCCAGCAGCGGATGCGCGCGCATGCGGAGAAGCAGCGCCTCGAAGGCCTGTCCGGTGCCGAAGATCCCGACGTTTGATTGCGTTGCCGCCGGTAGCATGCCGCGCAAGGTGTCGAGCGCCTTGGCGCGCGTGGCGGCGCGATGGACGGCGTCCGAATCCTGTGCCGCCCTGGGGTACTTGCCAGCAAAGTACCGCTGCATCGGATCGATCAGCCGCGCATATGTCTCGAACCCTTCATCCATCGTCCGCACGTAGCGCGCGCGGAAGCTGCCATCGAGTTCGGCCGGCAGATGATAGCGCCAGCGGCCATGCAGCTTGTCGGTGTAGGGGACGTAACGCGTGGACTGCTCGAGGTACGCCATCAGGCGGCCCCACTCGAGCACTTTGGTCAGCACGTTCGACACGTACTCGCACGCGATGTGCGCGCCGCCAAGTTGCGCGACCGAATCGTCGCCGTATTCGTTGAAGACCTTCGCGTAGAGCCGCTCGGCGCGCGCGACGCCAACGCCGCCCTGCCCGGTGGCGGGTGTACTGCCGATCTCGCCGGCAAACTCGTCGAGAAACAGGCGGCGAAGCGACTTGGCCGACCGAGAGTAGCGGGCGAACAACGCGCCTTTCACGGTCTCGGGCAGGTTCGTCAGCGCGAAGACGTGCGAGTCTGTGTTGGTGAAGTAGGGTTCGAGGACGCGGCGCTCCGCCTCGGAGAACTGTTCGGGAGACGACACAGGCCCATGCTAAAGGTTCACCGCGCAATGTTCAAAGCATTTGTATTTGAGCGTTCCGCATTTAGCATTGAGCATTGAGATGAGTGAATTCATCCACCGGCTCGAGGTGCGGTTCCGCGATTGCGACCCGATGGGCCACGTGAACAACGCGGTGTACTTCACCTATCTGGAGCAGACGCGCCTGGCCCACTGGCGATCGCTCTGGGGGTTTGCCCCTCGACCGGCGCAAGCCAGGTTGCTGAAATCAGAGAAGGAAGTCGCGCCACCCGACTCGCTGGGCGTAATCATCGCGCGCGCCGAGTGCGACTATCGCCGCGCCGCGCGATTTGGAGAGACGCTCGAGGTCCGCATGCGCGTCGCGGGAATCGGGAGAACGAGTTTCCAGTACGAGTACGAGATTCTCGATGAGCAGGGCAGGACAGTCGCGACTGCACGCACGGTGCAGGTGATGTACGACTACGCGACCGAGAAGCCCGTGCCCATCCCGGACCGCATCCGCGAGTTATTGGCGCCCGCCGGGCGTCAGGTTTAGCAGGCTGCTGAACCACGTCAGCGTGGCAATGTCGAATGCCTGATGTCGAAAGTCGTCTTTTGGCATTTAGCATTGAGCATTTGGCCTTGACAGCGGCGCCCTCCGGGCGCCGTCAGCATCACACCCCTCAGGTGCCGCCGAAACCGATCGTGACCTTGCCGTTCTCGACGATCACTGGCACCTGGCGCCGGCCGTTGCTGTAGCGCAGCATCCGATCGAGGTCGTCCGGGTTCTTCTTCACGTTGACGTATTCGACGGGAACCCCCCGGCTCGTGTACTCGTCGCGCGCCGCGTTCGTGTAAGGGCAGGAGTCCTTGCCGAAGATAACTACCATCTTTCTATCCTAACGCCCCAGGCCTGCCTCGCCGAAGCTGCGAAGCAGCGAAGGCAGGCGAGGTCCGAGGTGCGGGCTGCGGCGCCGGAGAGCTCGGCCTTGTAGGCTTGTGAAACATTTCACATAATCGAGGGGAGATGCGTTCGCTGGCCTTGATTGCTCTGGCGCTGCTCGGTCTGGCGGCGGCTGGATTCTCGTCGGCTCAGCCCCGGCTGACGGCTGACGAAATCGCCCGGCGGGTGCAGGACCGCGACACCGGACGAGACTCCCGTGCCGACATGCGCATGAAGTTGTTCGACCGGCACGGGCGCGTCCGTGAACGCGCGATGACGGTCGTGTCGCTGCGCGGGCGCGATAACCCCGGCGCCGCAAAGACAGCCCCTGATGGCGATCGGTTGCTCATCCGCTTCTCGTATCCGAACGACATTCGCGGCACCGGGTTTCTCGTTTGGGAGCACCCGAAGAGCGATGACGAACGGTTCCTCTTTCTGCCATCACTCGGCCGGGTGCGGCGGATCGCGGGCAGCGAGGCCCAGGAGAGCTTCGTCGGCAGCGACTTCACCTACGAGGACATTGGCGGACGCGAGTTCGACGACTACAGCTACGCGCTCGAATCCGACAACGCGTCGTGGACCGGCGAGGACGGCACGCCGCGGCCGGCCTGGCGCCTGGAATCACGTCGAAAAGACACGAAGGCAGAGTTCCCGCGCGTCGTCTCTCTCGTCCTCAAGGACAGCTTTCTCGTCGTGCAGGCCGACATCCACAATCGCCGCGACGAAAAACAGAAGGTATACGCCGTGCGTCGAATCCAGCAGGTGCAGGGAATCTGGACCGTGCTCGATTCCACGATGGCAAACGACCTGGACAAGACGAAGACCGAGCTGGTGCTGGAGAAGATTGCTTACAACGTTGGCCTGAAGGAAGACGCCTTCAGCCGGCGCGAGCTGGAGTCGGGCAAGTGACACGCTGGCTGGCGCGCGTGCTCTGGCGCTGGCGGTTCCCGCTGAGCGCCGCGATCGTGCTGGGAGCGATTGCGTTTGCGCCCCGTGCGAACATCACCCGTCTCGACAACGACGTCACCGCCTGGTTCTCGAAAGCGGATCCCGTCTACCGCGATTACGAGCGCTTTCGCGACGAGTTCGGCGGCAGCCGCACGCTCATTGTCGCGCTGAAGGCCGACAGCGCGGCGCGGCTGTTCTCCCGCCAGACCCTCGATTTCATCGAGCGAGTGACCGGAGATATCGAGCGCGTCGACACCGTGCAGCGCGTCGACAGCCTTGCAACCGCGACGACGGTCGAAGCGCTGAAGGGCGCCGATGAAAGCGGTCTGGACGTGAGACCGCTGATCGATCCGAAGAATGCGCACGCTCCTGAAGACATCAGGCGTCGCGCGCTGAGGGACGATCTGCTCCGCGGCGATCTCGTCTCGGACAACGGGACCGTTACCGCGCTTGTCGTGAGCTTCGACGAAGAACGGATCGATCAGGTCCGCGCCGGCGTCATCCAGAAGATCCACGACATCATCGATCCCGGGCTGCCTGACGGCGTCCAGGCGTATTACAACGGCAGCCTCGAGATCAGCGAGACCTACAACCGCATCACGCTCGAGAATCAGCAGAAGTTTGTCCCGCCGATCCTCGTCATCACGCTGATCGCGGTCTATTTCACCTTCCGATCGTGGCGCAAGATGCTGCTGACGATCGTGGCGGTTGGCATCAGCGTGCTCTGGACGCTTGGCCTGTACTCGCTGCTCGGCTACAGCTACAACGTCCTTGCCAGCATGCTCATCCCGCTCATCGTGGTCCTGGCGATTGCCGACGATGTGCACATCATGCAGCACTGGGATGAGGAGCGGCGCCACAGGAACCCGGAAGAGGCGTTCAAGGCGACGGTCGCGCATCTCGCCACGCCGCTGCTCGGCGCGAGTGGAACGACCGCGCTCGGCATGCTGTCGCTGGCGACGAGCAACGTGGTGGCCGTGCGGTCGTTCGGTGTTGGCTCGGCGATTGGCATCATGGTCGACTTTGCCATCTCGCTCGTGTTCGTGCCGACCGTGCTCAGCCTGATGAAAGCAGAAACGGAGGAGACGCCGCACGAGAAGTACCTCGTCGAGCCGCTGCGCCGCGTGTCGATGTTTTCGACGCGGCATCCGCGGCAGGTGATGGCGATTGGCTTCGCGCTGTCGGTAATTGCGGCGCTTGGGATTACACGACTCCACGTCGACACGAACCACATCAACTTCTTCAGCCCGCGTCACCCGCTCGGCCAGTCCGCGCGCGTCATCGACGGCGAGCTGTCCGGTGTATACAGCTTCCAGATCATGCTCGAGGGGAAGCCCGACACATTGAACAGGCCGGACAGCCTGCACCGGATGGATCGCCTGGAAGCCACGCTGCGCGCGATGCCGAACGTGAAGAAGGTCACGTCGATTGCGGATTACGTGAAACGTGTGAACAAAGAGCTCCACGACGGCGATCCAGCCGCGGCCGTCGTGCCGGCAGACGCACGGACAATCGCGGAGGAGCTGTTCGTATTCACGCTGGGCGGCGCCGGCCGCCGCGAGCTGGAACGGATGGCCGCGAGCGACTATTCGCGCGCGCAGATCTCGGTGAAGTTGAAGTCGATGAGCTCCGATGTCGTCCTCGAATTGGTCGAGCAGGCGGACGCTGCGGCCAAGGCGGCGTTCAGCGGCACCGGGATCGAAGTCACGACAACGGGTTCCGGGCGTCTGTTCTCGACGCTGGATCATTACCTCGTCACGTCGCAGTTGAGCAGCTTCAGCACCGCGTTCTTTACCGTGTTTGGCGTCATCTTCGTCGTGTTCCGGTCGGCGCGCTTTGGCCTGCTCACGATTGCGCCGAACCTGTTGCCAGTGATTGCAGTTCTTGGCGTCATGGGGTTTCTCGACATCTCCATGAACATCGCCACCGTGATGGTTGCGAGCGTCGCGCTTGGCGTGGTGGACGACGACACGATTCATTTCATCAACCGCTATCGCAAGGAAGTTGCGGCGGGTGCCACCACCGACCGGGCGATTGAGATTGCGACCGTGCACGAAGGACGCGCGTCGCTCTCGACGGCCATCATCAACAGCCTGGGGTTCGGTGTGCTGATGCTGTCGGAGTACAAGCCAACGGCCTGGTTCGGCGGTCTGCTGGGCCTGACGATGGCGGTGGCATTCCTGGCGGAGGTGTTCATCCTGCCGGCGACCATCAAGCTGATGCCGTCGATCTTCGGCGCCGACGCGCTGCGGCGGACGCGTAGGCCCGCGGCCGCCGCATGAGGTCTACACACCAAAAAAGGGGACAGCCCCCTTTTTTCGCAAATAAAGGGGACAGCCCCCTTTTTTCGCAAATAAAGGGGACAGCCGTCCTCATTGGCGGACTGCTGCTCGTCGTGCCGGCGCTCGCCATGGCACAAGCGCGGCCCACCGGCCATCTCTCCATCTTCTTCGATCACTTTCCGACGCGTGACGCGACGGAGCTTCGGGCGCGCGCATTTCTCGAGGAGAAGGCGGACGCCGGCGAGCACGTGCGGCTGACGGCGTCCGGGTTCTTTGAAGGACTGGTTGCCGATCGCCGCGGACGCGTGACGGACGCGATCGTGGAACCGCAGGAGCTCAGCGTCGATTTGCGCGTGCGCGGGCTGGACGTCACCGCCGGCTTTACACGCATCGTCTGGGGACGCCTCGACGAGCTGCAGCCGACTGATGTCATCAATCCGCTCGATCTCGCGCGGTTTTTCTTCGAAGGCCGCAGCGAGGCCCGTCTCGCCGTGCCGGTCGTACGCGCGCGTGTCTATGCGGGGGATCACGCGTCGGTGGAAGGGATCTATGTACCTTTTTTCAGGCGCGGCCGATTCGATCGGCTCGACGAACCGACCTCGCCGTTCAACCTCGTCCCAGTCGTAATCCACGTGAACAACGAGACGCCGGCGCGCACGCTCGAGAACGCGCAAGGGGGCGCGCGCCTCAATGCCACCACCGGCCGCGTAGACTGGTCCGTCTCCGCGTATCGCGGGTTCCGATCGTTCGGCATCGTCACGGTTCCTTTCGTCGATCCGCCGCCGTCGCCACTCGCCACGCGGCAGTTTCCACGGTTCACGATGATTGGCGCGGACATGGAGACGGTGGTGGGTGAATGGGGCTTCCGCGCGGAGATGGCGGCGTTCCCGACGGATGCCTTCCAGGTCGCGGAAGGTTTCGGCATTCGCGAAGGCGACTCGTTTGACGTGGGCGCGGGAGTCGATCGCAAGGCGGGGGATTACAGGGTCAGCGGAACCGTGCTCGTTCACCATGAAGCGTACGAACCGGACCCGCGGGCGAGCCGTGGCGGGAGGACCGACACGTCGCTGATCCTGTCCGCGGATCGCAGCTACGCCCGCGAGAAGTACCAGGGGCGCCTGTTCGGTGTCTACAACCCTTCGAGCGACACCGCGTTCGTTCGAGGGATCGCGATCGCGAAACTCTACGACAACCTGGCGCTCGAGGGCTCACTCGGCTGGTTCGCGGGAAGCGGACCGGATACGATTGGACGATTTTCCGACAGCGATTTCGCGTATCTCAGGCTGAAGTACTACTTCTAACGCGAGGCGCGAGGCGCGAGGCGCGAGGCGCGAGGTCCGAGGTCCGAGGTCCGAGGTCCGAGGTCCGAGGTCCGAGGTTCGACGGTGCAGCCACTGCTGATCCATGCGCGCAATGCATCCGAGTGGACGGGTCGCACTGGCAACAACACGTGGTTGTTACTGGGACGCGAGCCTGCGCTCGTAGACGCGGGGGTGGGCCATCCCGAGCATCTTGCGGAGATGGAACGTGCGCTAGACGGCGCCCCGCTCGCCAGCGTGTTCATCACGCATGGGCATCCGGATCACACGGGCGGGTTGCCGGCGCTGCGCGCTCGATGGCCGCAGCTGAAGGTGATCCAGTTCGATACGCTTCGAGGGTCTACGGCGTTTCCGGCGGGTGACATCTCGCTGCGCGCGATCCCAACGCCGGGTCATTCTCCCGATCACCTCTCATTCCTCGACGCAACGACACGCGATTTGTATTGCGGCGATCTCGCGCGCATCGGCGGCACCGTTGTCATTCCCGCCGACAGGGGTGGCAACCTGCGTGAGTACCTGGCATCGCTGCAGCGCATCCGCGAGCTGCAGCCGCGGCGACTGCTGCCGGGCCACGGCCCTATCGCCGAGGATCCACTTGCGTTGATCGACGAGTACCTCGCGCACCGCGCCCTGCGGGAGCGGCAGATCCTGGACGCGATGGCCGCCGGCGCGCGAACGCCTGACGAGATCGTCGCGCGCGTCTATGCTGGACTGGCGCCGTCGCTCGAGCGCGCGGCCGCCGAAACGGTCGCCGCGCATCTGCAGAAGCTGAGGGAAGATCGCAAGATCGAGTGACGCCGACGGCTCATTCACTTACGCGGGCTGGAAGCCTGGCGGAAGATCGGGCGCGCGCTCGGGCTTCTTCGCGGCCTTTGGCAGGGCGTCGCGGACGACCTGCTCGAGTTCTTCGAGGTAGGCCACGAACCGGGCGCGGCCGTCGGTAGTGAGTCGATAGAGCGTCTGCGGCCGCCCGCCATCCGACCCGCGCCAGGCCTCCACCAGGCCGGCATCCTGCAGGACGTCGAGATGGCGGCTCAGATTGCCATCTGTGAGCGCGCAAAGCCGCTTCAACTCGGTGAAGAGCACGCCTTCGGGACGCGTGACGAGCGATGTCATGATCCCGAGCCGCGCTTTCTCGTGCAGCACGCGATCGAGTCCTTCGTACGCGTAGCGCCCGGGTTCATCCTTGTGCGATGTTTTCCGAGGCATCAGTCTCGCTCCAGGTTCCACCAGAGTACACACGCCGCGAGCAGCTGCCCGACGCCAAACGTGCCGCCGACCCACCAGCCGTTCAGCACGGCCGGGCCGCGCGCGATCCAGAGCAGCGTGAATCCCGCCGCGTAATAGAACAACGCCACGTATCCGCTCGCCCGCGGCAGGTACGGGCGTGACGCGAAAATGCCAATGCCGAAACAGATCGCCCAGAGTCCCGGCAGCAGCGGCACCAGCGCCGCGCTCAGGTGCATCAGGCACACGGAAATCGCTGCGCCACCGGCAATGCTTGGCAGGAACTGCCCGACAACCTGCCGCGTGCGCCGCCGTCCGGCCGCCTCGTCGTGCACGACGTAGTTGTGGATGATCTCGCTCGCGCCGACGAAGCCCGCGCACACCGCAACGACCGCCCAGTAGGCGACGAAACCGATCGGATCCGCCGCGCTCAACACGGCGGGCTGCAGCCATGCCGCGACGAGGCCGATCAGCCCGGACGCCGCGATGGGCAGCGACCGGTAGCCGCGGTAGACCTCCCCCTTGGCGATCTGCTGATGGATTTCCGCAATCTGGTCCAGCGCACGGCTGACGTCCACCGTTCTACTTTGCGTCAGAGAGTCGGCGCTGTCAACTCCCGCGCGGGGTGCACACGGTGCGTGGGCTGCGCAGGCGTGCATCCGTTCGGGTATATGCGTGCACGCGGGTGTGCTGGTGGGCGTGCGAGGTAGCGCGTGCGGAGAAGACGATCTCACGCTGAGACGCAAAGACCGCAGAGCCCGCCGCGAAGGCTGCGAACGGCGCATCGCCAGAGCCGGACCTCCGGGCCGGCGCCGAGCGTCACGCGAGTCGCGAATACAAGCACCCCAAACCACCCCGGGTACTTGTATTCGGCGAACTCGTGTGTCGCAGCCCGCGCGAAGCGCGGGCCTGGCGATGCGCCATCGGCAGCCGCTTCGTCAGTTGTCTTCTCCGCACGCGTGCAGCTCGGCGCCTTCGCGCCTTCGCGTGATTCCTTCGCGACAAGCAGCGTCGACCAGCTTGTTGCCATGAAAGCAGTGGAGGCGACGGCGGCGAGCGTATGTCCCCCGCGGCTCTCGTAGTACGCTGACGGCATGGACAAAGGCTACGCGAACCCGCAGTTGCTGACGGATCCTCCCGCGCTCGCTCGCGCCATCGAGCAAGGCGCGAAGCAGTTGATCCTCGACCTGCGCCCGGCCGAAGCGTTCGCCGCCGGCCACATCCCGGGCGCGGTGCACGTCGATCTCTGGGGCGTGTCGCTCATCGACACCGATCCCGCGCCGTTGAAGGCGTTCATGTGGATGATCGATCACGTGCTCGTGTCACGCGGCGTCGACGTGTCGACTCCCGTCATCGTCTACGACGAGCAATCCGGCATCCGCGCGGCGCGCGCGTTCTGGTTCCTCGAGTATTTCGGGCATCCGCACGTGCAGATGCTCGACGGCGGGTTCAACGCGTGGGCGCGGGCGGGGCTGCCCGTCACGCGCGAGGCGCAGGCGCCGGTGGCAAGCACGTGGAGCGGCACGGCGCAGGCGTCACGCATCGCGTCGTGGCGTGACGTGAAGGATCGATTGAACAGCAGCGACGCCGTGATCCTCGATACGCGTACCGATGACGAGTACTACGGGGTGAACGTGCGCGCGAAGCGCGGCGGCGCAATCCCGGGTGCCGTGCACGTCGAATGGACCCGCAATCTCACTCCCCAGGGAGAGTTCAAGCCAGCCTCGGAACTTCGCGCGATGTACGAATCCGCGGGCGTCACCCCGGACAAAGAAGTCGTGACTTACTGCCAGGGCGGCTACCGCGCCGCGCACGGCTACGTCACGCTGCGTCTCCTCGGCTACCCGCGCGTGCGCAATTACACCGGGTCGTGGAAGGAGTGGGGCGACCGCGAAGACCTGCCCATCGAAGTCCCATCCCGTTCGTAGCGCAGGCTTCACGGAGAGCACGGAGAGATCGGCATTTTAGGTACGGAAACCTTTGGCGCCGTGCTCTCCCTCTCTGCGTTCTCTCGATGAAATCGCCGTGTGAATGACGCCCATATGCCAGTAGCAACGCAAGTCCGGAAAAACAGTACAATCCACCGGTTATGAACAACGTCATCGACTTCATCAACACCCACCGCGACCGCTACGTCGACGAGCTGAAGGAATATCTCGCGATCCCCAGCATCAGCGCGCTACCGCAGCACAAGGATGACGTGCGGCGCACCGCCGAATGGTCGGCCGACCACATGCGTCGGATCGGGCTGCAGAACGTGCGGTTGATCGACACGCCGGGATTCCCCGTCGTGTACGGCGACTGGCTGGGCGCGGACGGAGCGCCAACCATCCTCTTCTACGGGCACTACGACGTGCAGCCGGTGGACCCGGTGGAGTTGTGGGAGTCGCCGCCGTTCGAAGCCACGGTCCGCGACGGCGAGATCTACGCGCGCGGCGCGGCCGACGACAAGGGACAGGTGTTCATGCACTTCAAGGCGATCGAAGCGCACTTGAAGCAGAACGGCCGGCTGCCGGTGAACATCAAAATCATCCTCGAGGGAGAAGAGGAAGTCGGATCGGCAAACCTCGACAACTTCGTCAAGGAGCATCGCGACGAGCTGAAGGCCGACGTCGTCGTCATCTCAGATTCGCCGATGTTCGATCGCGGCATTCCGTCGATCTGCTACGGCCTCCGCGGGCTCGTGTACTTCCAGATCGATCTGCGCGGCACCAAGAGCGACCTGCACTCGGGATCGTTCGGCGGCGCGGTCGCGAATCCCGCGTTCGTGCTCGCGAACATCCTCGCGCAGATGAAAGATCGCAGCGGCCGGATCAAGATCCCCGGGTTCTATGACGACGTCCGCGACCTGCGCGAGGAGGAACGGGACCAGTGGAAGCGGCTGCCGTTCAACGAAAAGCGCTACGCGAAGGAGCTGGGCGCCCCGCGGCTGTTCGGTGAAACCGGCTACTCGACGCTCGAACGCGTGTGGGCCCGGCCGACGTTCGAAGTGAACGGGATCCAGTCTGGCTTCACCGGCGAGGGGGCGAAGACCGTGATACCCGCGGTCGCGATGGCAAAGGTCAGCATGCGCCTCGTCCCGAACCAGGATCCCGACAAGATCGCGAAACTCTTCGAAGACTACGTGAAGAAGGTCGCGCCGAAGACCGTCGATATCAAAGTGACGCGCATGCACGGCGGCAAGCCGTGGATGACCGATTTCGACAACAAGTTCGTGCAGGCTGCGGGACGCGCGATTGAAAAAGGGTTCGGCAAGGCGCCCGTGTTCAATCGCGAAGGAGGCTCGATCCCCGTCGTCGCGACGTTTTCGGAGATCCTCGGGTTGCCGTCAGTACTGTTCGGCGTCGGCCTGCCGGATGAGAACGCGCACGCGCCAAACGAGAAGCTCGATCTCGGGAATTTTCACGGCGGGATCATCGCGTCGGCGTATCTATACGATGAAGTGGCGAAGGGGTAGAGGCGTGCCTGAAGGCCGGACGTCGATTACTCCCCGAGCGCCGCGCGCACCCGCCGGTTGCGCGCCAGTTCCTCGAGGCCCGGCCGCTTGAGCGGCGGGCTGCACGACGCGTAGCGCGCGCGGCAGGCGACGACGACATTGGCGGCTTCGCGCGTCCGCCCGAGCGCGCCGTTCACGACAATGGCGGCGTAGTACCAGTCTTCGTTCCGTTCCGGTCGCGCGGCGATCATCGCCAGTACGCGATCGGCATCCGTTGTGCGCCCGAGGCGCGCATACGCGTATCCCAAATCGGTCAGCAGGTACGGCGCCGGGCCTGCACCGCGTACAGCGGCGTCGAGCTCAGTCGCCGCACTGGCGTAGTCCCTCACATCGAGATAGACCAGCCCGAGCTGTCGATGTCCCTCGGCAAACTCCGGATACAGCGAGACCAGCAGCCGCAGTTGTTCGCGCGCTTCCGATAGCCGGCCGGCGAGCCGGTAGATGTTCCCCGCATCCGACGCGACCGATCTCGAGAGCGGATCGACGGCGCGCGCGTGATCGATTTCCAAGACCGCCTCTTCGTAGCGCCCCTGGCCGCCGAGCGACAAGGCATACCATTGCCGCGCCGTCGCGTTATTAGGGTCGCGATCGATCGCCGCTCGGAACTGTTTGAACGCCCCCGGGACGTCCTTGTCCGCCTCGTAAGTGATGTACCCGAGGACGGCGTACGGCATCGACAATCGTTCGTCGAGCCGAAGTGCCTCGGTCGCGGCCTGACGCGCGCGAGAGTACGCTTCGCGACGTGGAATGACGGCGAACGCGCCGAGCAGGACATACGCTTCGGCGAGACCGGCATGTGCGGGTGCGTAGGTCGCGTCTCGTTCAATCGCGCGGTCGAACAGGTCACGCGCGGCGCGCAGCCCTTCCTGCGTCCGCTTGTTCACCTGGTAGCGTCCCTGCAGATACAGGTCGTAGACCGTCGGATCGAGCGGGCGCACGCCCGCGTGCCTCATCGTGCGAGAGAGCGCGGCAATGATGGCACGGGCAAGGCCGTCCTCGATGTCGGAGATGCGCGTCTCCTCTCGTTCGATCGAACGGCTCCACATGCGGTCGTCGGTACGCGGATCGATCAGGCGTGCGTCGATCCTGAGTCGACCGTCGTTCCACCGCACGGAACCTTCGAGAACGGCATCGACCTTGAGCTCGCGTGCAATGTCGGCCAGCGGCTTGGGATGATCCCTGTAGTACATCGATGACGTGCGCGAGATGACGCGCAACGACGACACCTCGGACAGGTCCTGGATCAGTTCGTCGACCACGCCGTCCGCGATGTAACGTCCGCGCTCGTCCCCCGACAGGCTCTCGAACGGCAGCACGGCGATCGACGAGACGTTGAACCCCGGGCCCGGCAGGCGCAGCAC
>JBKOZS010000174.1:0-6897 GCA_046726015.1 Acidobacteriota bacterium
GGCCTGCAGCGCGAAGTTCGGATGGTTAAAGACATTGAACGCTTCGATCCTGAACGTCAGGTACTTCCGGTCGTCGAAGAGGTAGAAGTTCTTGCTCAATCCAAGATCGAGATTCCAGTAGCTCGGGCCGGTCAGAATGCCAACGCCCGAGTCGCCAAACTGTCCGCGCGGTGCGTGCTGGAAGCAGTTGATGTCGATCCACACATCGTCTACACCGGCGCCGTCTATCGCGCCGTTACAGACTCGATTCGGCCGCTCGAGTGAGCGGGTCGCCTGGAGCGACTGCCCGGCACCGTCGTAGACGGTGATCGGCAGCCCGGTGTGCGCCTGGAGGATGCCGTTCACCGTCCAGCCACCCAGGACGATGTTCTTCACGTCTGACACATTGCCGGCACTAGCTCTCCCGTACGGGATTTCATAAATCGTGGCCAGGCTGAAGTTGTGGCGCATGTCGTATGGGGACGGTCCGTAGTCCTTCAACGGGTTCGAGCTATCGAGATAGTAGTAGCCCTGGCCCGCGGTCTGGCCCCAGCCAACACCGTAGTACCCGACGTTGTCGCTGAGGGCCTTGCTGTAGGTGTACGACGCGAGGAATTCCAGGCCATCGTTCATCCGCTGGCGAAGGCTCGTCTGGAGAGCGTCGTACGCGCCCACGCCGATGGAGTTCGTTCCGCTCGTGACGCCAATGTTCGGGTTGAGCGGAAACAGCGGACGCCGCTGATCCAGGGGTCGCCACGTGTCGACAGGGCCGGGATCGGGTTCCGGCTGGTTGAAGTCGAAGGGGACGACCATGTGGCTGGCGCGGCTGCCCACGTAGCCGACATTGCCGGAGAGCGCGTTGGTCAGCTTGCGCTCGACGAAGATGTTCCACTGCTTCGTGAGCTGCGGCCGCAGGTCCGGCGCGAAGATACGGTAGAGCGTCCCAGGACCGCCGTTCACGTTGGGAGTGATGTCGTTGAAACCGTTTGTTGCGGTACCAGCCCCGGTCGTGGCGTCGAACACCCGCCGGCCTTCGAAGTTGAAGGGCGGGTTCTGCGTGAGCCTCAGGTTCTTGCCGGTGCCTTCCATGTACTGCACGATTCCGAACGCACCGCGCACGACCCATTTGTCGGTCGGGGTCCAGGCTGCGCCGACACGTGGTTCGAAACCACCATAGTACGGGTCGTAGAGCGCGCGGCTGGCGCCGTTCTCACCCGCGAGGATCAGTTGCCCGGTCGTAAGGTCGATATTCGATTGCCGATTATCTTTCTCGACCCAGGGCGACAAGTACTCCCAGGTTAGCCCCAGATTCAACGTGAGGTTGTCACGGACTCGGAAGTCATCCTGGCCGAAGATGGCGATCCGATGTCCGAGTTGCAGGAACGGCTCGACGAGCCCGCCACGGCCTTTCGCCGACACCTGGTCGAGCAAGAAGTCCGAGAAGGCGAATCCTGTAAAGGACCCGTTGTATTCGAAGTGGCCAAGGATCCCCTCGTTGCCCGAGTACGAGAAGCCCTGGCGCTGGTACAGCCAGCGGCCGCCAAACTTGAACTGGTGGCGGCCCTTGAACCACGAGTACTTGTCGCTCAGCTGGAAGCTCTTGATGTTGTTGAACTCCGAGCCGCCGGCATCGCCGAAACCAAAGTCGCTGATGTTGTGGGCGCTCAAGCCGTCGATTGTCTGATCGCCCGGGATGCCAATACTCGCGTTGGCCTTGCCAATGCCAGCCCAGTCCACGGGAATGGTCTGGAACTTGACGTGCGTGAAGCCGACCAGCAGCTCGTTGAGCGCCGTCGGCGACAGCGTCCGGTTCCAGTTGTAGGCGAGACCCAGGAACGGCGAATCGTTCGTCGAAATCAGGTTGCTCTCGAGCGGCGCACGCTCCGGCTCGGATTTGTAGCTCTGATACGAGAACCGTCCGAACATCCGGTCTTTATCCGATATGTTCAGGTCGACCTTCGCGTCGCCCTGATGGACCCGTTGCTTGTCAGAGTTAGGCGCCACCAGGTTGTTGGTGTTGCCCGATCGATTCGGCAGTGGATAGAACGTCTGGTTCTGAAGCACGGCCCGTGCGACGGGGCTGAACCGTGAAACCGGAACCTGGTTGCCGGGGAATGGCTGACCGGTCTGCGGGTCTCGAATCGTCACCGCCACACCCGAGAAATCTCCGACGCGCCATGCCGCGGGCGCCACGCTCCTGACGATTTCGCTTGGGCGATCGCGACGAAATCCCTGGTAATCGCCGAAGAAGAAGATCTTGTTCCTGGAAATGGGGCCGCCGACGGTCGCGCCGAAGATATGCTGAGACAGTTCCGCCTTCTTCGCGCCGCCACGGTTGTTCTCCCAGGAGTTGGCCGCCATGCTGCTGTCGCGCCAGTAATCGAAGGCGTTGCCGTGATAGTCGTTCGTCCCGGACTTGATCACGCTGCCGATCAACGCCCCGGCGACGTTGCCGAACTCCGCGGAATAGTTGTTGGTTTCGACGCGAACTTCCGCGAGCGCATCGGGGCTTGGCTGGTAGGGCAGCAGGTTGTCGATCGGCTCGTTCATGTCGATGCCGTCGAGCGTGTAATTATTGCTCTGTTCGCGTTGTCCGTTGACGAACGGACGACCGGAACCGAAATTCTTTGGTTGCGTAAAGCTGTCGGGCTCCGTTGTGATGACGCCCGGCATCAGCAGCGCGAGCTGCGAGAAGTTGCGGCCGTTCAACGGCATGCCGCGGATCGTCGTCTCCGAGACGACTTCGCCCACGACGGCGTTCTGAGTCTGCAGAATGGGCGTGATGCCGGTGACTTCGACAGTCTCCTGCAGGCCCGTCGCCATCGTGATATCGACACGGGCGTTCTGCCCCGACTCCAGCGTGATCGCATTGGTTTCGTTGACCTGAAAACCCTGGGCCTGCGTTCGAATCTTGTAAGACCCAATCGGCAGCGCGGTAATGGTGTAGAGGCCCTGAGTGTTGCTTCGGGCCGTGTAGGTCACTTGCGTCGCGACGTTCGTCGCGATTACCTCGACGTCCGGAATAGGCTTGCCGTTGTTGTCGCTGATCGTGCCGGTAAAGCTGGCAGAGTGAGTTTGCGCGCCCAGCGACACGCTGCCTGCCAGCACCAGCCACGACAGCGCCGCTCCAACCCGAAACTTGTTCATGGATCCCTCCCGAAAAGGTGAACGGGACAGCCCATCGGGTCTTGACGCGAATTGACGCGAACGTTCTCTGGCTAATAACTAAGATTCTTAAAGAAGTCAAGATTTTTGACTTCGCCGACGTTCGTCACATCAGCTCAACAGAGCCTTACCGCTCAGTCGCAGTCATGTCATCTGACCGCCATCTCTTCGTCAACACGGCTTCGTCCACATCAATAGAGAGCAGCCCCCGCCAGGAAGAGAGGTCGATATGAAAGGGACTCTTACTACAAAGGTGTGGATGACGATGGCGTTGGCAATCATCACGGTCGTAATTGCAACTCCAGCCCGCGCCGACGAACGGTTGATCGCCAGGGTACCGTTCGATTTCATCGTGGGCCGTTCGCACCTGCCCGCTGGCGACTACGTCTTCACTGAGACATCCGCGTCGGGTGTCGTATCGATCGCCAGCGCCGACAGTCGCCGCCACGTGCTCGTGTTGACGGATGGCGATTCCGGCCGGCCTCCGGCACATCCCGAGCTGGTGTTCGAGCGGTACGAAGGGCAGAACTTCCTGGCGCGAATCACCGACGGTTACGCTATCGAGCGCGAAGTCCCGCTCACGCCGGCCATCATGAACCGCGAGCGCCAGGTCGCCGCGGCGACGATCAGGCTCCCGTTGAGCAAGCAGTAATCAGCCGAGCTCTGGTCCCGCGATCGCGAAGATCAGCGACGGGTGCCCTGGCGCGGTCAAGGGACCACGGCACATTCGCAGGAATGGGCGTTCGATCGCGAAGCCCGCGTCCGCCAGGAATGCTGTCCAGGATGATTGATGGTCCGGCGCGTCTATGAAGACAGCACGGTCAGGATGAGATGCGAGGCAGGATTCGAGAAGCACGCGGGCGGTCTCGGGGGTATCGGCAACCACGGGGCCCATGTGCTCACGCACGTGGCCGTGACGGCCGAACATGAACCCCTGTAGACCGCCGCCTTCGCCTTTGCGGACCCACGCGTACTCCGGCGCGTCCTGTGCGAGCCGCTCGAGGAGTGCCGACCGCGATGCGCCGAACGCGTGCAGGTCCATCTCTCGAACAGCCGGCCAGTCCGCCGGCTGGAGCGGCTGCGCGCCGGAGGCGGGAGCCGAATGAGCCGGACGTGCGGTCGGCCGCTGGTCCCGAAACCACCGCGCAAGGCCATACTCACCAGCGAACCCGATCTTTCGATACACCACCTCGCCCGCCGGCGTCGCATCGAGTCGCGCCGTCACACCTTCGGGGATGAGCCCCAACCCGCGATGAAGCAGCAACGTTCCGACACCCCTGCCGCGGGCCTGTGGATGGACGAGCACCATTGAGATCCACGCGAACGGACCGTACGGCAACGTTGCGACGGTGCCGATCACGGTCGCATTCTCTTCCGCGACGAGCGCGCCATGAGGAGCGGACGTGAGGAAGTACTGCCAATCGCGTTCGGTCTGATTCCAGCGGCTCGCACGGCAGAGCAGGAGGCCCGCCGGAATGTCCGCCTGAGTCATCTTCCTTACCGATACTCCAGCGACGCGGTCATCCGGTTGATCCGTGTGCATCCGTCTCAATCCGTGGCGCATGATAATAGGTCGGCCATGGAGCTTCCCTCTACCATTCGGGATGTCGCACACCTGGAGGAATTGCTGAGCGAACCAACGTCCGCGGCAATCGACGCGATCGGCCGCGCAGGCGGGGATATCGTGGTCCTGGGCGTTGCTGGCAAGATGGGGCCAACGCTTGCCCGCATGGCGCGGCGCGCCATGGACGCTGCCGGCGTGTCGCACCGTGTGATCGGGGTGTCGCGCTTCTCATCACCGGAGCAGCAGCGCGGGCTCGAGGCGCGCGGCATCGAAACGATGCGCGTCGATCTGCTCGATGAAACCGCGCTCGCGCGCCTCCCTGACGCCCCCAACGTCATTTTCATGGCGGGTCGCAAGTTTGGATCCTCGGGAGATGAGCCACTGACGTGGGCGATGAATACGCATCTGCCTGCGCTCGTGTGCAAGCGCTATCGCTCCAGCCGGATCGTCGCGTTCTCGACGGGGAACGTCTACGGCCTGACGGCGCACGGGCGCGGCGGATCTCGAGAAGAAGATCCACCTGCGCCGGTTGGCGAGTATGCAATGAGCTGCCTGGGACGCGAACGGATGTTCGAGTACTTCAGCCGTGCGTATCAGATTCCTGCGGCCATCCTTCGGCTCAATTACGCCGTCGAGATGCGCTACGGCGTGCTGGCCGATCTCGCAGGCAAGATCGTTCGTCGCGAGCCGATCGATCTTGCGATGGGATACTTCAACGTGATCTGGCAGGCGGACGCGAACGCGATGGCGCTCGCCGCGCTGGATCACACCTCGACACCGCCGCTGGTCGTGAATCTTGCCGGCCCTGAAGAACTGAGCGTGCGTACCGTCTGCACGGAACTCGCGCGGCAGCAGAGCATGGACGTATCGTTCGTCAACACCGAGGCGGTCGATGCGTTGTTGAGCAACGGCACGCGTGGCTGGGCGCTTCTCGGTACGCCGCGTGTGAACGCTGCCCGGCTGCTTTCATGGACGGCCGACTGGGTTCGCCAGGGGGGCGAGAGCCTGGGCAAGCCAACACATTTCGAATCGCGGGCCGGTCGGTTCTGATGCACGAGATGCAGGGCAGCGTTCGAGCGGCGCTCCAGGAGGGCAGGGTCATCCCCGCGCATCCGCTGGCCCTGGACGCCAATGGGGCATTCGACGAGCGCCGGCAGCGCGCGCTGACGCGTTATTACGCTGCGGCCGGCGCCGGCGGGCTCGCGGTCGGCGTGCACACGACACAGTTCGCCATCCGCGATCCCCGCGTCGGCTTGTTCGAACCCGTGCTCACGATTGCCGCCGAGGAAATGAACCGCGTCGATGCGCGGCGCCGTGAGCCGCTGATTCGGGTGGGCGGGATCTGCGGTCGAACCGACCAGGCGCTCGAGGAGGCAAACCTGCTGGCGCGGCTCGGATATCAGGCCGGGCTCCTCAGTCTCGCAGCGCTCGCTGACGCCGATGATGCTGCGCTCATCGCGCATTGCAAGGCCGTCGGTGAGCGTATTCCGCTCGTCGGTTTTTACCTTCAGCCCTCTGTCGGGGGTCGTCCGCTGTCGTACGAGTTCTGGCGGCGCTTTGCCGAGATCCCGGCCGTCGTCGCCATCAAGATTGCGCCGTTCAACCGCTATCAAACCATTGATGTCGTCCGGGCGGTCATAGACGCCCGGCGCGACGACATTGCGCTCTATACGGGCAACGATGATGCGATCGTGGCCGACTTGTTGACGTCCTTCCAGTTCAGCGCGAACGGTTCGGACGGAGAACGCCGGATCGTGGGAGGCCTCCTCGGCCACTGGGCCGTGTGGACTCGTGGGGCGGTGGAGTTGCTCGCCGAGTGTCATGCGGCGGTGCGCGCGGCGCAGGTGCCGGCGCCGCTCCTTCTGCGCGGCGCGCAGGTCACTGACGCGAATGCCGCGTTTTTCGACGCCGCCCACGCATTTGCCGGGTGCATCGCCGGCATCCAGGAAGTCCTGCGCCGGCAGGGACTCGTGGCGAGCACCAGGTGTCTCGATCCCCACGAGACGCTCAGTCGCGGGCAGGCCGCCGAAATCGATCGCGTGTGCCGCGCCTATCCGCACCTGGCAGACGATGAGTTCGTGGCCGCGAATCTCGAGGAGTGGATGCGATGTTGACACGTGCGGCGGTCGTGATGGTGCTGACCGCGTCGATCGTTGGCGTAGCGAGACAACCATTCGACTCGGCCCCGT
>JBKOZS010000175.1:0-18573 GCA_046726015.1 Acidobacteriota bacterium
GTACACGAGTAAAAACACGACGTACCGAGCGCATCGGCGGGTGGCGCTCCTTTGCCTCTGCGTCTGATCGTCGTTGCGCGAGACAATACATCGTTAAGATCTGGGCCGAGCTGTCGCTGCTTCACACTGGAAGTCTGGTTCGACATCTTCCGCTCCACCCGGTTGGCGAAGCAGACGTGCGTCGAGCCATGCGATGACGTCGTCCGTGACTCTCTCGCGGTTTGTCTCGTTCACCAGTTCGTGTCGAGCCTCCGGATACAGCAGGACGGTCACATCCCGGGCACCGCCGCTCTTCAGTGCTCGCGCCAAACGCGCGGGCCCTCGGCCATTGCGCCCGACAGGATCGCGCGTTCCGCTTATGAGCAAAATCGGCAGCGATGCCGGCACGCGCCGGAACCGTTGTGGTGCATCAAGAGTCAACAGACCCTTGGCGAAGTCAATCCAGGATTGGGTCGTCAGGCCAACTCCGCAGAGCGTGTCGGCGAGAGCAGCGTCGACCTCGCGTTCGTCCCGCGAAAGCCAGTCAGCAACAGTTCGTCTCGGTCGAAACTGACGGTTGAAGCTCGTGCGCAGCCACGCCCTCATCCATCGGCTCTGCTCGCGAGCACCTCTCAGGCGGCGCTCGACCAAGGCCACAACCAATGCGACACAGTGAGATCCGACATCGCGACCATTCGAACCCGCAAGCACGATTCCCGCATAGTCCTTTGCGCGTTCGGTCATCAACGTTTGCGCGATAAACGAGCCCATCGAGTGCCCGAATAGAATCACCGGTGTTGCTGGACGTTCAGCCCTAATCCGTTGAGTCACTGCGGCGGTATCGGTGACCAGTGCCCGCCACCCATCGCGATCGGCGAAATGTCCTATTCCAATCGGGGCATTCGCGCCGTGGCCTCGGTGATCGTGAGCCCATACTTCGTAACCCGCCGCCGCAAGACGACTCGCGAACCGCGCGTACCGGCCGCGGTGCTCCATCATGCCGTGCACAATTTGAACGCAGCCCTTCGGTTCCGCTGCGGCGTTCCATCGCGTCAACGGCGGCAGCGTTTCCGTCATGTCACCCCTGGTGACGGTTTTGGCAGTTGTCGTGTTCGTCATGCGATATTGAACGGCTCGGGTTTTCTCTAACCTAACACCCAGTACCTGATGGCAACCAATTCTGACCGATCCTTTCTGCTCGTTGCTCGCGGCACATCCGTAGGTGCCCGCTGAATTTCACGCCCAGCGATCGTCCGTGACCTCAAGGAGACCTCTGGGTCACCAGAGTCGAGCGCGACTGCTGGCGCGCGGGATTGTGACGGGATTGCTCGTGTTATTGCGTAACGAACGAGATCCTGAGCGGATGTCGCTACTGTTGGTCGGATCAGGGTTGTGTGCTCTCGGGATGCGCACGAGACGGCAGCGCCGCCCGCGGGAAACTCAATGACCGCGGGTACGACGGCCCACGGCCGATCAGCCAACGGCCCCGTCTCCAAAAAATACTCCAGCTCGCGTAGCAACTACATCAAACGCGCGGCACGAGCGGTCCGTGCGATTGCCGAGATGAGGCGACGCGCGGTCAACAACTACTTCCTCGCGCTCCGAGTTAAGGTTGGAGTATCCCTCCACTTCAATCCGTTCTCCGATTTGCGCGAAGACAACGGCAATTCAGCGCTGTGACACCCACGGGCCTCGCTCTGATGGAAGCGGCATTCCCAGAGATCACCCCTTGCCAGAGGGCCAACGAATTCTGTCACCGTGTCTCGCCCGTGTCTCACTGGAGACCGGCGCTCTCTTTGACCAGTTCGACACCGATCCACTAAGCAGTTGATTGGTGATATTTGCGGATTGGCTGGGAGGCAGGGATTCGAACCCCGATAACGTGGTTCAGAGAACCGTTCACCGGCTTCCGTGCTCTTCCTTCCGTGCGCTTTCGGGCCGTTTCTGTCGCGACGACTTCCGTCCGCTTGGTCCCGTTTCCGTGCGCTGTCGCGCAGTATGTCAATGTGTCTCACTCGTCTTGGGCGGTCGCCGAACAGATCGGCTCGTCAGGCCTTTGCGTCGTTCCCTGATTTCGTCGGTGGATGTCGTGCTCGCGCGGATCACCGGCCCACTCGTCGCCGAGCACCAATCAGGTCCCTGGCTTCATCCTCGCTGAGCTGTTCAGTCGTCTTCTCAAGCAACAAGGCCGCCAACTGCATCGGTTCGACGTTCACACCACTGCGTTCTCTAACACTTTCCGTGATGGCTTCCAGGCGCTCGAGGGTTCGACGTGCCAATGGGACAAGTCGCCGTTCAGTCCAGCGAGGATCCGTCGCCCGACCTCCGCCAACCGGCACGCGGAAGCGCGCCTCGATGTCCGCCACCAACTGTATCGCGCCGAAGTAGCCGCCCGTGGCTGGGACTTTGCCTTTGCGTTCGGCCCCCAGCCCCCGCGCGATTTTGTTCATGTCAAGGTGCGGCTTCATGTCTCACTCCGCTGCAAATTCACGGATGGCGAAATATTCGTCGCCAACCACTAAGCCCACCTCTCCTTGGCGTGCGTCTCTTCCCATCCTCCTGCAGAAGCTCCCAAGCTTGGAAAGATTCCTGGAATCCTCGATATCGTCGGGAGTCGTGTAGCAATGAATGACGACCGGCTCATCTTTCACGAGCGTGCCGTTCCGTTCGTCATCTCGCCAGATGCCCTTCGCCTTCGGGTAGGCCGTCGCCCCTCCAAATACACGCCCGAACATCTCCAATGCCGCGTCGACCCACTGCTGCTGGTCGATTGGGGTCGCCCCATCGCGCTCGACGCTCGGGATGAACAGCACAACCAGGACGCGCTTACGGCCACCACGGAGAGGAGGTCGTTGTCGAACAGCCTTGGCGGGTCGCTTGGCCACGCTACGATCAATATAGATCGTTGGCGGCCGCGACGCCAGACCCGGGGGACATGCAGCCAATCAGCCCACGGGTTCGCGGATTCGCGCTGCCTTGTTTGGACCGATGCCTCGAACTTCGGCCAGAGTGGCCGCGTCGGCGGTCAACACACCTTCCACGGATCCGAAGTGGCCGGGCCTCCCCGCCTAACTGAGGTAAGGTCGGCGGGCGAGGGGATCTGAAGTGCCTGTCATCCATCGTCACCTACAACTTCGATCGTGTCCGTGATCCGCGCCTCAAGGGTAAAGCCTTCGAATGTCATGAGCATGTGGCCGACCTGCTCCCATGTAAACGCCTTGCCGTCGATGACGACCAGCGGCAGGCGGACATCACTGTCGGGATCCCATTCGATGCGGCCAACGAGCCGCTGGTCGGAGGTGAGTTGCCAGCCAAACTCCGTACGGTGGACATGGCGCGTCGCGACCTCGCGGCGCATCTTCGCATAGAGCAACTGAAACAGTTCCCAGGCGTCCGCTTAGAATTCGCCGAGCACCGCGAAACGGTACCCATCTCGCTGGTCCTCTGTGATCTCTACGGCTTCGATCTCAAGACCCGTTGGTACAAGCATCGAGCGAAACGTGAACGTGTGAGGAGTGCCCTTGGCGTCCTTGAGCACGATCGGTTGAAACGTGGGTTCCTCAAAATCGAGGCCGAGGCGGTCCGCCGTCTCGCGGTTGAAACAGGGATAGCAGCGAGGGCCCTCACCTGCTACGTGAATCGTCTCGTCCGAGCCCAGCGCCTTGCCGCATGCGCCACACTTGGTCGTCACTGTCTTGCTCCGCAATGAATGTCTGCCAGAGGTCGAACATGTTCCGCTATGATGGCGCATGCCTCAGCGCACGTTCAAAGGAACCTGCGCGCTCTGCGGTGCGAGCGTCGACAAACGCCGCAGTGCCGCGCACTACATCGCTTGCGCACCGGCGCACGACGCTCCGACCGGTCGGCAGGCCGATCTCCTGACTTTTCGCGTCGGCGCTGTTGCCGCTGCGGAGTACTGGCTCGACGTCGAGGTGCAGACCGCCGCCGCTCTCTCGAAGCTGGATGCCTTTCTTCGTGATACTTGGCTCGAATGCTGCGGCCACCTCAGCATGTTTTCGGTCCCGCCGTTGCGCTACTCGTCGTCGCCAACTGACCTGCGGCGGTTGTTCGGGCGTGGCAACGCCGAGCGCAGCATGGCATCGAAAATCGGAGCCGTATTTACCTACACCGGCCAGAAGGGGACGTACGACTACGATTTTGGGTCGACGACGCGGCTGACGCTGGAACGGACCGGTACGCGTGTCGGCCGTATCGGCAAGCACCCCGCACGTCTTCTGGTCCGCAACGATCCGCTGCCCTGGAAGTGCGGGAGATGTGGCGCGCCTGCTGCGCTCGTCTGCTGTGCGCATGAGAGCGATGACAGCCCGTTCGTCTGCGACGCACACGAGAAGGAGCACGAGTGTGGCGAGGAGACGTTCCTGCCTGTCGTGAACTCGCCCCGCATGGGCGTCTGCGGATACGCGGGATAGCGATCAGCCCACCGTGATGCGGGTGCTGACGGTCTTCAGTACCGCCGCCGACCAGCCAAGGGGTCACCGTGGTTACCTTCGGCAGGAGTGCCGGGAGCTCATGACCGTGATCGTGCGCTGATCTTCGCGTCCATCATCGGCGTCCGCGCCGTTCATCTTGCGACGAGGTGTCTCACTCGTGTCTCACCACGATCGAGATCTGAAGACTGCGCTCTCCCTAAGGTGACTTCCTGCTGCCACTTGCGTGGCAATCGATCGCGCCCGAGAACGTGGTGCAGCCACCCCAATGAGCGGGCGATCGGGTTCGGTGCAGTGCGCGCCGGCTTCGGCGTCGCAGGGTTGCTCGCCGCGAACAGTCCGCCCGGCATCTGCATAGCAGTGGACGCGCCCGGGCTCCCACGTCTGTCTGACGTCGCTGGGTATGGTTCGTCGACTAGGGTCGGAAGGCGATCCCCTATTGGACGCGATCGAGGAATTCTCGAAGCCGCTCGTCTGGTCAGCGGCCGATATGCAAGCGCCGGTTTCCCACTGAACAACCAGTCTGAGCGCGGGATCAGCCTGGACTCGTGCCGAGCGCAACGAGCCGGAGGCGAGCTGCTCGATGCCTGAGGGTAGCGTGAGGTTAGAACGGGCACGACCGACACGCAGCTCTGGGTCGGGAAGACGGCAAGACGTCGCACATCTCGATTCGCTATGAATACGACAGCGTGCAGGCCGCGCAGGGTGTGCAGTAGCGCGCCGGGTGCGCGGTGGCCGACCTCCGCCGCTCAAAATGCAGGCCGCAGTAGCACCTTTCCGAACGTGCGCCGCGCTTCGAGGTCCCGATGCGCATCGGCGGCATTGGCAAGCGAGTACGTGCCCCCCACGGTGATCCGAAGCGTACCGTCTGCCACCCAGTCCTGAAGATGCTGCCGCGCGCTATGCCAGCGCTCGGGCGGATCCGTTCCGAGCCAGAAGGCGCTCACGCGTAGGGACCGCTCGTACAGCGCGTCGACCTCGATGGGCGCCGGCGTGCCGCTGGCTTCCCCGAAGTAGACCAGATGGCCATACGGCGCGAGGGCGGCAATGCTCGCCGGCTGCGTGCTGCGACCGACCGAGTCGAAGACGGCGTCCACGCCACGGCCGTCGGTCGCGTCACGAATCCGATCGGCGAGCGCAGGGCCGTACGAGAGTGCCTCGGCATTGATGGAGCGGATGACATCCTGCTTCGCTGGAGATGAGGCGGTGCCGAACACGTGCACGCCTCGACGGCGCAGCAGTTGAACCAGCACGATACCGACACCGCCCGCTGCTGCGTGGACGAGGGCGGTCTGCCCGCACTGAAGATCAGTGGCGACGTGGCTCAGGCCATACGCCGTCAGCCCCTGCACCGGGAGTGCAGCGGCCTGATCGAACGAAATGTCATCTCGGAGCATGAACAGCGCACCAGCGGGCGCTGCGGTGAATTCAGCGTACGCTCCGCTCGTTCGCATGGCCCAGAAGGCGACCCGTCGTCCACGCCAGCTCGGGTCGACGTCCGGTCCAACCGCCTCGACGGTGCCGGCGGCTTCGTTTCCGGGGATGTACGGTAGCGGCGGCCGATCGTAGATGCCTCGCCGGCGTTCAATATCCGAGAAGTTGACGCCAATCGTCTGCACACGAACGAGAACGTGCCCACGTTGGGGCTGAGGAACGGGGGCGTCGCGCACGACCAGAACGTCAGGGTCGCCGAAGGCTTCCACCACGATGGCTCGCATCGGACCACTATAGCGTTCAAAGTCAGCGACTCTTCGAGAGCCTGACGGTCGCAGAACGCTGCGATCCTCTCGAGCTCGCCGCCCGATTTCCGCCGATCAAAGAATCCAGGTCGGCCCCCAGTGCCGATGCTCCGGGCTGACCATCGCCTCGCCCACGGAGACGACCCCAAATCAGATTGAGGAGTTGCGGCAGCTCGCCGCACGTGCCCGCCGACGCATCCCGGCGCGTCACGTATCGACGACACCAGACAGCCACTCGGCAAACGCATCGTTCACGCGGCGCACGTCGATCTGCCCGACGAAATTCGTGGAGGGGACGGTCTCTTTCACGACCGAAGCGAGTCGAAGCGGTCCGCCTGATCTACAATCTGCTGAAGACCCGCAGTCCATCGAAGGGACCGTCGTTCGGCGCGTTACCAGGAATAGGGCACACCGGGCAATGTGCCGAGCGGCTCGTCACCCTGCGTCCACGGTGACATGCTGACGCGAGTCTCGCGGGGTCAAGTGTGGTGGAACATCGCCTTCCGATCATCGACCTGGCAGGGAGTGGGGCAGACGCGAGGCAAGACGCGCGCGTCGCCGCGGAGATCGATGCTGCAGCCGCCGAATACGGGTTCTTCTACGTCGTCGGCCACGGCGTCGAACCGCGCACCATCGAGTCGCTCCTCGATCTGAGCCGCACGTTCTTCCGCCTCGACGAGGGCATCAAGAGACGCCTCGATATGTCTCGCGGTGGGCGCGCGTGGCGCGGATACTTCCCGGTGGGCCGTGAGCTCACGTCCGGACGCCCGGACCTGAAGGAAGGCCTGTACTTCGGCGAGGAGCTGCCACCGACCGATCCGCGCGTACGCGCCGGCCTGCCGCTGCACGGGCCCAATCTCTTCCCCGAGTTACCCGGATTTCGCGAGGCCGTCCTCGACTACATGCGAGCGCTCACCGCGCTCGGCCATCGGCTTATCGCGCTCATCGCTCGAGGGCTGGCCCTGGACGCGAACGTCTTCCACGAGCGCTACACGTCCAACCCGACGACCCTGTTCCGCATCTTCCACTATCCGGCCGCGCCGCTCGAGCGGACCGCGGAGCAGTACGGCGTCGGCGCGCACACCGACTACGGCCTGCTGACGCTTCTCTATCAGGACGATGCCGGCGGCCTGGAGATCCGGGATGAGGCGGGTTGGATCGAGGCGCCGTACGTGCCCGGCTCGTTCGTGATCAACGTCGGCGACATGCTCGAGCGGCTGACGTCCGGGCGCTACCGGTCAGCGCTGCATCGCGTGATCAATCGCTCTGGCCGGTCGCGCATTTCCATGCCCTTCTTCTTCGACCCGGGGTTCGATGCGGTGCTCGAGCCGATCCCGAACGTCTCGCCGGTGCACGAGCGTCCCGGGCTGCTCGAGCGATGGGACGGCATCGCCTTGCGCGACGTGCGGGGCACGTATGGCGAGTACCTGATCGGCAAGGTCTCCAAGGTGTTCCCGGAACTGGGCCGCAGCCATCTCGCGCCCGGGCCCGCGAAGGAACAGAATTCATGAGATCAGGCCGTCGACAGCCACTCATGGCGCTTCCGATCGCCATCAGCGAAACAAGGCGATACCTGGTCTCTCCTGGACGACAGGACGACGCCTCGAGCGGCAGCCACTGCAACCGCGGGCTCATGATGTGCTCGCGACACGTTGCGATGATTGATCCGAGAAGCCACCCCAATGAGTTTCGGCTTGAACATTCGCGGCACGCAACTGTACAGCAGGCGCGCCGTTGGCCAAGTTGTCTCATCGTGTCTCACCGGTGACGCAACACGACGCGATCTGCGCAGGTGCCTGCGGAATATGGCCCGTCTTTTGGGAATATTGGAGTATCAACAACCCGGGAACGTGTATCGGCCGTCTGACTTTCGACTTTCGCTCGTTTCGCGGTACGGGGCGCGTGACGCGAAGCGGCTGTTCGGTAGTTATTTGCAGGACTGGCTGGGAGGCAGGGATTCGAACCCCGATACCGTGGTCCAGAGAGCGGTTCACCCATTCCGGCCTCCTTCTTCGATGTCCTTCGTTTCGCTCGGGTTCTTGCGAGGTCGCTTCGCTCGGCACACGTCGTTTCGTTCCGTTCTTGTGCAACGTGTCTCACCGTGTCTCACCTCCGGTCGGTCGGCCGGTTTCGGCTCCGCTGGAAGAATCCATTGTCGACACGCTGTACAACGCTGTTTCTGAACGAAGCTTACGACACAGCACTCATCAGCTCCCGCACAAGGGTCGCAACAGCAGTGCCCGAGGGTGCTCCGTCTTAGCGTCACGTTGCCGCGTGGCAGACTGATGTCGGCGGATCCCCAGCATTTGTTCCGCCAACAGCGTCAACTGGGCAGGATGATTGAAAACCTGCGAAATGCGGAGCGCGTCGCCGTTTGGCGGTCAGCAAAACAATGGCGCTTAGATCGAGTCGATCCACATCGCGATCTAATATCCGTTTGTAAGAGACCAAATCCTCTTTCCGAACGACCGGAATCTCGACTCCGTTGATCTCTAATCGAACCGCGGTCTCGAGGTTTGCGTGCGCCGGCACCCAACGGCACTCAGCTCGACTGAAGATGCTGGTGGTGTGCGCTCCACCGAGATCGATATGAATGCCACGAAACACCACCGTGAGAATCTCGATGTCCCATTCGTGATCGTGAAGCCGAACACCACGTACTCAGCGAGCCTGCTGACGACGGCCCGAAGAGAGTCCTCGGGGACGTCGAGGTCGATGTCAACGAGAGGTCGATCGGCTCCGTAGAAGCGAGCGGCGAGTCCGCCGGTGACTTTTGGAACGGTACGGACATGTCCTGCAGGACGCCGACGATCCATAGAAGCGCGCTGGCGCTCGGCTCGCCCAGTGTCGCGCTGACGCGTTCCATCACTCCTCTTCCTCAGAAGAAGGAATGCTACTTCACAGCGTCGGCATGCAGAAGACATCATTAGCCATCACGCTGTACTGCTGGCTTCAGCAATAGGTGTCCACGCAACGGCCTCGAGCGGCTTGGGCTCGATGAGTTCGCGGCCGACGACGCATCGTTCGGACATGCGGTCGCGATCCGCTGCAGCCGTTCACCCCAAAGGTATTACCTGTGTGCTCGGAATGAACTGTCATGTCACCGGAACAGACCTTTTCACGTGTCTGGGCTTTGATCTTCGGAATCATTTCCTGCGCGCCGGACGGAAAGTGCGGGTCGACCACCAGTATGTAGTCATCGAACACAGCCCACCCGTTGTTGCAGTGCCCTTTCCCTCGAGGTCGCCTTCGTGGAAGCACACGCCGGGCGCGAGCTCCGCGACGGCGTTGACCTGAGTTGACGCGTGACGCCGATACAGCACTCCGGTGATCAAGCGGTGATCAGCCGGTACACCGCGAACCTGCTGATGGGAGATCTCCAAATCAGGCTAGTGTCAGCCTCCTACGCTCGTCGGCACACTCGAATGCTGCACGATACCGCTGACGTTCGCGGTACTTTAGTTTTGACATTTCCCAACCGCGGATATAAGAACGTCGTTGGCGCTGGCCAACGCGGGTGACGCAACGGCGACGAGTCGTGAGGCTGCGTCGACCCAGCGGCGCCCGAGTGGAGCAGTGAACTCTTCAGCAGCTCGCGAAACCGTTCCGGTCGGTTGAAGGGGGGCTGAGATGAGGAGACGGTCAGTAGTCGCAACGCCACCGGCGATCGTCAAAGGCGACGGCGGCGGCGCCACCTGGCACGGCTCACTGGATGCCGACATCATCATTGCCAACGCGCCGGACCCGGTGTTCGTGTCCGACCTCGAAGGCAAGATCCTGCAGGCGAATGATGCGGTGTCCCAGTTGCTCGGGTTCCGCCAGGACGAAGTGCTCGAGCAGTCGCTCTCGCGCTTCATCAGCGCGGAAGAGACCCGCGAATTCACCGCGGCACTGCGAGAAGTCGTCGAACGCGGTGAAATGCGCAACGTAGTCCTGAACCCTCGCAGTGCGAGCGGCGAGGTGATTCCGACGAGCCTGAACGCGTCGGCGCTGCGCGGTCTCGACGGTCGGGCGATCGGCGTCATCGGCATCCTGCGCGACATGCGGGAGCTCGACAAGGCGCGGGCCTACGCCGAGAGCCTGATCAAGAACGCTCCCGATCCGGTGTTCGTGTCCGACCTCGAAGGCAAGATTCTCCAGGCCAACGACGCGGTCTTCGCCCTCCTCGGCTTCCGGCCGGACGAACTGATCGAGCAGTCGCTCTCGCGCATCATCTCGCCGGAGGAAACGCGCGAGTTCCTCGCCGCGCTGCGGGAGGTCGTCGAACGAGGAGTCACGCGCAATGCCCGGCTCAACCCGCGAAGCGCCAGCGGCGAAGTAATTCCCACGACCCTCAACGCCTCGGCGCTGCGCAATCCGGACGGCACGGTGATCGGCGGCATCGGCATCCTGCGGGACATGCGGGAGCTTGACAAGGCCCGGGCCTACGCGGAGAGCCTGATCAAGAACGCCCCCGACCCGGTGTTCGTCTCCGACCTCGAAGGCAAGATCCTCCAGGCCAACGACGCCGTGTCCGCCCTCCTCGGCTTCCGCCCGGACGAACTCTTGGAGCAGTCGCTGTCGCGCTTCATCAGCGCCGAGGAGACGCGCGAGTTCACCGCGGCGCTGCGCGAGGTCGTGGAAAGGGGCGTGACGCGCAATGCGCGGCTGAACCCACGGAGCGCGAGCGGTGAGGTGATCCCCACGACCCTCAACGCCTCGGCGCTGCGCGATCCATCGGGGAGGGTCATCGGCGCTATCGGCATCCTGCGCGACATGCGGGAACTGGACAAGGCCCGGGCCTACGCGGAGAGCCTGATCAAGAACGCCCCCGACCCGGTGTTCGTCTCCGATCTCGAAGGCAAGATCCTTCAAGCGAACGACGCCGTCTTCGCCCTCCTCGGCTTCCGGCCGGACGAACTGATCGAGCAGTCGCTCTCGCGCATCATCTCGCCGGAGGAGACACGCGCCTTTCTGGCGGCGCTTCGGGAGGTGGTCGAGCGCGGCGTCACGCGCAACGCCCGGCTCAATCCGCGCAGCGCCAGCGGCGAGGTGATTCCCACGACGCTCAACGCATCCGCACTGCGCGACGGGGACGGCAAGGTGATCGGGGCCATCGGCATCCTGCGCGACATGCGGGAGTACGAGCAGGTCGTGCGCGACCTGGAGAAGTCGAAGAGCGAGCTGCAGGAGAAGATCCTGGATCTGGAGAAGTTCGAGGAAGTGGTCGTCGGACGCGAGCTGAAGATGATCGCCTTGGAGAAGGAACTGGAGAGCCGGCAGAAGGAACTCGCCACACTCAAGGTCGGGAGGGTCTGATCGTGATGCCGCAAGCGCGGGTCGCGGACGCTCCGCCGGCGGCGGCGGAGGCCGATGCGGCGACAAGCGACGACCTGCTTCGCGCGCGCGTGGAGATGCTGGAGCGCCGGCTGCGACAACGCGACGAGCAGCGGCGCGCGATGCTCCACATCATGGGCGATCTGAACGAATCGAACCGGCGTCTGGCCAGCCAGCGGAAGGCGATGCTTCACATCCTGGCGGACTACGAGCAGGATCGGCGGCGTCTCGCGCGGCAGACCGAGCGACTGAACCGATCGCGGCTCGCGCTGCTGCACATCCTGCAGGATTCGCATCGCGACACGCTGCGTCTGGAGGCGAGCCGCAAGGCCATGATTCACATCATGGGGGACCTGCGGGAAACCACCGCCGAGATGCAGCGGAGCGAGCAGGAGCTGCGCGACAAGCAGGACCAGCTCGTGCAGGCGGCCAAGCTCGCTACCCTCGGCGAGCTCACCACCGGGGTCGCCCACGAGCTGAACAATCCGCTCAACAACACCGCCCTGTTCGTCGGCAACGCGATCGACCTGATCGAGCTCGGTGCGGCGGAGAAGAGGCAGATCGTCCGCGAGCTGCGCCAGGCTGTGCAGCAAATTCGCAAGGCCACCGACATCATCTCGCATCTCCGCACGTTCGGGCGTGCAGCTCCGGCGATTCGTGAGCCGATCTCGCTACGCCAGGTGATCGAGCGGGCGCTGTCGCTGATCCGGGAGCAGCTTCGCCTGCGCGAAGTCGCGATCGCGGTCGATTTGGGCGCCGCCGACCCGGTTGTCGTTGGCAACCCGATTCAGCTCGAGCAGGTCTTCATCAACCTGCTGACGAACGCACGGGATGCCGTGGCCGAATCGCCACGCAAGACGATTCGCATTTCTGCGTCGCTCGGCCCCACCACCGTGGAGATCGCGGTGGCCGATACCGGCCACGGGATTCCTCCGGGGCTGGAAGCGCGCATCTTCGATCCGTTCTTCACGACGAAGGAGGTCGGGAAAGGCACCGGCCTCGGCCTCTCCATCACCTACGGCATCATCAAGGATCACGGCGGCACGATCATGGTCCGCAGCCAGCCAGGTGAAGGGGCCATGTTCCTCATCCAGCTCCCCCTCGCATCGCCGCGTATGAAGGAGAGTTGCGCGTGATGACACTGCCCTACCCAAGTGCGGCGCTAGGCGAGCGATGACTGCCTCCACCGAGTACACCTCACGGTTTGATGCGGCTAACTCCCCGCGCTGGCATGTCCCTCAGGAGCATTGCTCGGGGCGACCGGAGTGGATCGTCGAGGAGCCCACGGCGCCCACGATGTCAGATGACGAGGAAGGGGCGGCCATCCCGAACGCGCGGGTTCTCATCGTGGACGATGACCCGGCGCTGCTGCACGCGCTTCCCCAGGCGCTGCGCCTTCGCATGGAGGGGGTGACCGTGGACACCGCGAACTCCGGAGCGGTGGCGCTGGAACGGATCGCCGCCTGGGACTACGACGCCATCGTCACCGACATCAAGATGCCGGCGATGGACGGGTTCGCGCTGCTCACCGAGATCCGGAGGCGTCGACCAGATACGCCGACGCTCTTGATCACCGGTCACGGCGAACATGCGTTGGCAATCGATGCGCTTCGCGGCGGTGCCTACGACTTCGTCCAGAAACCCATCGATCGCGATTACTTCATCGCGTCGCTACGGCGGGCGATTCAGACCGCCGCACTCCGTCGCCAAGTGAACGAACAGCAGATGGCGCTGCGGCGCCATGCGGAGCGGCTTCAACGGACCGTCGAGAAGCGCACGCGCGAACTGCACGAGGTCCACCGGATCATCGCGAGCCCGTTGCGGTGGCTGGTCGGGCCGTGCCGCCTGATGGCGAAGGTGATCGAGCAGATCAAGCAGGTGGCGGACGCGCCGCTGACGATCCTCATCGAGGGTGAGACCGGCACCGGCAAGGAACTGGTGGCTCGCGCCGTTCATCACCTCAGTGCCCGACGCAGCAAGCCGTTCGTGGCGGTCGACTGCGGCGCGATTCCCGACACGCTGATCGAGTCGGAGCTCTTTGGTCACGAAAAGGGCGCATTCACGGGCGCGGATCAACGGAAGGAAGGGCAGTGCGTGCTCGCTGACGGCGGCAGCCTGTTCCTCGACGAGATCGTCAATCTTCCGCTCGCGACCCAGGTGAAGCTGCTGCGGGCCCTGCAGGAACGACAAGTGCAGCCGCTCGGCGGCACCCGACCGGTTCAAGTGGACGCCCGGATCATCGCCGCGTCCAATGTGAACCTCGAAAGTGAGGTGCGGTCGGGCCGGTTCCGCCAGGACGTCTATTACCGCCTGAACGAGTTCGTGATCACGCTGCCGCCGCTCCGCGAGAGAGAAGACATCCTCGATCTCGCCAACAGGTTCCTTGTAGAAGCGAGCGTGGAGTTCGGCAGCTCGTGCCGGGAGATATCTAAATCCGCGGCACAGATTCTGCAACACTACCCCTGGCCAGGAAACGTGCGGGAGCTGCGCAACGTCATTCGCCGGGCCGCTCTTCTCGCGTCCGACACCGTTCGGCCGGAGCACCTGTCGTTGCTCTCTGTCGACTCGCCGTCGACCGCGCCCGACGAAGAGCTGCTGCAGGAGAGTTCCTCCCTGAAGGAGATTGCCGATGCTGCTGCGGCAGGCGCCGAGCAGCAGGCCATTCATCGCGTCCTTCAATTCACCAAGGGCAACAAGAGCGAGGCGGCACGACTCCTTCGCACCGACTACAAGACCCTGCACCTCAAGATGAAGCAGTTCGGCATCGACGCGGCGAATTTCAAGGAGAGGCGTTCGTCGTAACTCCTCTCGTCCGACGCTGACTCCACAGCTCCTGTTGTGCCCGCGCGTTCTGGTCTCCCCACCATGGTGATCTCGCTATAGTGTTGCGGCGGCACCAGACTTCTCGACATCCGCACCTGAACCAGCTCAGTTCATCACCAGCCGCACGGCAGCGGGTTCATTGGGCCGGTACTGCCGCATTTCTCAGTTTCCGGCCGGTCGGGCTCTGCGCCCAAGACGTGGCGAACGTGCTGGCGCAGGAGGAATCCGCGGGGCACGTGCATTGCTCAATGAAGGCATGCACTTGCCGCACGGCCCGCTTCGAGCGGAGGAGGACAGCTGATCGCACCAGCTCGTTCCTGAATCGGTTCACCGGCAGTTGCTCACCTACTGCGAAAAGAGGAGACGCCATGAGATCACGACAATCGATGTTGCTGATCGCCGCTCTTCTGATCATTGGTTTGTGGCCTGCCTCGATAGACGTGCCTGCGCAGGGCAACAGCCCAACCTTCAGCGGCGAAGCGACGGTGGTGAAAGGTACTCTCGCCGGTGTTCCGTTGGATCTCGCGGGTACAGGTCCGCTCGGGCCCGACGGCGGCGAACGCGAGAATTCACTCGTGTGTTACCCAGGCGGGCCGAACTGCACGATTTCGTCACCTGTTGGCGATCCGACGAACGGGGCGTTGTCGGCTCAAGTTCTCCACGCTTCGACGGTCGCGCACGGGAATCGGAGCCGGTCGGAGGCGACGGTCGCATCGTTGAGCGTGACTGTGGGGGGCGTCCCCGGCGTGCCCGGCGTGCCCATTGAGGCACGGTTCATCAGGTCCGCTGCGCAGGCCGTTTGCCAGGCTGGAGTGGCCGCTGTCGACGCCGCGTCCGAATTGGTAGGCCTGACCATCAACAGTGTTCCTGTCGAAGTCACAAGCGCGCCGAATCAGACCCTCAAGGTTCCGACCCCGGCCGGAGAAGCCACCATTGTGATCAATGAACAAACGGGTGGAGGAGCGAGCGGCAATACGGGCGATATCACGGTCAACGCGCTGCACATCAAGATTACCGAAGTGGCAGGAGTCGTTCCTGCAACCGATCTGATCGTCGCGCAGGCCCACGCGGACATCAAATGCGCAGGACAGCCGGTGTGCACCGCCGCGAGCAAGGTGACCAGCGGTGGGTGGGTGGTCGCAAATGGCGCGAAAGTCAGTTTTGCCGCTGCAGGCAAAAACAGGGATACCTGGGGGCACTTTATTGCGGTCAACCATGGAACGGGCGATAAGCTGAAAGCCACCAGCTTGAAACCGATGACGTTCGATGCTGGCGGTATTGCCGTCATCACGGGTGACGCGCTTGTGAACGGGACCGTCCCGGCGACGTTCGAAGCGAGGCTGAAGGATAACGGTGAGCCTGGCAAGGGCGTCGATCAATTCTCGCTGACGTCTAGCCATGAGAGCTTCAACGTCCCGATGACGACGCTCGGCGGCGGCAACATCCAGTTCCACAAACCCTGCACGCCTTGAAGCGTGTCGCGGTTCCCGCCCCGCGCACCCACGTGGTCCCGGCCGATCACGCGCCGGGACCAGGTCGGCTACGTGGAAGGTGGCAGGTCGCCACAGCGCTTGGGTGCGCGCGTCGGTTCGCGTTCCCACTTCGCCGCTACGGCGCACAACCTTCGCTGATGCAGGCTTTCAGTAGCGACGCGACGTGTAAGTCGCTGCTGTTGAAATGTCGACGCGGTGATCTTTCCCGTCAGGAAACGGATCATTTTGTCTCAGTCGTGTCTCAGGCAGGACTTCCGGATGTGCGTCGCCTTCTCGGTCGACGCGCAAGTGCCTGAATCTGTCGATGTTGTTCGATCGTTCGATTTCGCCGAGCAACGTGGCCAAACGAACGGTGCGGGTGTTCCGAGTAGCGGTCGGTAAATTCTTGATTAACTGAATTTATTGGCTGGGAGGCAGGGATTCGAACCCCGATAACGTGGTCCAGAGAACCGTTGATAGGGGCCTGCCCGCTCCGGTGCGTGCGTTTTCACGCCGTTTTGCTCGGCGCCATCTCCGTCTGCTTCCGTCCGTTCCGCTGTGTTCTTGTGCAGCGTGTCTCTTTGTGTCTCACCTCCGGTAGCCTCCAGAGGCACACCAGTCGCTCAGGCCTCCCACCACCAGCGGCCGGCGGTGGCGGCGACGTCCTTACGTACGGCATCGGGGTTGTCCGCAGTGCGCACGGCCACCGCCGTCTCCAACAAGGGATTTTGCGAGAATGGCAGGACGACTTTGGGTCGACTAACGTCACCGAGCTGCTCACTGTTGTTGATAGTGCGGAAGATACCGACAATCTGCCACTCGACGAACGAGCCCGGCTTCGGTGAAGTGGTTCCCGTCAGACGGACGAGCGAAGGCTGGAGGATACGGCGGGAGTCGAAGGCGCCTTCTACGGCTTCGGCCAATTCAATTGCTTGTGCAGGAACGCAAACGTACCTTCGCCATTAATGGTGTGGCCACCGTTGAAGTATTCAATCGCAGTCTTGTCAGCCAGCCCGAGCTGAGTGTAGAGCCATCGGACCTTCGCGTATTCGTGCGCGACCCATTGATCGCGGGCGACGCGATCGTGGTGGCCTCGCTCCACCATGAATGGCCGCGGGATCATCAGATAAGCCATTTCGGCGTAATCAAACGTGCTGCCCATGTTGAAATAGGGCATCTCCCACTCGATCGTGTACATAAAACTGAAGCGTTCGTCAGTCGCCGCGACTTTTCGTGTCCAGCTGTTGAAGTCGGCCGAGCAGATGGAAAGGCTGTAACGCTCCAGTACTGTCGGCACACGCACCGCGGTCTCGCCGCCATAACTGAGACCGTAGAACGCGATCCGTTTGCCGTCGACGAACGGCAGTGACTCGAGCCACCGCAGCAGTTGATCGTGCTGGCCGATGATGAACGAGAAGAGCGAGGCCTTCACGCCATTGGCCTTGCGACTGAGCCAGCGGTACCGATCTTCACCGCGATAGAGATTGTGCGGAGCAAAGACGACGAAGCCGCGATCGGCGAGGCGCGCCGCAAAGTTGTGATAGTAAGCGTCGTCGCCCTCTACCGTGTCTTTGGGTAAACTCCCGCGCCCATGTTGACAGACCACGACAGGTCGTCGTTCGCCGGTCTTGAGGTCCTTGGGTACCAGCAGTACGCCCCAGGCGAACACGTCTTGCCAGACGTCGAGCACGACTTCATAGCCGATCCACTTCTCGGTGTCGTAGATTTGTCGTGTACGAGCATTGAAGGGCAGGAACGGATCGTCGAACTTACCCAACACTTCTTCAGCAAGGTATTGACGAAACGTTGTGGCACCCTCGACGAACTTGTCCGGGGAGATCGTCTTGTGACGCAGCTCTCTGGACCAGTTCTCGACCCCGAGTTCGGGCGCGACCGTGTACAGGAAGAAACGCTCGCGGACGTGCTCTGAGTCGCGGACCAGTCCCTGCACGTGTTGTTCGAGTTGTATGACTTGTCGCCGCTGTCTCTCGGCGACGTCAAGCGATCGGCGACGCTCTGCGGGCGTCTTGCCCATAGGCGACAACGAGGACGCAACGCCGAGTAACCTGGCGAACTCCTGCAGGGCCGCTCGCGATCCGGGGCCTGATTGAGATGCGTTGACGAGTTGCTTCGGTTGAAACCCCGCGCGCGTCAGCTGGTCGATGCGCTCGAACTCAGTTTTTACGCTTTCGAAGCTGGGGGTCTTCAACGTACCTTTGTTTCCGCCAACCATTGGCACCGCGACGTACTCGACGACCAGACCTCGAGGCGCGATCAGCGTCGCCAGCTCAGCGTCGCCGAATTCGCGCAGCAGGCCCCAGACGTTGCGATAGATCGGCTCGGACCATATGTTCTGACGCGAATCGAAGTAGCCGCTGACCAGCGCGGCGTCGATGCGCGTGTCCGCCGCCGCCGCGTACAACGCGACGAGCCCACCTTCAGCGTAGCCAGCGACACCAACCTTGAGGGCGCTGTCGCTCTTCCGCTTGAGCCAATCCACCGCGGCCAGCACCTTCTGCACTTCGTAGCCGATCACGTGGCGGCCCATCTGAAACGCCTGCCGGTAGATCCACTCCCTGTGTGGCTGGTCCGTCGTGCGAATGTCCGGGTGGCCGGACCACCGCGCGGTGCGGTCGATGAGCACGGGCACCAGCACCTCGAAGCCGCTTTCCGCCAACCGACGCGCGAACTGCGACTCGGTCGCGACGCCTGGCGTCAGGCCGACGATCTGCTCCGGTGTCTGATCCGCGTCGGGTAAGGCGATGACGTGGGCGAGCGCCGGTCTCGCTGGCTGAA
>JBKOZS010000176.1:0-10024 GCA_046726015.1 Acidobacteriota bacterium
TCGGCAACACGAATCCCACCGATCCCAAGTACCTGAATCGCAAGTTCTCGTACGGGGATCGAAGCGGCAAGCGCGCGGATCTGCCGGTCAGCTCGGCCGACCGTACCGCATCGCTCGGCTACGAATACGACAGCTACGAGAAACCGCCCAAGCCGGTGAGTCTCACGACCGAACAGGCCGCTGAGAGAGATCGCGTGTACCACGAGCAGCACGAGTGGGCGGGCGCTGCCCCGCATGCCCCGATGCCTTCTGGAGGTAAACAACAGTGACGCGCTGGCGGCGAGAGGACACGGGGGTCACACCGATGAAACGCATCATTGCCGTTACGGCTTTCGCTGTTTCTCTCGCCGCGGGCGTGTTCGCCGGCGGCACGCCGTGGGGGCACCGGGCCGACGCGGCGCGCGCGAACGCGCACGCCGCAACCGTTTACACCTGCCCGATGCACCTGGACTACCGCAGCGATCATCCCGGCGACTGCCCGATCTGCGGCATGCGCCTCGAGCCGGATCCTGCGAGCGGAGCAAAGAGCGTCGATAGCGCGGCCCGCGGACTGCCGCACGGTGGCGTCCAGGTGAGTGCCGAGCGCCAGCAGGCCATCGGCGTCCGGCTCGGTGTCGTCACCCGGTCCGCCGGCACGCGGCTGGCGCGGACGACCGGACGCGTGGTGGTCGACGAGAACCGGACGTATCCGGTTGTCGCTGCCGTCAGCGGCTGGATCCGCAACGTTGAGAGCGTCACGACCGGCGACGCCGTCAAGAAGGACCAGGTGCTCGCGTCGTTCTTTGCACCTGATGCCCAGTTCGAGATGGCGCAGCAGTCGTACTACAGCGCCCTCGAGATGCTGTACCGCGCGGCGGGCACGCAACCACAGTCGCACGACTCGGGACGTGCGCTCGAGTTGATCGAGCGGGTCGCCGACGGGCTGCGTAACCTGGGTGTCTCCAACTCGCAGATCAGGGAGATGGCCAGGCGCCGCGAGGTCGTGCACGACATCCGGGTGGAGTCGCCGGTGGACGGCGTCGTGATCAAGCGCAGCGTCTCGCCCGGCGTCCGGTTCGATCGCGGCTTCGAGTTCTACCAGATCGCGGATCTGAACCGCGTGTGGATTCTGGCGGACGTGTACCGCGAGCAGCTGCCGTTCATCCGCCGCGGCGCCTCTGCGCGGATCACCACGGCGGAAGCGAGCCGCACTTTGCGGGCGACGGTGAGCCCGTCCGAGCCGATCTTCGACGAGGCGACGCAGACGCTGAAGGTGCGGCTCGAGGCGGCGAACCCGGTGCGGGCGCTGAAGCCCGGCATGTTCGTCGACGTGGAGTTCCCGGTCGACCTCCCGCCGGCGCTCGTCGTGCCGGCGGATGCGATTGTGGACTCCGGGCTGCGCAAAACGGTGTTCGTCGAGTGCGGCAACGGGTCCTTCGAGCCGCGGCTGGTCGAAACGGGGAGACGCATCGGCGACGACGTCGAGGTGACGAAAGGGCTCGTAGCTGGCGAGCGGATCGTGATCTCGGGCACCTTCTTTGTCGATTCGGAGAGCCGCATGAAGGCGAAGCCATGATCGACCGCATTATCGACTTCTCGGTCAGGAACAAGTTCCTCGTCCTGCTGCTCGTGGGCGCCGCCGCGCTCGCCGGCGCGGTCGCGCTGCGGCACGTGCCGCTCGACGCGATTCCCGATCTCGGCGACACGCAGGTCATCGTCTACTCGCGGTGGGATCGCAGCCCCGACGTCATCGAGGCGCAGGTCACCTATCCGATCGTGACGGCGCTGCTGGGCGCGCCGCACGTGCGAGCGGTCCGCGGCGTTTCCGACTTTGGCTACTCGTTCGTCTACGTGATCTTCGAGGACGGCACCGACACCTACTGGGCGCGCTCGCGGACCCTGGAGTACCTCTCGGGCGTGCTGTCGCGGCTGCCGCCCGATTCGCGGACCGAGCTCGGGCCGGACGCGACCGCGCTCGGCTGGGTGTTCCAGTACGCGCTCGTCGACCGCTCGGGCAGACACAGCCTGGCGGATCTGCGGTCGTACCAGGACTGGCACCTGCGCTACTTCCTGAAGGCGGTGCCAGGCGTGTCGGAGGTGGCCTCGGTCGGCGGCTTCGGCAAGCAGTACCAGGTGAACGTGGACCCGAACCGGCTGCGCAACTACGGTCTTTCGATCCAGCGCGTCGTCGAGGCGGTGCGCGGCGGCAACGTGGAAACTGGCGGCCGGCTGATCGAGTTCGGCGGCACCGAGTACATGGTGCGCGGCCGCGGGTACGCGAAGTCGATCGCCGATTTCGAGAGCATCGTGGTGTCCGCCAGCGAGAGCGGCACGCCGATCCGGATCCGCGACATCGGCCAGGTGACGGTCGGCCCGGATCTGCGGCGCGGCATCGCGGATCTGGACGGCACCGGCGAAACGGTGTCGGGGATCGTCGTGATGCGCCAGGGAGAGAACGCGGTCGACGTGATCGACCGGGTCAAGGAGCGCATCCACCAGATCGAGCCGGGCTTGCCGCCCGGGATGGAAATCGTCCCGATCTACGACCGCTCGGCGCTGATCCGCCGCGCGATCGACAATGTCAGCGGGACGCTCGTCGAGGTGGTGCTCGCCGTCGCCTTCGTCGTGCTGCTGTTCCTGTGGCACGTGCCGAGCGCGCTCATCCCGCTCATCACCATTCCGGTTGCCGTGCTCGTGGCGTTCATTCCGTTCCGCGCCATGGGAATCACGGCGAACATCATGTCCCTCGGGGGCATGGCGATCGCGATCGGCGAGCTGGTGGACGCGGCGATCGTCGTCGTGGAGCAGACGCACAAGAAGCTCGAGGAGGCGCAGCGCAGCGGATCGACCCGCGACCATCACGCCATCGTCCTCGAGGCAGTCAAAGAGGTCGCGCCGGCAAGCTTCTTCGCGCTGCTCGTGATCGCGGTGTCGTTCCTCCCGGTGCTCACACTCGAGGCGCAGGAAGGGCGGATGTTCACACCGCTCGCCTACACCAAGACGCTCACGATGCTGGTGGCGGCGGGCCTCGTGCTCACGCTGGACCCCGCGCTGCGCGTGCTCTTCACGCGCGTCCGGCGCTTCGAGTTCCGGCCGGCGTGGCTCTGCCGGGTCATCAACGCGGTGGTCGTCGGCCGCATCCGCTCCGAGGAGTCACATCCCATCAGCCGGCTCCTCATGCGGATGTACGAGCCCGTCGTTCGCTGGTCGCTGCGGTGGAAGTGGTCGGTGATCGGCGGCGCGACGGCGCTCGTCGTTGTCACGGTGCCGGTGTTCACGCACCTCGGATCGGAGTTCATGCCGCCGCTCCACGAGGGGTCACTTTTTTATATGCCGACGACCATGCCTGGGATCGCGATCAGCGAGGCGCAGAAGCTGTTGCAGGTGAGCGACCGGACGATCAAGCAGTTCCCCGAGGTCGATCGCGTGCTCGGCAAAGCGGGGCGCGCGGACACGAGCACCGATCCCGCGCCGCTCTCGATGCTCGAGACGGTGATCACGCTCAAGCCGAGGTCCGAGTGGCGTCGGGTCGAGACCTGGTACTCGGGGTGGGCGCCGGAATGGATGAAGCGCGTGCTCCGGCACGTCACGCCCGATCACATCTCCGAAGAGCAGCTGGTTGAGGAGATGAACGCGGCGCTGACGTATCCCGGGGTGTCGAACGCCTGGACGATGCCGATCAAGGGGCGGATCGACATGCTGACGACCGGCATCCGCACGCCGGTGGGGCTGAAGATCTCCGGAGCCGATTTCGCCGAGATCGAGAAGATCGGCACGGCCATCGAGACGGCGCTCCCCTCGGTGAGCGGCACGCGCAATGTATTCGCGGAGCGCACCGGCAGCGGGTTCTTCCTCGATATCGAGTGGAACCGCGAGGCGCTCGCCCGCTACGGCTTGAGCGTCGAGGCCGCACAGAGCGTGGTGCAGAACGCGATCGGCGGCGAGAACGTGACCACTACGATCGAGGGGCGCGAGCGGTATCCGGTGAACGTCCGCTACATGCGCGATTTCCGATCCGACCCCGACGCGCTCGCGCGCGTGCTCGTACCGGCGTCGGACGGACAGAGGCAGATCCCTCTCGGCGAGCTGGCGCGGGTGAAGGTGGCGACAGGACCCGCGATGATCCGCAACGAGGACGGACTGCTCACCGGATACGTGTTCGTGGACGTCGCAGGACGCGACATCAGCAGCTACGTGGACGAGGCGAGCGGCGTCCTGCGCGAGCAGGTCAAGCTGCCCCCGGGCTACGCAGTCCTCTGGAGCGGTCAGTACGAAGCCATGGCTCGCGTCCGCGCGCGGCTCGCGTACATCATCCCGTTGACGCTGTTCCTCGTCTCCGTGCTGCTCTACTTGAACACGCGGTCGGTCGTGAAAACGGCGATCGTGTTGCTGGCCGTACCGTTCTCGGCCGTCGGCGCCATCTGGTACCTGTACCTGCTCGGCTATAACATGAGCATCGCCGTATGGGTCGGGCTGATCGCGTTGCTCGGCGTCGACGCCCAGACCGGCGTGTTCATGCTGCTGTATCTCGACCTGGCGTACGCGAAGGCAACGCGCCAAGGACGCCTGCGAACACTCGCCGATCTCCAGGAGACGATCGTGGAAGGCGCCGCGAAGCGGCTGCGCCCGAAGTTCATGACGGTAGCGACGACGTTCGTCGGGCTCATCCCCATCATGTGGGCCACCGGCACCGGGTCTGACGTGTGGAAGCGGATCGCTGCGCCGATGGTTGGCGGCATCTTCACATCGTTCGTCCTCGAGCTGGTCGTCTACCCGGCGATCTACGAAATTTGGAAATGGCACTTCGAGATGAAGCGCGTCCGTGCCGAACAGGAACCGGTGACGCTCGCCCTCCCGTCGCCCGAGACGCCGTGACAGTGCTCGACATCCACCGATCGCGTCCGACGGTCGCAATGCGTCGGACCGCAGATGCTGCTGCCCTGAGCGGCTCGCCAACCTCGATCGCGCGACGCGATGTCCCGTCGCATCACTGCCCCGTCCAACCGAGGCCGGGACTCGCAGCGATCGGCCAAAGCTGCTCCCGCCTTAGACGAAGCCGCCAAAACACCCGTGAGGGGCGTCACGGGTGGCCGCGCGCACACTTAACGGCATGGAGGCAACGCTTGCAGTACACTTCGTTCTAGAACTTCGCACGATCGCATCCGCTGAGAAGAAAGCAATGACTGCCCCAGGAATCCGGGCCGCAAGGGTCTTGGACGGCCGGGCGTGCCGGCTGATGCTGATCGTGCTGGTCGCGGCCTGCGGCGGGCAAGCGGCGATCGCTCAGACCGCTGTGGCCGGAGGTCAGCGCAGTATCCCTCAGGACGGCGATCCTCCGGTGCGGCACCTCAGATTCACGCATCTCACGACGAACGATGGTCTCTCTCAGAGCTATGTCACGGCCATCGTGCAGGATCGTCGCGGCTTCATGTGGTTTGCTACTCGAGACGGCCTGAACCGGTACGATGGCAACGCTTTCGTCGTATACAAGAGTAATCCCAACGACCCCGGTAGCCTCAGCTCCAACTTCATTCAAGGCCTGCTCGAAGACGATCACGGCTATCTGTGGGTAGCGACCAACACCGGAGTGAATAGATTCGACCCTACAACCGAACGTTGTACCCGCTATCTTCATGACACGAGCAGCGCAGGGAGCATCGGCGGTGCGTCGGTCAAGAGCATCGCCCAGGACAGTCGCGGCTATCTGTGGTTTGGTACGGAAGATGGCGGTCTCGACAAGCTCGATCCAGCCACCGGAATATTTACTCATTACCGCAACGACAGCGACGGCCGGTTTGTCGGGAGGATCACTCAGGTTATCGAGGACCGTCATAAAGAGATCTGGTTTGTTGGTGAGCGCGGTCTGTTCCATCTGAACCAGCAGACAGGACAGATTACTTGCCCTCCCGCAACCAGGGATGTCCTGAGCGGCGCCAGTCTGCATGAGGACGACGCCGGCAACCTGTGGATGCTGGTCGATTCTCCGGTCGCCGGGCTCTTAAAGTACGATCGAACGGCCGACCGCTCTACCAGCTACCCGCTGCGCGGCCGTGCTGCCGCCGTCCTGGCGTCGAGCACGGTCGGGGGCTCGGCTAATGGCAGCCTTGCGGCTGACGGACAGGATGGATTATGGGTACCGTCGAACCTGGGGCTGTATTACTTCGACCGCCGTACAGAACGTTTCACGTACCGATTTCAGCACGATGCAAGCAACCCTGACAGCCTCGACAGCAATACGATTCTGTCCGCCTATCGGGACAGGGGTGGCGTGCTGTGGGTGGGAACTGAGAATGCGGGCCTCAATATTCTCAATTTCCGGCAAGAGCAGTTCGTCCACTACCTGCATCGCCCCGGTGATCCCAATAGTGTCTCGCCCGGCAGGGTCAAAGCCATCTATCAGGATCACAATGGTGTTCTGTGGGTAGGCTTCTTTCCGCGCGCCTTGGACAGATTCGATCGCAGCACAGGCCAAATCACGCACTACCTTCCCGATCCCGACAACGAGAATTCGCTCGGTAACGGCACCACCGTCGACAGCATTTACCGAGATGCGGCGGGATATCTCTGGGTCTCTGGTGGGGGAAGCGGTGTTGTTCGGTTCGATGAACGCTCCGGGCGTTTCAAGCATTACCGGCACAACCCCGATGATCCGAACAGCTTGATCTCTAATAACGTTTACACGGTCTACGGCGACCGAAACGGGCAGGTGTGGGTGGGGCAGCAGGGCGGCGTCGGCCGCTTCGATCCAGCCACGGACGGGTTTACCACCTACCGCCCTATTCCGGCGAATCCGGCCAGCCTCGCAAATGCCATCTGGATCATTTATCAGGATCGGTCTGGCACGCTGTGGTCAGGGTCGTGGGGCGGCGTGCTGAGTCGTTTCGATGACAGGGCGGGGGCTTTTGTCAATCACACGCCCGACTCGCGTGACACGCGCAGACTCGGTGGGGGTGGCATCAACACCATCCACGAAGACCGGACTGGAACACTGTGGGTGGGAACGTTTGACGGACTGTACCGATACAACCGCCAGAGCGGCGCATTCACGCGCTACACGGAAAGCCAGGGCCTGCCGAGCAGCACGATTCGGTGCATTCTGGAAGATGCTGTTGGCAGGCTGTGGCTCAGCACGCAGAAGGGCATATCGCGGTTCGATCCTCAGCGGGAAATGTTTAGAAACTACGACGTGTCCGACGGTTTGCAGAGCACTGAATTCAGTACCGGTTGCTATCGAGCCCCCGACGGGGAGATGTTCTTTGGCGGAAGCAATGGGTTCAATGCATTTTTCCCTGAGAATGTCCGCGACAATCCCTACGTGCCGCCGGTTGCGATCACTAGCTTTAAAGTCTTCAACAAACCGGTCCTCGTCGGCGCTCACTCGGTACTGAAGAAAGCCATCCCATACGTCGATTCGTTGACGCTCTCCTACCGCGACAACGTCTTCTCCTTTGAATTCGCGGCGTTGAGTTACGCAAATTCGCAGAAGAACCGGTATCGATACAAGCTCGAGGACTTTGATCCTGCCTGGAACGAGGTGGGCAGCAAGCAGCGCCTGGCGACCTACACCAACCTGGATCCCGGTAAATATGTGTTTCGCGTGCAGGCATCGAACAGCGACGGCATCTGGAATGACGAAGGAGTGTCGCTGCCGATTCTGATCACGCCGCCCTGGTGGAAGACCAACACGTTTCGCGCCGCGTGCGTGGGACTGTTTCTGGCGCTGCTTTGGACTGCGTACCAGTTCCGGATGCGTCAGGTGCGGCACGCATTCGATATGACACTCGAGGCGCGTGTCGCGGAGCGCACGCGCATCGCCCGGGAACTGCACGACACGCTCCTTCAAAGCTTCCACGGTCTGCTGCTGCGGTTCCAGACGGCTTCATACCTGCTGCCGGATCGCCCGGCAGAAGCCAAGGAGAAACTGGATAGCGCTATTGGACACGCGGCAAAGGCGATCACCGAGGGCCGCGACGCGGTGCAGGGCTTGCGGACAGCGGCTCTCGAACGGCACGATCTCGCCATGGCGATCAGGACGGTTGGCGACGAACTCGCGGGGAGCACGAGCAATCAGCCGCCTCCTGAATTCCGCGTCGACGTCGAGGGGCACCCTCGAGGGCTGCGGCCAATTGTTCGTGACGAAATCTACAAAATTGCCGCGGAGGGCCTGCGGAACGCCTTCCGCCATGGTCAGCCCAGCCGAGTCGAAGTGGAGATTCGCTACGACAGCGATCAATTCCGATTGCGGGTCAGGGACGACGGCAGAGGGATCGATCAAGCGGTTCTCGCTGGCCAAGGGACTGAGGGACACTACGGACTGCGCGGGATGCCGGAACGCGCCGCATTGATTGGAGGGACACTCGCGGTGTGGAGCGAAGTCGGCGCGGGAACGGAGCTCGAGCTGCGCATTCCCGCCAGAACCGTGTACGCAACATCCGCGGGGCGCTCCTGGTGGTCACGGGTGTTTGTGTCGAAGATGCGTGCACATGTCGAACGAGACGGCTGATATGGGGCGCTCACTCACCCGCGAACGCTCGCGACAGCCAGCGCCGCTCTCGCGTTTTCACATACGCGCTCCCCGACGGGATGCAGAGCTCCACGGCCGTGCCTGCGCCATCCTTGCTCCACACCGTAAGCGTGCCTCCCATGAGCGCCGCGCGTTCGCGCATCCCGGGCACGCCGTAGTGGCCCGCAGCCGCCTGACGAGGCAGCAGCGCTTCATCGAACCCCTTGCCATCGTCCTGCACGCGTAACCGGAACTGCTGGCGGTCGTAGCGGATCTCGACGTCGACGTCCGTCGCCTCGGCGTGTCGGAAGGCATTGCGGAGCGCCTCCGCCGTGATCTTGTAGATGTCGTCGCGGAGAATGGGGTGGAGCGGACGGGGTTCGCCTTCCACGGTGACGTGAAACGCCGGCGCCGGACCGTCGCCGCGGGCGGCGGCGAGCTCCGCTCCGAGCGTGTTGATCGCGTCCGCGATGTCGCTCGTCCCTACCGTCGACTGGCGTAATCCCTGCACCGCATTCCGGCCCTCCGTGATCGCCCTCGCTGCCTCGGTGATCGCGCCGTCGAGCTTTTCTTTCGCCATGTCCGGCCGCTCCGCCCACAACTGGGACACTGTTTGAAAGCGAAGCAACAACCCGTGGAAACTCTGCAACAGCGTGTCGTGCAGCTCCCGCGCAATGCGGGTGCGCTCGCTGACTCGGGCCTCGAGCGCCATCTCGAAGCGGTGATGCAGCTGCCGCACCCGGACCCGGTACCCCGCCCAGAGCAGGCCCAGAGCGCCCGCCGCGCAGAGCGCAGCGAACCAGGCGGTCTGGTAATACGCCGGCGCGATTGAGAACTCCAGCACGTCGCCTTGTTCATTCCACAGACCGCTGTTGTTGGCAGCGATGACGCGAAAGCGATAGGACCGGGACGGCAGGTTGGTGTAGAACGCCTGGCGGCGGTTGCCGGCTTCCTGCCAATCGTTGTCGTACCCTTCCAGCTTGTAGCGGAACCTGACCTTCTCCGGGGCGGCCAGACTGAGCGCGGTGAAATCCAATTGCAGGTCGCGCACTAGCGGTGGCAGGTGCAGGTCTCGAGCGGTGCCGTAGGTCTTGCGGTCGGCAGTGACCTGCTCGATTCGCACGGGCGGCGGAATCTTATTGACCACAAGATGATGCGGATCGACGACCTGAACGCCTTCTCCGGTCACGAACCACAGTTTGCCATCCGCGGACTTTGCGACACGAGGGGCGTATTCGCTGGCCGCACTGGAGCGGAGCCTGACGCCATCCGCCGAATCCCAGACAGTCGTGCCAATCCTATGCTTCGAATCCGCGATCCACGCGTCTACTTCGGTTCGCGTGATGCGCACCAGGCCGCAGCGCATGTACAACCACAGCGAACGTTCGTCGTCGTCGATCGTCCAATTCGTTCCGTCGCAGGGCAGACCATTCCTGCTCGTGAGCGTCGCGACGTGGCCATCTTTGATCCGGCTCAGGCCGCCATTCAGGGTTGCGGCCCACAGTGCCCCATCGCGATCGAGTTGAAGATGCTGGACAGGGG
>JBKOZS010000177.1:0-19982 GCA_046726015.1 Acidobacteriota bacterium
GCCCCGAGCAACGTTCACACGACACGATGGAAACAATTCTGCTCGTCGAAGACGAGCCCGCAGTACGGCAGCTCTTCGCGCAGGCGCTGACGCGCGCCGGCTACTCGGTCTACGAAGCGCGCAACGGCCAGGAGGCGATGAAGCTGTTCGACAAGCTCGGTGACACGATCGACCTGCTCTTGACCGACATGCGGATGCCATACATGACCGGCGGCGAACTCGCGCATCAACTGCGGGGCCGGCGCCGCACGCTCAAGCTGCTGTGCATTTCCGGCTATCCCGGCAATCTCGATCCCGACCTCGCCACGGATTTCCTTGCAAAGCCGTTTTCACGCGAAGATCTTCTGAAGAAGGTCCGCGAAGTCCTCGACCGGTGAGGGTTGCGGGACTCCTTCTTGCTGCCGCACTCTTCGCCGCCTCGCCAGGCGTCGACGACAAGGATTCGCGCGAGCGGAACGGAGCGACGGGGCGAAGCGGGCGCGAGTGGAGCGAGCCTAAGCGAGGAGCGGGAGGGAACCGGCGCGAAGCGCCGGCTCCGAGCGCCAAAGAGGATTCGCGCGAGCGGAACGGAGCGACGGGGCGAAGCGGGCGCGAGTGGAGCGAGCCTAAGCGAGGAGCCGGAGGGAACCGGCGCGAAGCGCCGGCTCCGAGCGCCAAAGAGGCGTTCGCGCTGGGCGTGCTGCGGCGCGACGGGGTGTTGCTTCCATTTGCGTCGTACGACGGGTCCTGGAGCGTCGACTGGCCGTATGGGTCCGTCACGCTGCCGATCAGCCTCGCCGACGTGCCAAAGAAGTGGTGGGGCGCCCCCGGTCCCGAAGCCCAATGGACGGCCTGGTTGCCCGGCGAGGTCGAACGCCCGCTGAAGGTTCGGAACCTGACGACCGTGCCGGTGTTCTGCGATCGGCGTCTCGCGATCCAGACCGACTACGTTGATGGTCCCTTCGAGGTTCGGCAGCCTACCGTGCCGAAGGATGGCCTGGCGACTGCCGGCGATGTCACACTCCTGCCCGTGACCTCGGTTTCGGCGGACTCGCCGGATGCGCAGGAGCTGATCCGCGCGATCACGGTCGACTTCAACCTGGAAGAACGGCTCGCCACCCGGCGGTTCACCCGCTGGGAACATCCTTACAAGGACGCCCAGCGCCACAAATTTCCGATCGAGATCGAAGCGTTCTACCGGGCGCACGAGAAAACCGCGCGCGGAGAATGGGACACCACGTTCGTGGAAGCCGTGCGCAGGTTCCCGCCCGGTGAGAAGGACGAGGGATGCGGCCTCATCACCTACGCACGCGGCTGGGTGCGGCAGCAGCCCGGGAAACGGCCGGACATCGATCTTGGCGCGCGCATTACGTATTGCGATCGCGAAGGGGTCTCGTTCATGCAGCCGTTCGGGCGGCTGATCCTGGACGACGAGGTCTTTTGGATCTACCAGCTCTCGAGCTGGCGCGACGAAGCGTACGTGGTCACGCGCGTGCGGCCGAAGGAGAGCAGGCCGGTCGTTGCCGTGTCAGGGGGCATGTGCTCGCGCTAGCCGCTCGCTGATGCATGCCGCGTGATCCAGTCACCGGAACCGCGTAAGATCACGATATGCGCGTAGGTCCACGGATCCGCGCACTGGCGGCAGGGTGCTGCCTCGCCTTTACCGCGAGCTGCGGCTCGAACTCGTCGCAGCCAGCCTCGACACCGGGCCCGACGACACCAACACCCGCCGTTACAAAGCGCCTGCTCGTCGTCACTCATACGACCGGCTTTCGCCACTCCTCGATCCCCATTGCCGAATCGACGCTGCAGGAGCTCGGCACGAGGACTGCCTCGTATCAGACGGAGTTCTGCCGGACCCAGGCGGATATCACGAGCATGTTGACACCTGCCGGGCTCGCGCGTTTTGATGCGGTGTTCTTCGCCAATACGAGCGGTAACCTGGGCATCCCGGATCTGCGCGCGTTCATCGACTGGGTTGCCGGCGGCCACGCGTTCCTCGGCACTCACAGCGCGTCAGACACCTACCACGATTCGGCTGACTATCTGGCGATGCTGGGTGGAGAGGTGGTGACGCACGGTTCAATCGCGGAAGGGAACATCAAGGTCGATGATCCCGGGGACCCATCCGTCGCGCACCTCGCGCCGCGATTCACGATCGTCGACGAGTTGTATCGCTTCGGGCGCAACAATCGCTCCGACGTGCACATGCTGTTGTCCATGGACCGCAATCCGCCTGATGGTGTGGGGGAGCCTGGCGCGGCCGTGGATCTTCCGCTTGCCTGGCGCAAATCGATTGGCACCGGCCGGATCTTCTACACGGCTCTTGGTCACCGCGAGGAGGTCTGGCAGGATCCTCGCTTCCAGCAGCATCTCCTTGGCGCCATCCGCTGGGCACTTGGCGGATAATCGCCGCGAGGCGCGAGCCGGGAGATTCGGACCATGTGGCAGTGGTACGCAGTGATCGCCATGGGCTGCTTCGCGGCCATGCAGCTTCTCTTTACTCACGTCACGAAGAAAGGGCTCGCGCCTCCCGCGTCGCTGCTGCTCGTGTTTGCGCTGGCGTCTCTTCTCTACATGGTCCACATCCGCGCAACGCGGACGCCGATGAACCTCTCGGTATCGCTCGTGTCGTCGCTCGTGCTCGTCGCGGTGCTCAGTTACATCGGCAATCTCTTCTCCGTGCGCGCGCTCGCGGCGGCGCCGAATCCGGGCTACGCGATTGCGATCGTAAGCGTCCAGGCGGCCGTGGTCACGCTATCGGCGATTTTTCTGCTTGGCGCGTCGTTCTCGATCATGAAAACCATTGGCGTGGTTCTCTGTTGCGCGGGGATTGTGCTTCTCGTAGTGTAACGGGATGAAAAACGATGCCGCCCTGCGTGAGCAGCTCTCGAAGTTGCTGGACTGGGAAGACGCGCACGCCGGATTCGAGAAAGTGGTGAAGGACATTCCGGTGAAGGATCGCGGCCGGCAGCCCGAAGGGCTGCCGTATTCACCGTGGCAGCTCCTCGAACATCTCCGGATCACGCAAAACGACATCCTCGAGTTCTGCCGGAATGCCGGCTACGAAGAAATGAAGTGGCCGGCCGACTACTGGCCCGCGTCGGCCGCGCCCCCGTCTGAGAAGGCGTGGGATGAGAGCGTGCGGACGTTCAAGGCGGATCGCAAGGCGCTGCAGCAGCTTGCGATGGATCCGAAGCTCGACCTGTTCACGCGCATTGCTCACGGCAGCGGGCAGACCTACCTGCGCGAGCTGTTGCTCGTCGCGGATCACACGTCGCATCACCTGGGCCAGCTGATTACCGTGCGGCGGCTGCTGGGCGATTGGAAATAGGAAACACGCCATGACCGCTGATGACTTCCGCCGCATCGCGCTCAGCTTTCCCGAAACCTCCGAAAGCTCGCACATGGATCACCCTGACTTCCGGGTTGGCGGAAAGATCTTCGCCACCCTCGGCTATCCGGATGCTGCATGGGGATGCATCATGCTGACGCCAGTGGATCAGCAACTCGTGGTGGCCGCTGCGCCCGACGTGTTCGTGCCGGTGAAGGGGACGTGGGGCGCCCGCGGCGCGACAAAGGTGCACCTGCGAAAGGCAGGGAAGAAAGCGGTGCGTGACGCCATGGTCGCCGCCTGGCGCAAGCGAGTACCGAAGCGCTTAGCGAGCAGCATATAGAAACCGCAAACCGCAAACCGCGAACTGCAAACAGCGAACTGCAACCAACCGCGCGTCAGCGGACCGTCGTCCGCGCCCAGTCCCAGCTCTCGAGCCCTTTCGCGTTCACTGCTTTGACCCTCACCTCCGCGCCCGCGGCCGCGCCCGCGAGCGTGGCCCTCGGCTGCGTGACCCTCTGTGAGTGCAAGGCCGGGTTCTCGCGCGGACCCCAGGTAACGATGTAACCGGTGACGCCGGTTTCGGGACTCGGCGTCCACGAGACGGCGGCGTTCGTGCCCGAAGCCGTCGCCTGCAGTCCCGAGATGCGCGACGGGCTGGAGGCCAGCAGCATGAGAGTCGCAACCGTTGTCTTCGACACTTCCGCGATCAGCTGGTGATTGATGCCCTCGAGCAGATCGTGGGGCTGGTGATAGTGCGGATTCCCCAGCACTGGATACGACCCAATCCCGCCGACAATGTCGCCGTAGGCTTCGTAATACGCGGCGGCGTCGGTGCTCTTGTAATAGTGCGCGTCGTAGGTAATCAGGTTGCTGAACTGCATCGCGGCGCCATGCTGGATGTCGCGGATACCGGGATTCGAGTAGCGGATCGTGTTGTCCAGCCGATGATCGTTGGCCCAGCCAATCATGTCGTTGTTCAGCGCGCCAACGACCTTGACGTTGCCGTCGACGGCGCGTCGCACGAACTCGCGGCTGCCCAGCAGCCCGGACTCTTCACCAGTGAACGACGCGAAGACAATCGTCGCGGGCATTGGATGTCCCGCGAGGACGCGCGCCGCTTCGAGCAGCGCCGCCGTTCCCGACGTATCGTCGTCAGCTCCCGGACCGACGGCAACCGAGTCGTAGTGACTGCTGACGACATACACGAGTTCGGGATTGATCGTGCCTTTCAGCGTCGCGATCACGTTCGCGGTCTGTCCGCCAACCGCGCCGCGCGCCGAGAACCACTGGTACTCGGGCGCGTAGCCGAACGATTTGTACGTGTTGAACAGGTACTCCGACGCGAGCCTGTTCCCGGGGCGCGTGATGTGCTTCGAATCGAGATCAAACAGCGCCTTCTCGTACGAGTACACGAGCCCGGTCGACACGTCCGACGTGATGGTTTTCACCTCTTCCGCGAGGCCGGCGAACAGGCGGCGGCCGGTCTCACGCAGCGCCCGCTCGGCTTTGAGCTGCGCCGCCACTCGCGCGCGCAGTTCGTCGAGCGTGACCTTCGTCGAAAGATCGGCGAGGTACACGCCGCGCTCAGGCGAGACGGTGTCGCCGTCCCGTTCCGCGACGATCAGCACGCTCGATCCATCGCTGCTCGCGACCCACGCATACTCGGGCGCGATCGTACGGACGGTGTTGTTGTGAAAGAGTCGCTTCCGGCTGAAGCCGGACGCCGCGGGGGCAGCCTCGTAGATGTACGACCGCCGGTGGCGGGGTTCGCCGATCGTCGCAAGCAGACGATCGTTCGTCAGGAACTGCGGCAGGACGTCGTGCTGGATCTCGCGTGTGACGCGCGTCTCGTGCTCTCCCGCGCGATCGATCACGAAAATCTCCCAGTCGTCCTCGGTCATCAGCTGGAACGCGACGCGCGCGCCGTCCGACGCGATTGCCGGCGCATCGAGGCGTTCGGTGCCCTTGCGCAGGATCGTCGGGCTCGAGAGTGAGTCGGTGGATGCCGTGAGCAGTCGTTGCTCCCCGCCGGCGGGTGGTGATCCCGACCGCTCGATCCACGCAACCGCGCGTCCGTCGCGCGAGAGCGTCGGCGCGACGCCGTTGACGATCGCCGCTTTGCCGGCCGTCAGGATGCCAAAGCTCGCCGCGGCACCAAGCCCGGCCCCGCCCGTACCACCGCCGCCTGTGACGGTCTCCGACGGGAGGCGGAACGGTCCCTGCCGCTGAAGCAGGTAGAGCAGCGTGCGCCCGCTCGCATCGGTCCGCGCCGGCACCTTGAAGCCTTCCCCCTGCGTGAGCGGCTGGGGAGCGGACCCTGCCTTGACGGCGTAAATATCGGTCGACCCGAAATTGTCATCGGTCGCACCGGCAAACAGGACGCCGTCTGCCGCACACGTGATCGCGGTCTTCAACAGATTCCCGGTATTCATCTCGACGTCCGTACCACTGTCGAGGTCGCGGAGCGTGATCCGGCCGGCGCGGGCGATGAGGCGATTCAGCGAGAGCAGGCGGGACGTCCGCTGCGCCGTTGTCGTGGCTTCGTCAACGAAGGCCTCTGCCTTCGCAATCTCGGGGACGCGGAGGTAGGCGACGTGCCGGCCGTCAGGGCAGAAACTTGCGTCACCCCCTGCGAGCGTCGCCACGTCCCTGGTCGGTGCGCTGGTTGCCCGGATATGCGTGAAGCGCTCGCTGCCGGACGCCACGCCTGCGACGATGCCCGCCCCCGTTTCAAACGAGAACCGCCGGCTGTCCGGAGAGAACGTCGGGTTCGCGCCGTCGGTCGTGAGCTCGGTGGTGCGATACAGTTCGCCGGTTTGCAGGGCGATCGTGTCGAGCGCCTGCTGCGCACCGGGACCCGCCAGCACATCCTGGTAGATGGAGAGCGCTGTTATGTAATCGCCGCGGTCCCATTCGAAGTATGCGCGTTCGAGCGAGGCGTCCGTGGCGCGATCGCGACCCGCCAAACCAAGTGAGAGTGCCGCCAGGCACACGGCCGTCACGGCCAGGGATCGTTTCATCAGGAAAATGGCCCGTGGCCGGAGCATAGCACACGGGTTTTCCCGAACTCGGCAACGGATTATCCAAGTTAGGCGTACCACAGGCGCGCGGAACCCGATCCCATCGCGATTACGCGGGAACATCCGTTGCAGCCGCGGGCGGCGGTGAATCGGGGACCCATCGGAATCGTCCTGGGAGTCGCGGCTGCCCTGGTGCTCGGGCCGTGGCAACAGACACCAGAAGGAGTGAGGGCCGAAGAGCGCCCATCCGACGCCCGGCCGATTCGGTTGCGAGCCCGCACGTTCGTTCCCGAACGCAACGTTCGCCGGCGCACGTGGACTTCGTTCCGCCTGACGGTGGGCGACCCGAAGCCGCGTCATTACCTCATCCAGTTCGACGACGGGATCAGCCATGCGACTTTAGCGGCCCTCCGCGCCGCCGGTGCGACGCCGCTTCACGTCGTCCCTGATAACGCGCTCGCCATCGTCGCACCTGCGTCATTCGATCCGTCGACGATCCCCGGCGCACGGTGGACGGGATCGCTGCGCGCCGACGACAAGATCAGCGCTGAAACGCGCGCCGATGTCAGTGCGGCGACGCCGTCACATCCGTTCACGATGGTGCAGTTTCATCCCGACACGACGGCTGACGGGAGCGTCGATGCGGTGCTTGCGGCCGGCGCAACTCCGATCGAGATTCCCGGATTGCCCGCATACGTGCGAATCATTCGTACGACTGCCGATGCGATTGCCGCGCTCGCTCAAAACGAGAGCGTCGCCTGGATTCTTCCGGCCGGCCGCGAGGTCACGAGCGGGCAGCCTGTCATGATGTGCGAAGGCCTCGTCGATAGCGCCGGGATCGTTGCGCCTTTCGCCACGGAAGGTGACGGCTGGGACGGTCCCGGGCTTGGATCGACGCGGCTCGGGCTCTTCTTCCAGGCGGCGTCGAATGACGTGCCGGCCGCACTCCAGGCAAGCGAGATCGGCCGCGCGATGACGGAGTGGAGCCGCTACGTGGCTGTCGACTGGACGTCGTCGACGGATCAGTGGGCGGAGCGCTCGGTCACGGTGTTGTGGGGACCCATCAACCACGGCGACAACTATCCGTTCGCTCCGAACGTGCTCGCGCACACGTTCTTTCCCGCGCCGCCGGCGTCCGAGCCGCTCGCTGGCGACATGCACTTCAATGATCAATTTCCCTGGGGCGCATCGCAGCCCGGGGTATACGACATCTATTCCGTCGCGCTTCACGAACTCGGCCACGCGCTCGGCTTGAATCATTCGAGCAGTCCCGATTCGGTGATGTATCCGACTTACCAGGGGATCGTCACCGGCCTGAGCGCGCTCGACGTCGCAACGGTGCGGACGCTGTACCGGTCGCGACAGGCCACCGTGCTTGCAGGAGGCTGGCAGGCGGCGGACGTTGGGGCGGTCTCAATCGAAGGCTCGGTCGTGGCGTCCCCGACGTCGATCGTGCTGACCGCGTCAGGCGCCGACGTCTGGAACACGGCCGACGCGTTCACGTTCGTGTCCCATCCACTCGCCGGTGACGGCGATGTCGTGGCTCATGTCGATTGGCTTCGGCACGTCCACCGCTGGAGTAAAGCAGGTGTGATGATCCGCAGCAGCCGCGATCCATCTGCGGCCCACGCCTCCATGTTTGTGTCTGGAGAGATGGGACTCGCGTTTCAAAGGCGTCGCGTCAACGGAGGACGTTCTTATCACACAAGCGTTGGACCGGGCGTTGCGCCTCAGTGGATCCGAGTTTCCCGGCGTGGCATTCGCATCACGGCTTACGTGTCGGATGACGGGAACACCTGGGAGATTGTCGCCCGCGACACCATCGTGATGGACGCGAGCGTCGAAGCCGGCGTGGCGCTGACGAGTCACGTGGACGGCGCATCGGCGTCGGCAGAGTTCTCGCACGTTGCGGTCACGCCGCTCACGAAGTGGAGCACCGCCGATATTGGCGCAGTTGGTCTCGAAGGCTCCTCGGCGATCCAACAGGATCGTATCGAGCTCACAGGCGCCGGCGAGGACATCTGGGGAGTGGCAGACGCCTTCCGCTATACATGGCGTCCGCTGTGGGGTGATGGCGAGATCGTGGCGCGCGTCGCGGACCTCGATTCCATCAGCGGTTGGACCAAGGCGGGGGTCATGATCCGCGCATCGGAAAATGAAGGCGCAGCCCACGCGTTCATGCTCGTCTCGGCCGCGAAAGGCTATGCGTTCCAGCGCCGCCGGTTTGACGGTTCAGCCAGCTCGCACAACGCGGGGGGCAGCGGAACGGCGCCGGCATGGGTGCGGCTCGTACGCAGTGGCGACCTGTTCTCGGCGTTCGTGTCGAGCGATGGAATGACGTGGCGGCCTGTCGGAAACGAGCGGATCGCGATGGGAACCCGGGTGATGGCTGGCCTGGCGGTCTCGAGCCATGTCGCGACCGCCAGGTCCAAGGCCGTGTTCGAGAAGGTCCGCGTTACTTCTTATCCGGAGCCTTGGCCGCCGGCATCTCGATCTTCGAGACCGTGATCGTGTCCCCCTTCATCTCGCCGGTCAGCGCCACGCTGTGGCCTGCGTGAGTCTTCAAACCCTCGAAGTCCTGATTCTGGATCTTGTAGACCTTGTTGTCCGACACGAAAGCGTACTTCCCGCCGTGCCCTTCAACGCACGCTTTGACGCAATCCGACTCGGTCATCTTCTTGCCTTCTTTGTGCTCCTCGACGGCCTTGTGCTTCGCGCCACACATGCTGTCGGTGATCCTTCCGTTCCAGGTTTTGTCCGCCGCCAGCGCCGGTGCGGCCGTGAACAGCAACGCCGCCAACAACATCAATCCCTTCTTCATGAACAGATCCTCCTCGATGAGCGTGAAAACGACGGCCGCTAGTCTAGTGCATGTCAGGCGGGAGGGAAAGTCGCGGACGCCTTGTCCACCGTAGCCGCGAAGCGCGAAGTTCGAAGACCTGTTGACAAACACACACAGGCCGCCGGCTCCTGAGAACCGACGGCCTGCGACTACCACGCGACTAACGACTCCCGACTCGGGACAATCGACTCGCGATCCGGACCCCCGACTCGCGACTACGGACTCGCGACCAGTGCGTCGCGACTAGCGACCGCGACCCGGGACTTACTTCGCCTGCCCGATGAGCTGACGCAACTGCTCGAGATGCGTCTTGATCTGCTCGGTCTGTTCCTTATCCAGCTTCCCGTCCTTCGCCTTGCTCAGGATGTCCTGGATGGCGTCGATGTGCTTGTCGGCTTCAGCATGACCGGATCGTGCTGAGGGCTTTGCAGCCTGATCGTCAGACGGCGTGGGCGTCATCGTCCCTGAGGTGCCCGTGGCTCCCGGAACGCCAGACGTGCCCGAAGTGCCCGCCGGTGCCGGAGATGAAGTGGTCGGTGACGCCGGCGACGGTGACGGCGGCTCACTCGATGGCGTCGGGCTCGGCGGACTTGATGGACTCGATGGACTCGCCGGGTTCGCCGTCGAAGACGGACTGGCCGACGGCGTCATCGCGCCGCTCGTGCCTGCGGACGCCGTGTTCACTCCACCTGCTGCCTGCTCGAATTCCTTCAGGTGGGTACGGAACTCCTGCAACTTACCCTTGATCGCCGGATCGATCTGGATCGACGGCGCAGCCGCGCCCGTGGTGCCGGTTGCGGTCGGCGGCGCACCCGGAGTACCCGTCGTACCCGCAGCAGATGGATTCGCGCTGCTCGTGGCGTCCGGCCCGATCAACGTATCGAGATTCGCGGAGACTTTCTCGTACGCGGCCTTCCAGTCGGTCTGCGTCGTGATCAACTCGTTGAAGTTCGAGATGAGCTGCGACACCTGGTTACGCGCCTCACCCTGCAACTTGGACGCTTCCGGCAGCGACGTCAGCTGCGCGAGTGAATCACGCGCTTCACTGAGAGCCTGCTTTGCCGCCTGGGCGTCGACCTGTCCCGGCGCAGCGGGCTGCTGCCCCGGAGTGGCCGGCTGCGACGTCGGCGATTGTGAGGTCGGCGACTGCGACATCGGCTGCTGCGGCGTACTCTGAGGAGACGGTGCCGCACTCGCCGTCGTCGGGTCCGTACTCGACGGTGTCGGGCTCACCGAAGGCGAGGGCCGTCTCGACTGCGAAGACGCCGACGGGCTCGCGCCCATCGTGTCGGCGCCCGCGGCTGCCGTGCTGCCGGCTGCTGCCGCAGGATCCGACGGCGTGCCGCTCATCGAGCTCGCGAGCTCGGTGACGTGCCGGCGTACTTCCATCAGCTGTTGTTTCGCGGTGTCGTCGGTCACTTCCGCCGTGAGATCCGACACGAGCTTGTCGATCGCGGCCGCTTCCGTGCCCCAGTTGGAGCTCTTCTTCGCGCCACTCTTTGCGTCGGCGCTGCCTGAAGTCGCGGCCTTGTCGCTGCTGGCGACGATTTTATTAAGGTTGTTCAGATGGTTCTTGAGCTGCGCGAGTTTCTGGCGCGAGCCCGCCGGCACCGACGCCGCCGGGACGGCTTCAAGCGCCTGCTTTGCCTCACGGATGTGATCGGCGGCACTCGTTGCGGTGGCGGATGTCTGACCTGATGTCGGTGCTGGGGTGGTCTGACTTGACGGCGGCGTCTGCGGAGATGCGGGTGTCTGCGCGAATCCCGCCGCTGGCAGGCCGATCAGCGCGGCTGCCGCCATCGCCGTCGTCCAACGTGCAGTGGAACGCTTCATCAGTGGTGCCTCCTGAGCATTCGTTTTAATCCTCATTCAGCACTTGATTGAGCAAGCGAGGTGCCGCCATGGCTCGGCTGCAAAACACCAGCGTTATGCGCTCGAGCTACGGCGGAGGCGGGAATATCTTACGTAGGGACCATGCTGCCAGGAATTTCTTACTCGGTCAGCGCCTTACTCACGGTGGTACGAGGTGATGTTTGAAAGTATCGGGCCGTTCAGACGAGTCGCGCGTGAAGGACGGGCGCGGCGTGCGCCCACGCGCAATCTCTTTGTCCGCCTATGTTCGTCTCACTCATCCGAGAGTACAGCGATGTCGGATGCGCGCGGCCGCCAGCCCTGCGCGCGGAGATGCGCCTGCTCGCGCAGGTACGTATCGATCAGTTCCGTTGCCGAGTTGAACCGGTGCGTGCGCGGCGGCGCATCCCGTGGCGCCACTTCAAACTCGTACGCAGTGTCATCGTTCTCCGCGCGGCGGATCTCGCAAATCAACAAGTCGCTGTCACGCTCGAAGAACCAGATCATGGGCGACTACCGCCACACCTGAGCAATAGGGCGGCCAACCGAAACGGGCGCAAAAATCAGTTGTTTGCCGCGGGTGCGCCCATGTGCGGCGTGTGCGGGTGTGCGGCAGGTGCACAGGTGAACCGGCGTAGGGCTCAAGGCCGCGTCTACGCGGGTATGAGGTAGAACGCAACGGCGAGGATCAGATACACGCCTAGCAATTGCAGCCCTTCGAGCCAGTTGCTCTCCCCATCAATCGAGCAGAGCGCCGCCGTTCCTACGGAAAGGCCAATGGCGGTGATTTCGAACGCGTTGAAGACGAGCGACATCGGCCGGCCAAAGAGCGGCGAGAGGAGCACCAGCAACGGCGCGACCATCAGCGCGATCTGTGCGCTGCTCCCGACGGAGATCTCGAGGGCGAGCGTCATCTCATCGTTCGCCGCAGCCGTGACGGCGCTGTAGTGCTCGGCCGCGTTACCGACCAGGGCGACGACGATGACGCCGGCGAACAGTTCGGTCATGCCGAAGCGCTTGAGCGCGGGCTCGAGCGCTTCAACGAGGATCTCTGCCTCAACGACCGTAAGGATGGTGGCCACGGCGAGCAGCGTCGTCGCTGCCGCACTGGTCATCGTCGCCGAAGAATGGCCTCGCTGGGCGCGCAGCGGGTCCCGATGCGTGCGGAACGAGAAAATCAGGCCGGCGGCGTACACCGCGAGCAGGATGAGCGCGGTCCAGAAACTGAGACGATCGATCACCCGCGGATGCGCGTCGAGGGATCCGAACGCGACGAGATCGACGACGGCCGGCATCACGAGCGCGACGACGGCGAGCACGAGCATGATCGACGCGCTCGTCGCGGCCGTGCGATTGAATTTCTGGCTTCCGTGCTTGAGGCCTCCGGCAAAGCACGCGAGGCCGAAGACCAGCAGCAGGTTTCCGAGGATGCTGCCGGTAATCGAGGCCTTCACCACTTCGACGTGATGCGCGCGCAGTGCCGCGATCGCGATGATGAGCTCTGCGGCGTTCCCGAACGTCGCATTCAGGAATCCGCCGAGGGTTGGGCCGGAGCGCTTGGCGAGTTCCTCTGTCGCGTGGCCAATCAGGCCGGCTGCCGGAATGAGGGAGATGGCGGCCAACAGAAACACCCACAGCGGCTGTTCCATGGCTTCTGCTGCCCAGCTCAGCGGCGCAGCGAACAGGAAAAGGTTCAACCAGCTTGATGTAAATGCGCTGCGGAGTTGGGAAGCGAGACGCACGCCCCGCATATTAGCTTCGCGGTGCTCTGAATCACATGCGTATTGTCGAGTGGCACAGCTCTCGCACCCGTGGCCGGCCCAGTGCGGAATACAGTGGCGTTGGTCGTCGCGGGAGCAATGGCCTTCGCCTGTGGCTCCTCAACCTCACCGACGGCACCCGGCTCAGCACTGGCGCGTAGCGGAGTCGAATTCCGCGTCATGACCTTCAATATCCAGCACGGCATCAACAAGGCGGGAAAGTACGGCCTCGACGCCGCTGTCCGGACGATCGCCGCCATCACCCCGGATATCGTGGGCGTCCAGGAAATCACACGAAACCATCCGGCGTACAAGTGCGAGGACCAGCCGGCACGAATCGCCCGTGACCTCACTGCATCGACCGGCCGTTCCTGGACCTACGTCTATCACCAGGAATGGGGGACCGCGATTCACGATTGCAACGGGGATACGCCCGAAACCGAAGGCATCGGGTTCTTCGCACCGACGCCCATCAGCGAAGACAAGTCGGTCAAGCTCTGGAATTCACGACTGGGCTTGATGACCACGTTGAAAGGCGGACGTGGCCTGCCGGTGATCGTGACCCACCTCGCCAGCGGATCGGCAGGGCAGGCCGATCGTCTGCGTCAGCTCGACACGTTGCTCTCTTGGACAGAGGCGCAGGGGAGCTGGCGTGTTTTCCTCGGCGATTTCAACGCCGATCCGAATTCAATGGAATACCAGCGCCTCAGGGAGACGTATCGGGACGCCTGGACGGATGCCGTGGCCGCCGGTAAGGCGAACGGATTGATGACCGGCAGCACACACAAATCGTCCCGGATCGATTACATTTTCTATGCGCCTGGAGATGCGTTGGAACTGGTGTCGGTCGAGACCGTCGACACCGCCGTGTTGCTTGGCGCGGAAACCTCCGATCATTTTCCTATCGTTGCGACGTTCCGGGTGAAGTAGGCACGCCAATCAAATAGGCGAGTGATGCACCGCGTAGCGCGCCGGTTCGCCGGCGTCGTCACCCTTCTGTTGCTGCTGCTGTCGCTCCTGGCGAGCGCGCGCGAGCAGACGTCCTCGACCACCAGCCATGTCGTGATCATCAGCCTGGACGGCTTTGCCGCGGGGGCGCTCGACGATCCATATTTGCCGGTACCGACGCTGCGGCAACTGGCGGCGCGGGGCGCGCGCGCCAGCGGCATGCGTCCGGTGAATCCCACCGTGACCTGGCCCAATCACACGGCCATGGTGACCGGCGTCACGCCCTCTCGTCATGGCGTGCTCTTCAATGGTCTTCTGATCCGGGAGCCCGGTGTTCCGCCCCGAATAGAAGCGTGGCGCGACAAGAAGGACATGGTCCGCGCGCCAACCCTCTACGACGTTGCGCACGCGCACGGGCTGACGACCGCGCAAGTCGACTGGGTCGCGATTCAGAATGCGCCTACGATCACGTGGGAGTTCCGCGAGCGTCCCGTGCAAGAGGGCGCAATCGCACGGGCGCTGGTCGACGCGGGGAGGATCTCGTCGGCGGACCTCGAGACCTTCGCGACGAAGAACATCCTGTGGCGCGACGAGATCTGGACCGCGGCGGCGGCGCACATCCTGCGGCAGCATCGGCCGAACCTGTTGCTGTTTCACCTGCTGAATCTCGACTCGACGCAGCATCGTTACGGGCCGCGCACTCCTGCCGCGATGACCGCCATGTCGCATCTCGATAGCCAGGTCGCGACAATTGTCAAAGCCGTCGAGGATGCCGGCCTGACGCCGTCAACGACGATCTTCATCGTCTCGGATCACGGCTTCAAAGGTGTCACGCGCGTAATTCGCCCGAACGCGGCACTCGCCAAGGCTGGCCTGCTCGACCTGCAGGACGGCAAGATTACGAAGGCACAGGCGTACGTGGTCTCTGAGGGGGGCACTGCGCTCGTGTATGTGACCGTCCCCGACCCGTCGGGTGAGATTCTCGCGAGCACCAGGCGCGCGCTGTCCGGGATCGAAGGGATCGGCGAGGTGATCGAACCGAAGGACTACGCGTCGTACGGGCTGCCGCTTCCGTCAGACAATCCGCAGATGGGCGCGCTCGTCCTGACGGCGAAAGAGGGCTACTCGTTCAACGCTGCCGCCGGTGATCCCATCGTCATTGACGCCACTGAGGGAAGCCTCGGCGCGCACGGTTATGTGTCGACCGATCCGGATCTTCAGGCGCTCTTCATTGCTGCCGGTCGAGGCATCAAGCCGGGCGTCACACTCCCGAGTGTGGACACGGTGGACATCGCACCGACCGCTGCAAGGCTCCTGGGGATCGAGATGAAGGACGTCCAGGGGAAAGTGATCGAGGATGCGCTCGCCTCGCCGGTGACGCGTGTCAATTACGAATGACGAATGACGAATGACGAACGGCGACGAATGAGGAATACGAATGCTGAGGGGGCCAATTCCTGTGGCCTTTAACAGCCTATCCGCTCAGTCCTGCCGGTCGCGGACGATTGATACTGCCGCGAAGACCGCTCCGCAGACCGCAACGAGCCCCGTCACCCACAGCAGTGGATGCGCGTAGTCCCAGTCCATCATTGGCACGACGAGTACGAAAACGGTAATCGACCGAGCACCCCACACCATTATTTGCTGGCCTCCGGGCTGGGTGGCGGTGGAGCCTGCGAGGGGCGTGCCGGGCTGGGTGCCAGGTGCTACGTGCCAGATGCTAGGTGCTACGTGCTTGTTGCGGATTGGTGCCGGAGGTGGGAATCGAACCCACACGGGCGGTAAAGCCCACCGGATTTTGAGTCCGGCGCGTCTGCCAGTTTCACCACTCCGGCCCGGAGGGTAGCTTCTGATTATCGCATGCGGGCGGCGTTTGACGCATCGTCGTCTGATCGGTTCACGCGCGTGAACGTGAGCGCGACGCCACCTCGCACCGGCACCGGCAACAGCGCGTAGTTCTCGCGGCCGTGACGGCCGACCACGGTCCACCCGGTTGCGATGCCCAGGGCCGATCCGAAGACCACGTCGCTCAGGAAGTGACGGTTGTCGGTAATGCGTGAGAGCGCGACGTACGAGGCGCCCACGAGCGTTGGCCACGCGCCGCGATACCCGAGATGCCGTTCGAGGATCGACGCGGTTGTGAACGCCGCCGACGCATGCCCGGAGGGAAACGCGCAGCATTCACCGGTCGGGCGATCGCGCTGCACGGCGTACTTGATCCCTTGCGTGAGTACCTGCGAGACGATGAGCCCGCGCATCAGATCGAAACCGAGGTGCGAGAGCTTGTTCGTCTTCGGCGCGTCCTTGGTCGCCGGTGTCACGAAGCGGCCGATGGCATATAAGCCGACCGCCACGCCTGCCTGCGTGTACACAGCGCCAAGGTACTTCCCAAGCTTGAAGAAATTGTCCGCACCGTTCGAACCGGTCGCGTGCTCTTGGACATAGTCATCCGCAGTATGGGCAATCGCGGCGGCGCCGGCGCCGATGCCGAGAATCACCCACGTGGACTTCCGTCGAGGGAACGCGGCGAAGTCGGATCCCGTATCGCGCACCAGCGCACCGAACCCTGTGTGTTGCGGTTTGGGATGCGGCTCGTTCTGCGTAGCCGCCGGGGTATCGCGCAGGCTCGCGCGCCCCGGTGGAACGGTGAGGGTCACGGGCGCGGCGTCGGACACCACGAGCGGTGGTGGCGGGAACAGGTTGCGGAACGGGTTGTGTTGCGATGCTGAAGCGTTCGCAGGAGTGGCGAGCGACGCAGCCAGGGCACCAATCATGACGAGGTAACGAATGGGTCCCATGAGAACCGAGCATACTGCAGGCATCACACATTTGGTAGATTGAGGACTTGTTCGTCGCGCTCCGCCACCGCAACTTCCGCCTCCTCTGGATCGGCCTTCTCGTTTCGTTTTCCGGCAGCCTGATGCAATCGGCAGCCATCCTGTGGCACGTGTCGCTGCTGGTGCCCGACGACCGCCGCGCGCTTGCTCTTGGCATGGTGGGACTCGTGCGCGTGCTGCCGATCGTGCTGTTCTCGCTCCTGAGCGGCGTGGCCGCTGACGTGTTCGATCGACGGCGGCTCATGCTGGTCACGCAGACCGTGATGGCGCTGCTTGCCGGCCTCCTCGCGATCCTCACATGGCACGGCCTCAACGTTGTGTGGCCGGTGTATGCGATCTCCGCCGCCAGCGCTGCGGCGGGCGCGTTCGATCTGCCGGCGCGCCAGGCGCTCGTGCCGAACCTGGTTCCGCGCGAACACCTCGCGAACGCGCTGAGCCTCAACACGATCATGTTCCAGGTGGCGGCCGTCACCGGCCCCGCGCTCGGCGGGATCGTCATCGGTCAACTCGGGATCGCGTGGGCGTACGGCTTGAACGCGCTGTCGTTCGTGGTCGTCATCGTGGCGCTGCTCATGATGAGGATCCCAAAGCAGGGCGCAGCAACCAGGCGCCACGAGGACAACGAACGCGCGCAGTTCACCGTGAATGCGGCCCTCGAGGGGCTGCGCTTCGTGTTTCGGTCGCCGCTCATTCGATCGACGATGCTGCTGGATTTCTTTGCGACGTTCTTTTCATCGGCAACCGCGCTGCTGCCGCTGTTTGCGCAGGATATCCTCAACGTTGGTGCACACGGCTACGGCTGGTTGTACGCAGCTCCGGCCGCTGGCGCCATCCTGGCCAGCGCGATCATGGTGCGTGCCGTGGACGCTATCGAGCGCCGCGGCGCGGTGCTGGCCGCGTCGGTCGTGGCGTACGGCGCCGCAACCGTGGCGTTCGGGCTCTCGAAGCAGTTCTGGCTCTCGTTGTTCTGCCTCGCCGCGACCGGTGCGGCTGACACGGTCAGCACCGTGCTGCGGAACCTGGTGCGCCAGCTCGAGACGCCCGATCGCCTGCGTGGCCGCATGACGGGCGTGAACATGATTTTCTTCATGGGCGGCCCCCAGCTGGGCGAGCTGGAGGCCGGGTTGGTGGCGAACTGGCGCGGGCCGGTATTTTCAGTTGTGAGCGGCGGCCTCGGATGCCTCGTCGCGACGGCGTGGATCGTCGCCGTCACGCCGGTCCTTCGCTCGTATCGCAGCGCGGGACACACGGCGATGCTGCCCGAGGACAATCGCCCCGCGGCACACGCCGGTCAGCCGGAGTAGCTCACTTCACGGGTTCCGGCGGGAGGAGATCGCTGTTCCAGACCGTGTACTCGTATCGCCACGTGTCTCCCAGGTTGCGGAGCACGAACAAGTACTTGCCGCGGTCGCGTTCGCGCGGCGGCGTGCTGCCCGCTGGCTTGTATTCGATCTCGTATGAGCCGGCCTGGTAGGCGAGTGGTCCATGGCCGACGACTTCCGATACTTCGAGCCTGAGGTTCGTCGCGCCTGACTGGTTGAGCAGCTCCTCGAAAAAATTTCTAATGGCATCGCGGCCGCGAATGACTGGACGGTTCGGCGGCATGAATGTCGCGTTCTCTGCGTACATCTCGACGATCGGTCGAATCTCTTTCGCGTTGAATGCCTTGACGAACGCGTCGCTCTTCTGGCGAATCGCGCCCGCGTCCTGGGTCGTGAACTCGTTCTGCTGCGGGCCGCCGCATGCCGCCGCTGCCAGCGCCAGCGCCAGCGCGGCAACGATGTGCGCGGCTGACTTTCTCTTCATCAATGTCCTCCGGTGATCTCGAAATGCAAAATCATAGCAACGGTAGCTTATAATTCTCGCGCGTGGGAACGCTCAATGTCCTCGTTATCTACGATCGGTGGGAAGAGCCGGAGGATGAGGGCGCGCCAGCGGACAAGGCGCCGCTGACGCGGACGCTCGACAAGAAAGAGGTCGAGGAGGAAGTCGCCGAAGCCCTCGGCAAGCTCGGTCACCAGGCGACGCTTCATTGCCTCGATGGGTCGACGAAGGGCCTCCATGCGCTCGCGCGCACCGAGCCGGATCTGATCTTCAACCTTGCCGAGTCCTTCGGCGGCAACGACACCGCCGACTACTGCATCGCCGCGTACCTCGAGCTGCTCGGCAAACGCTTCACCGGTTCCGGCTCGCGTGGCCTCCTGTACGGCCAGGACAAGGCGAACGCCAAAAAAATTCTCGAATTCCATGGCATCCACACGCCGGTGTTCGCGCGATCGTTCCGCGGCCGCCTCGATTTCTCGCACGACCTCGAGTTCCCGGTCATCGTGAAGCCGGCGCGCGAAGACGGATCGATCGGGATTGAGTTCAACGCCGTGGTCAACTCGATTCGCGAGCTGATGGAGCGAATCGACTGGCTCCACGCGAACTTCGATTCGCCCGTCCTGATCGAGGAGTACGTCGAGGGGCGCGAGATGTACGTGGGCGTGATCGGCAACGACAATCCCATCGCACTGCCCGTCGTGGAGCTGGACCTGTCGAAGTTGCCGGAGGGCAGACCGCGTATTGCCGGCGCCGAAGTGAAGTGGGGGCGCGGCACGCGCGCGTATCGCGACACGAAGTCCGCAGTCGTCGAGGATCTCCCCGAGGACACCGCCGCGGCGCTGCAGCAGACGGCGATCTCGGTATTCCAGGCGCTCGAATTGCGCGACTACGCGCGCATCGATATGCGCCTGCGGCCGGACGGACGCGTCGCCGTCATCGAAGCCAACCCGAACCCGTGGCTCGCGTCGAAAGCGGAATTCGCGATGGCCGCCAGGAAGTCCGGACGCAATTACACCCAGCTCATCAGTGAGTTGACGAACCTCGCACTGGCGCGCTACGGCGGAGGCTAGCGACAAGCTCTTGTATTCAGCCGCAAATTGTTACACCGCTCATAGTTACACGGGTCGCCACGAGGTTGCTGAGCTCGAGTGAATTCGTTCGGTATCGCGCCTGCGTTGGGGCGCGGTTGTGAAAAATGGGCCGTTTTTAGGCCTGTTTCCTTGCCCTAACCGCGTACCTTTTGTATACTGAAAGGACTGCTCAGGGCTCGCACCCCTTCCGACTCACCTTGCTTGCTGCTGTGGGGGACCTGTGACATTCCAGGTTGGTGACAAGGTCATTTACCCAAACCATGGACTCGGCGTCGTTCAGGGAATAGAAACCAAAACCATCCTCGGGACCACGTGCGGTTTCTACCATCTTCGGATGGTCGCAAACGAAACCACCGTGCTCGTTCCCGTCGACAACGTCGACGGCGTCGGCCTCCGCCGGGCGATTCAAGACGACGAAATCGAGAGGCTCTTCTCGCTGCTCGGCGACGGGAAAATCGACAATCACCAGAACTGGAAGGGACGCTTCAAGGAC